>CAVIXW010000023.1:0-20062 GCA_963646785.1 Acutalibacteraceae bacterium
CGCGCTTCCCAAGCATCGATTTAAAAGTATAGTGCCTCAAATTGGGAAAGCGTTAATAGTAATTAAAAGATTAGAATGTATTTAACAGGAGAGGATTCTCACGAAGAGGCATATACAACTGATTGTTGCCCTTTTGGTTTGTGTTTCTGCGTATCTCGTACTGATGGGCGCTGAATCCGCCGATGCGGATCCTTCCGAATATTCCGGATCGTGCGGACCAAACGTCAATTACGTGTTTGATGAAGGATCTGGTATTCTAACGATTAGTGGCTCCGGGGCGATGGACGATTTCAATGATTACTCCTGTCCCTGGGTTTCGTTCCGTGAAAAAATCGATAAAATCGTCATCGAGGATTCTGTCACAACCATCGGAACCAAAGCCTTTTCGAATTGTACCGCTCTCACATCTGTTGTCCTCGGCAATTCGATCAGCTCGATCGGGGATAATGCGTTTTACCGTTGTTCGGCCCTCGCTTCCGTGACACTTCCCGAATCCGTTCAGGTCATCGGAAAATTTGCGTTCTGGAATTGTACGGAACTTGCCTCCGTGGACCTAGGCAACTCCGTTGTCTCCATCGGAAACAGTGCTTTTTGGGGATGCGCATCCCTTGTCTCCGTGACCATCCCGGGTTCTGTAAACTCCCTCGGGACTAATGTTTTTGCGAAATGCGACAAGCTCGGATCCGTGATCCTCAACTGTAACGTCACGAACATCCCCCAGTATATGTTCGGGTACTGTACTTCCCTGAGATCTGTCTCCCTCCCCGACAGTATCGAAGCAATCAATGAAGGTGCGTTCTACGGATGTACGTCCCTCGAGTCTCTCACTCTTCCCGACTCCGTCAGAGAGATCCAATATGCGGCATTCAAGGGTTGCACATCTCTCGCTTCATTGACCCTGCCCGATTCCATCACATCTATCGGAAGCTCGGCGTTCATGAATTGCGGCAAGCTCGAATCGATAAACCTCGGCAATTCCATTCCCGCTCTCGAGAACAGCGTATTCGAGGGCTGTTCCTCCCTCGGTAAGGTCACTGTACCGGATTCGGTGCAATCTATCGGCGATTCGGCCTTCAGGGGATGTACGGATCTTACTTCCGTAAATCTCGGCGATTCCGTGACCTCTATCGGATATTATGCGTTCCAAGACTGCACTTCGCTTGTCGATGTGAATTTTTCTGGTACTCTCGCCTCTATCGGCGATGATGCGTTCCGGGGATGTTCCAAACTCGAATCCTTGACAATTCCGGATTCTGTCAAAAAACTTGGGTTGTACTCGTTTGCGGACTGCGCTGGTCTGAAAGAACTTACCATCAATGTCGGTCTCGACTGTGCAGTGTCCGATACCTGGCCTGCATTTGATACGTGCTACAATATCGAAAAGATTACCTTCACCGGATCGGGAGATTGGTTTTCGTATAAGTCGTCCATGCACAATTACACTCCCTGGCAAATCAGTAAGAATCTGAAGAATGTTGTAATTTCCGACGGAATCACTTCTGTCGGAACTTCAGCGTTCCAAGACTGCACTTCACTTATTTCCGTTGATCTTCCGGATTCGATCATAACTATCGGTGAATCCGCATTCCAGGGCTGTACCTCTCTTGCTTCCGTAGACCTTCCGGATTCGATCACGATCATCGATAGTGCCGCATTCCAGGGCTGTACCTCCCTTACTTCTCTGGACCTTCCCGATTCTCTTAAACACATCAGAAAAAATACCTTCCAGGACTGTACCGGTCTCGAATCGGCGGTCATATCCGATTCCGTATCATTTATCGCCGAGTCGGCGTTCCAGGGATGCACGTCTCTTGCATCCGTGGTCATCGGTAGGTCCGTCACCAGCATAGGGTCCGGTGCGTTCTACGGCTGTTCCGATCTCGAATCGGTGGTCATCCCGGAAAGTGTAACGTCGATCACAGATCATGCGTTCTACGGATGTTCCTCCCTGGATAATCTGGTCATCACCGATTCGATCGATTACATCGGCACTTCTTCGTTCCAGGGATGTACCGGCTTAAGCGAGCTCACCATTCCTGCGAGCCTTGACTGCGTCATATCCATCGATTCCCCCGTATTCAAAGACTGTCCGAATATCAAGACGATAACATTCACCAAGGGTTCCGGGACCTGGATGGATTACGGTTCTATCGATACGGAGGATGCTTTGTACAGATTCACTCCCTGGTACTGTACGACAGCGGATCTTACAGTCATCCTCTCCGAGGGACTGACCTCGGTCCCCGGCAATGTATTCCACGAGAGTGCGCATCTCAGATCCGTGGTATTTTCCGATTCCGTCACCGCAATCGAGAAACAGGCGTTCTACGGCTGTACCTCTCTGACCGGTCTGACCATTCCCGATTCGGTCACGCTTATCGACGACCATGCGTTCTACGGCTGTACGGACCTCTCCTCCGTGAACCTCGGTAATTCTGTAAAATCCATCGGATTATCCGCATTCGAGGGCTGTACTTCATTGACCGCCCTCGTTATCCCGGACTCTGTCACATCCCTAGGCGGATCTGCGTTCAGGAACTGTGTCGGCCTTACAGAGCTCTCGGTTCCCGTAAGCCTCAACTGCGTCGCATCCAACGATGCACCCGCATTCTCCGGCTGCGTCAAAATTGCGAAATTCACGTTCACCGGCTCCGGAAAGTGGTTTGACTACAGCACGTCGACTTACGATGGCTATTACTGCGGATATACTCCCTGGCAGCTCTCTCAAAGCTATCTGTCGATCGTCATATCCGGCAGTGTCGAAACCGTCGGCAATTCTGCGTTCTACGGCTGTACCACCCTCCGTGATGTGATTTTGCCCGATTCGGTCGTCGCCATAGGGGACAGTGCATTCGAAAAATGTACCTCGCTACTCACTTTCTCCGTTCCCGGTTCCGTGGCCTCTATCGGCGATAACGCATTCAAGGAGTGTACCTCCCTCTACTCTATCGATTTCGGTGGATCTCTCGTCACGATTGGGAATAATGCATTCAACGGTTGCTCCAAACTCGCATCCGTGACCATCCCGGATTCCGTCACTTCTATCGGCGATTATGCATTCAAAGAGTGTACCGCCCTCTTCTCTCTGAATCTCGGCAAATCTCTCGTCACGCTCGGGAACGGTGCATTCTACGGTTGCTCCAAACTCGCATCCGTGACCATCCCGGATTCCGTCACTTCTATCGGCGACGAAGCTTTCAGGGAATGTTACGCCCTTACAACCTTAGTCCTCGGCAATTCCGTCGGATCGATAGGAAAGCAGGCATTCTTCTGGTGCTCCTCTCTTAGTTCTTTGACCATTCCCGACTCGATTACAGCGATCGGAGAATCGGCGTTCAGATTCTGTTCCGGTCTGAAAGAGCTCACCGTTCCCGTGAGCGTGGACTGTGTTGCATCCAACGACAAACCTGTTTTCTACGGTTGTGTGGCCATTTCGAAGATCACCTTCACCGAAGGGTCCGGAACCTGGTTCGGATACGGTACCGACAGTTCTCAACCTTCTTTCTACGGAAACACCCCCTGGCAGCTTACCGGAAGTAGCCTGGCCATCACCATATCGGACGGCGTGTCCTCTGTCGGAGACAGGGCACTGTTCGATTGTGGCAAGGTCACCTCGGTATATGTCGGTAAATCGGTCTCGTCGATCGGAGATCTTGCGTTCGTGGGCTGTTCCGCACTTGTTTCGTTCGAGGTCTCCGATGAAAATACCGCGTTCGCTTCCGCAGACGGCGTACTTTTCAACAAGGAAAAGACCACTTTGCTCCAATACCCGATCGGCAACCCCGGGACGACCTACACCATCCCGTCCTCGGTTACGATCGTCGGAGACTACGCGTTCAGCGGGTGTGCTTCCCTCCGCTCCGTCGTCATTCCCGATACCGTGGTCACTCTCGGGAAATCCGCATTCAAAAACTGCGAAAGACTTAACGAACTCACCGTTCCGGCAAGTCTCGACTGCGTAGTGTCCAACGATTCGCCTGCGTTCGAGGGCTGTGAAAGGATCACGGACATCACGTTCACCTACGGGTCCGGAACCTGGTATGCGTACGATACGTCCGATTCGCAGAATCCCAGCTATATGTACACTCCCTGGCAGATCACCCAGCTCGCTTTGGATGTCGTCGTATCCGAGGATATCGGATTTGTCGGACCTTCGGCATTTTACAACTGTTCCGCCCTGAAATCTATTACGATCCCCAAATCGGTTAAATTCATCGGGGCATTTGCGTTCAGCGGCAGCACATCTCTCTGCACCCCGGACCTTCCCGATTCCATCGAATATATTGCGGAATCTGCGTTCAGCAAGTGCACGTTCGATCATATCAGACTCCCGGACAAGCTCGTGATGATCGGAGACCGTGCGTTCAGCGGATGTTTGTTCACTTCGATCAGTATCCCGGACAAGGTCGCAGTAATCGGAGAGAGTGCGTTCAGCGACTGCATCAATCTCGCCTCCGTGACCCTCCCCGGCTCTTTCGCCGAACTCGGTTCATCCGCATTCAAAGGTTGTACCGCCCTCAGATCCGTAGAACTCGGCAATTCTCTCATTACCATCAAGGATGATACGTTCTACGGCTGCATATCCCTCGAGAAGATCACCATTCCCGATTCGGTATCTTCGATCGGAAACTCCGCATTCTATCAGTGCGGCGTCCTCGCCGCGGTGTCCCTCGGCAATTCCGTCGGATCGATCGGAGATCATGCGTTCTGCAACTGTACCTCACTCGCTTCCGTAGGGATTGGCAGTTCTCTCGCGGCCATCGGAAAGTGTGCATTCCAAAATTGTAGCGATATCGCATCCATCACCGTCCCCGGTTCCGTGAAATCCCTCGGTGATTCCGCATTCGGCGGCTGTACAGGTCTGAAAGAGCTGACCGTACCTGCCGGTCTCGACTGTGTCGGGTCCAACGATGCCCCGATCTTCAGCGGCTGCACGCATCTCTCCAAGATAACGTTCACAGGGTCCGAAGGCTGGTTCGATTACGGCATGACCCCTTCCGAGAGTTCCTATTACGGATATACTCCCTGGCAGCTCAGCGGATCCGAATTGGAGGAGGTCGTAATATCCGACGGCATCACGTCTATCGGAGCATCCGCATTCAGCGGCTGTGTAAAGCTTACCTCCGCATCGATCCCGAGTTCGGTGACCGCTATCGAAGACCGTCTGTTCGACGGATGTACGCTGCTCAGGACCGTGTCTCTTCCGGGAGATGTGAAATCTATCGGAAACTATGCGTTCAACGGGTGCGGCAATCTCGTTTTCACGACGATCCTGAATTCGGTGACCAGGATCGGAGATTATGCGTTCTGCGGATGCGCCTCCCTGCCATCGATAACTCTCGGGGATTCCGCAATATCGATCGGAAACTATGCCTTCAGCGGCTGTACGGAACTCGCCTCCGCAGATCTCGGCGGATCCCTCGAATCGATCGGAGACTTTGCGTTCAAAGACTGTGTCAATCTTGCTACCCTGATCATCCCGGATACGGTCACCGCGATCGGGGTCTCTGCATTCAGCGGCTGTACCAAACTCGTTTCAGTGATTATCCCCGGCTATCTGACCTCTATCGAAGACCATATGTTCGAAGGATGCACCTTACTCGAGACCGTGACCATTTCGGATATGGTAAAATCGATCGGAAACTATGCTTTCAAAGACTGTGTCAACCTGTCTGCCGTGAACTTCGGCAAATCCGTCGAAACGCTGGGGATCGAATCGTTCAGCGGCTGTATTTCCCTCGGTTCCCCGACCCTTCCGGATTCCGTCAAAATTATCGGTGCCTCTGCTTTTTATGGCTGTAATTTTACTTCCGTCAGGCTTTCCGATAATGTCGCAACCATCGGGGACGGGGCATTCGGTGCCTGTATAAACCTCACGACCGTGACCCTTCCCAACTCAGTCACTGAACTCGGATCTTCCGCATTCGAAGGATGTACCGGCCTTAGGTCCGTGGACCTCGGCAGGTCTCTCGCGGCCGTCAAAGAGAATACGTTCTACGGCTGCGCCTCCCTGAATTTCATCTCCATTCCCGATTTGGTATCTTCGATCGGAAACTTTGCATTTTACCGGTGCAGCGCACTCACCACGGTGTTCCTCGGAAATTCCGTCGGATCGATCGGTTCCAATGCATTTTCGGGCTGCGGCAAGCTTAACTCCATAACAATTCCGGACTCCGTCGGATCGATCGGAGATTATGCGTTCTACAACTGTACCTCGCTCTGTTCAGTGGGCCTCGGCAATTCTCTCACGACCATCGGAAAGGGTGCATTCCAAAACTGCAACGATGTTCCGTCCATTACGATCCCGGGTTCCGTGAGATCCGTCGGCGATTCCGCATTCAAAGACTGTACCGGTCTGAAAGAGCTGACCGTTCCGGTCGGTTTCGATTGTGTCGGGTCCAACGATGCCCCGATCTTCAGCGGATGCACGCATCTCTCCAAGATAACGTTCACGGGGTCCGGAAACTGGTTCGATTACGGCATGACCTCTTCCGCGAGTTCCTATTACGGATACACTCCCTGGCAGCTCAGCAGCTCCGAACTGGCGGAGGTCGTGATATCCGACGGCATCACATCCATCGGAGCATCCGCATTCAAAGACTGTACGTACCTTACTTCTGTGGCCGTCCCGGATACCGTCTCCGCCATCGGAGCATCCGCGTTCAGCGGCTGTGTAAAACTTGCATCCGTATCGATCCCGGGTTCCGTGACCGTTATCGAAGACCGTCTGTTCGAAGGATGCGTATCGCTCGAGGCCGCGAATATTCCCGATGCCGTTACCTCCGTCGGAGCATCCGCGTTCAGCGGCTGTGTAAAACTAATCTCTGTAACTTTCCCCGAGTCCGTCAGGGTCATCGGGAACTACGCATTCTACGGATGTACCAAACTCGAAACCCTGGAATTGGATAATTCCCTATCGGCCATCGGAGACCATGCGTTCGAACTCTGCGGATCCATTCTTTACATCCGCCTTCCCGGATCTCTTCAGACGATCGGAGTATCCGCCTTCAAAGACTGTACCTCCCTGTTCACGCTGAACTTCGGCAGTTCTGCCGCATCGATCGGAGACTACGCATTTAGCGGCTGTACAGATCTTTCCACTATCGATTTTGGCAACACAGTCACCTCGATCGGAAATTATGCTTTCAGCGGATGTTCGACACTCTCCGCATTGGCGATTCCGGATGCCGTCGATTCCATCGGAGACCATGCATTCAGCGGATGCGTCTCTCTCGTTTCCGTGACCTTCGGTAACAATCTCAGAACCATCGGGAACTACGCATTCCAGGGATGTGCAAAGCTCACACCCATAATCATTCCGGGTCGTGTGACGACCATCGGAGACCATGCGTTCGAGGACTGCGTATTCCTTGATACGGTGATCATCTCCGATTCCGTCACCTCTCTCGGGGATTCTGCGTTCAAAGGTTGCACAAGGATCAAAGAACTCACGGTTCCGGTGAGTCTCAACTGCGTCGGATCCAACGTTTCGCCCATATTCTCCGAGTGTACGGCTATCGAAAAGGTCATCTTCACCAAAGGGTCCGGAGAATGGTACCCGTATAGTTCCCACAGTGCCGACCCCTCTTATTACGGTTGCACCCCCTGGCAGCTCAGCAAATCCGCCCTGACCGCGATCGTCATTTCCACCGGCGTGAAATCAATCGGAGAAAATGCATTTTATGCATGCAACAAGCTCAACTCGGTGACCTTCTCGGATACGGTCGAATCCATAGGCGATTCCGCATTCGGGGACTGCCATGTCATCACGGACCTGTCTTTCGAGAAGGTAAAAACGATCGGATTGAAAGCATTCTACAATTGCGGACTTCTTGCCAGCGTGGATCTGGGTGATTCCGTCGAATCGATCGGAGATTCCGCTTTCCAGGGATGCGGATCCCTTACCTCCATCGTAATTCCCGATTCGGTCGCAACGGTCGGAAACCATGCGTTCAGCGATTGTCCGGTTCTCGAAAAAGTTGTTATTTCGGATGCGAAGGCAACTATCGGAGATTATGCATTCAGCAACTGCAATTCTCTCGACACGGTGTCTCTGGGTAAAGCTATCAGATCGATCGGGGATTATGCGTTCAGCGGATGTGCGGCCATCGCTTCCCTGTCGATCCCGGATTGCGTGACCTCGATCGGGAACTCCGCATTCGAAGGCTGCACTTCTCTCGGTTCCATATGCATTCCTGCTTCGGTCACGTCACTCGGCAGCTCCGCATTCGAAGGCTGCACCGGTCTGAAAGAGATCTCGGTCCCCGTCGGCCTCAACTGCGTCAGATCCAACGATGCACCCGCATTCTCCGGTTGCGTCAACATTGCCAGGATCACGTTTGTGGGGTCCGGGGACTGGTTCGTATACAGTACGGACGAGTCCGAAGGTTTCTATTACAGGTACACTCCCTGGCAGCTCACCGAGACCGGATCGGTGGCCGTTTTCCTGTCAGATGAAGTGACCTCTGTCGGATCCTTCGCATTCTATGACTGTGCGGCCCTTTCTTCGGTGGATTTCGGAAATTCTGTCAGAACCATCGGAGCCTCTGCGTTCGAAAATTGTACGAAGATCGTTTCCGTTACTTTTACGGATAATGTGTACTCGATCGGAGACTCTGCGTTCGAAGGATGTACGAACCTAGCCTCCTTGAACCTGGGCAACTTTGTTCTGTATATTGGAGACTCCGCGTTCGAAGACTGCATCTTACTTTCCGCCGTGACCCTCCCGGAGCCCGTAGAATCTATCGGTGCCTCTGCGTTCAGCGGTTGTACCGATCTTATTTCGATAACATTCGGCAACAGGGTCGGATCGATAGGGGACTTTGCATTCAACGGATGTATTCAGTTGTCTTCCGTGAGGCTGCCGGATTCCGTCAGGTCGATCGGAGCGTATGCTTTCTGCAACTGTGCCGCTCTCGGCACCGTTGATCTCGGCTGTTCTGCGGAAACGATCGGTCCCTCCGCATTCGAGGGTTGTGCCAGGATCGCCTCCGTGGTCCTTCCGGACTCTGTCACATTCCTTGGAAACTCGGCGTTCAAAAACTGCACAGCACTTAAACAGCTCAGTATTCCGGCAAGCCTCGACTGTGTCGGCTCCATTGACGCCCCCGCGTTCTACGGATGTACAAATATCGAAAAGATAACATTCACGGCCGGATCCGGGGACTGGTACCGTTACGGATCGTCGGACAGCAAATTCACTCCCTGGCAAATTACCCAGGTCGCTTTGACTGTGATCATTTCGGACGACGTGACCTCTGTCGGAGATTCGGCGTTTTACGATTGTTCGGCACTCGCCTCGCTGAGTCTCGGCAGATCGGTCCTGTCGATCGGTGCTTCCGCATTCGAAGGCTGCACCAACATAGGATCCGTGACCATCCCGGCCACCGTTTCATCGATAAGCGGATCGGCGTTCAAAGACTGTACCGGCCTGATAGAGATGTCCGTACCCGTAAGCCTCGACTGCGTCGGGTCCAATCTGGCACCCGTCTTTGCCGGTTGCGAAAATATATGCAGGGTGATATTCACCGGATCGGGGGACTGGTTCGCATACGGCGATTATGTTTCCGAAGACTCCTGTTACAAATTTACTCCCTGGCAACTTACCCGGGTCGCTTTGACCGTCGTCCTGTCGGAGGATGTGACCTCGTTCGAACAGTCCGCATTCAGAGGCTGCGAGGATCTTGTTTCGATCGAGGTTGTCGGAGATAACGAAAAATACAGTTCTGCGGACGGTGTTCTTTTCAGCATCGATAAGACAACATTGGTAATGTACCCAATGGGCAAAGATAGCACGGCCTATGCGATCCCGGAATCCGTCACATCTATCGGTGATCACGCATTCTATACCTGCCTCTCTCTGAACACTGTCACGATCCCGGAATCCGTCACATCTATCGGTGATCACGCATTCTATACCTGCCTCTCTCTGAACACTGTCACGATCCCGGAATCCGTCACATCTATCGGTGATCACGCATTCTATACCTGCCTCTCTCTGAACACTGTCACGATCCCGGAATCCGTCACATCTATCGGTGATCACGCATTCTATACCTGCCTCTCTCTGAACACTGTCACGATCCCGGAATCCGTCACATCTATCGGCGATTTCGCATTCTACGGTTGTACCGATCTGACCTCCGTATCTCTCAGCATGCAGGTAACATCCGTCGGAGTATCCGCATTCGAGGGCTGTACCTCGTTCACCTCTTTCACCATTCCTGACTCCGTCACATTCCTCGGCGGATCAGCGTTCAGGAACTGTGTCGGTCTGGCGGAGATCTCGGTTCCCGTAAGCCTCAACTGCGTCGGATCCAACGATGCACCCGCATTCTCAGGTTGCGTCAACATTGCAAAACTGACGTTCACTGGTTCCGGAAAGTGGTTTGAATACAGTATGTCCGCATCCGAAGGCTACTATTACGGATATACTCCATGGCAGCTCACCGAAGTCGGTTCCCTGGTCGTTTATCTGTCCGACACCGTAACCACAATCGGAGAACGTGCTTTCTCCGACTGTACGAAGCTCACTTCCGTTCACTTCGGCAGAGCGGTTTCTTCCATAGGTGCTTCCGCTTTCGATGGATGCACCACCCTGGTTGCATTCGCGGTCCCGGAAAACGAGACATACAGTTCCGACGAATGCGGCGTGCTTTTCAACAGCGATAAGACCACGCTGATCCTATACCCAGCGGGCAGAGCTGGCTCTTATGAGATCCCCGGAACCGTCACCCATATCGGAGAATCCGCGTTCGAGGGGTGTGCTTCGTTCACCTCTCTCATCATTCCGGATTCCGTCATATCCCTCGGTGCATCGGCGTTCAGGAACTGTTTCAATCTGACGGAGATCTCGGTCCCAGTAAGCCTCGACTGTGTCGGCTCCGTTGACGCCCCCGCGTTCTACGGATGTACCGATATCGAAAAGATAACCTTCACGGCCGGGACCGGAATCTGGCACCAATACGGGTCTTCCGAGTATAAATTTACGCCATGGCAGCTCACCGAAGTCGGTTCCCTGGTCGTCTGTCTGTCCGATACCGTCACCTCCGTCGGAGAACGTGCTTTCTCCGACTGTACGAAGCTCACTTCCGTTCACTTCGGCAGAGCAGTCTCATCCATAGGTGCTTCCGCTTTCGAAGGATGTACCTCTCTGGTCGCATTCGTGGTCCCGGAAAACGAGACCTATAGTTCCGACGAGTGCGGCGTGCTCTTCAACGGCGATAAGACGACATTGGTCCTATACCCGACGGGCAGAGTGGGCCCTTACGAGGTTCCCGAATCCGTCACATCTATCGGCGATCGTGCATTCTACGGTTGTGTCAAACTGACCTCCGTATCTCTTGGCGAACACACCGCATCGGTCGGAGATTCGGCGTTTTACGATTGTTCGGAACTAACATCGCTGAGTTTCGGCAGATCGGTCACGTCAATCGGTTTTTCCGCATTCGAGGGTTGCTCCAAGATGGAATCCGTGACCATTCCGGCCGCCGTTACGTCGATAAGCGGGTCCGCGTTCAAAGATTGTACCGGTCTGAAAGAGATCTCCGTACCCGTAAGCCTCGACTGTGTCGGATCTAATGATGCTCCGATTTTCAGCGGATGTACGCATATCGGTAAGATAACGTTCACAGGTTCCGGGGACTGGTTCTCGTACGGTACCACCGTCTACGAAGACTCCTATTACAAATACGCACCCTGGCATCTTACTCGGGTTCCTTTGACCGTCGTATTATCGGGGGATGTGACGTCATTCGAACCATCCTTGTTCAGAGACTGTACCAACCTTACCTCGATCGAGGTTGTCGGGGATAACGAAAAATACAGTTTTGCGGACGGCGTTCTTTTTAACTTTGATAAGACGATATTGGTCATGTACCCCCTGGGCAGAGCAGGTTCTTACGAGGTTCCGGAATCCGTCACATCTATCGGAAATCATGCATTCTACGGCTGTACCAAGCTGACCTCCGTATCTCTCGGCAGGCAGGTAACATCCGTCGGAGCATCCGCATTTGAGGGCTGTACTTCATTGACCGCCCTCGTTATCCCGGACTCCGTCGCATCCCTCGGCGGATCTGCATTCAGGAACTGTGTCGGCCTGACGGAGATCTCGGTTCCCGTAAGCCTCAACTGCGTCGGGTCCAACGATGCCCCCGCATTCTCCGGATGTGTCAATATTGCGAAATTCACGTTTGCCGGCTCCGGTACATGGTTTGAATACAGCATGTCTGCTTCCGAAGGCTGTTATTACGGATTCACTCCCTGGCAGCTCACCGAAGTCGGTTCCCTGGTCGTTTATCTTTCGGATACCGTCACCTCTGTCGGAGAGCGTGCCTTATACGCTTGTACGAAGCTCACTTCCGTTCACTTCGGCAGAGCCGTCTCTTTCATTGGCACTTCCGCTTTCGAAGGATGCACCTCTCTGATTGCATTCGTGGTCCCGGAAAACGAGACGTACAGTTCCGACGAGTGCGGCGTGCTCTTCAACGGCGATAAGACAACGTTGGTCCTATATCCGACGGGCAGAGTGGGCTCTTACGAGGTTCCGAAATCCGTCACATCTATCGGAGATCATGCATTCTACGGCTGTACCAAGCTGACATCCGTATCTCTTGGCAATCAGGTAACCTCCCTCGGCGGATCGGCGTTCAGGGACTGTACGGGTCTGAAAAAACTGATTGTTCCGGCAAGTCTCGATTGCGTCGGATCCGACGAAAACCCCGTATTCGAAGGGTGCGTGAATATCGAGAATATCATTTTCACGGCAGGATCAGGTTCCTGGCACCAATACGGGCCCTCAGAGTACGGATTAACCCCCTGGCAGCTCAGCAAATCTGCTTTGACGACCATCGGTATATCCGACGGCGTGACCAGTATCGGCGACTATGCGTTCGTATCATGCGCCCGCATCTCTTCCCTATCGATTCCCGATTCGGTCACGGCTATCGGAGCGGGTGCCTTCAGGGACTGTACGGGTCTGAAAATACTGATCGTTCCGGCAAGTCTCGATTGCGTCGAATCTATCGAAAACCCCGTCTTCGAAGGATGCGTGAATTTCGAGAATATCACATTCACGGCCGGGTCCGGTGCCTGGTACCAATACGGATCTTCCGACTATATGTCGACGCCCTGGCAGCTCAGCAGACTCGCTTTGACGACTGTCAGCATAACCGACGGCGTGACCAGTATCGGAGACTATGCGTTCGCATCCTGTGCCGCAGTCTCCTTCCTGTATCTCCCCGATTCATTGACCTCTCTCGGAGCGGGTGCATTCAAGGACTGTACGGGTCTGAAAAAACTGATTGTTCCGGCAAGTCTCGATTGCGTCGAATCTATCGAAAACCCCGTTTTCGAAGGATGCGTGAATTTCGAGAATATCACATTCACGGCCGGGTCCGGTGCCTGGTACCAATACGGCCCTTCAGAGTATGGATTAACACCCTGGCAGTTTAGCAGGCTTGCTCTGAAAACCGTCAACATACTGGACGGAGTGAAATCTGTCGGAGACTATGCATTCACCGATTGTATCGGTCTGTCTTCCGTCACCGTGGGCAGTTCCGTATCGTCGATCGGAATTTTTGCATTCCGCGGTTGCACCTCTCTGACCTCGATCGAGGTTAATGGTGGAAACCAACAATATCGTTCGGAAAACGGTATTCTCTTCAGTAAGGACAAAACCGTTCTGCTCCTTTACCCCATAGGTAAAACCGATGCTTCCTATTCGGTTCCGGATGCGGTCTCAACCATCGATGCTTTTGCGTTTTACGGCTGCATAAATCTCGTATCTATTTCCATTCCCGATTCGGTTTCATTAATCGGGTCGGGCGCATTCGGTGGTTGCACGGGCCTGAAAGAACTCACGGTTCCTGCAGGTCTCGATTGCGTCGGTTCCAACGAATGTCCCGTCTTCGCAGGATGCGTGAATATCGGCAAGATCACCTTTACCGCAGGTTCGGGAGAATGGTATTCCTACGGTGCTTCCGAGTCCGAGAAGTCATATTACGGATACACGCCCTGGCAGCTCAGCAGGCTTGCATTGACCGCCGTAGTCATAAGCGACGGCGTGACAACCGTCGGAAACTCTGCGTTCAGGGATTGTACGGTGCTCGTTTCCGTGGCAATTCCGAGCACCGTCTCGGAAATCGGAACTTATGCCTTCAGAGGTTGTACCTCCCTCGCGTCGATCGATATCGACGGCAAAAATGCGAACTACCGTATGTCCGACGGCGTTCTTTTCAATAAGGATATGTCCGTTTTGATTGTATATCTTGCCAGCAATTCCAATGCGTATTATCACATTCCGGATACGGTCAGGACTATCGAGAACTACGCATTCTATGATAATGCCCGTCTCACCTCCATATCCATTCCGAGTTCTGTCACATACCTCGGAGATTCCGCATTCAATTGCGTATTCTACGATACCGACGGCGTGACCGTACTCGAACCGACAGCCGCAAACCTGGCAGGATCAACCTTCGAGAAGATAGGCGACAAATGGGTGAAACATGTAACTTCGGCCAAGGATAACTCCGAAGAGGGCGTGTTGATAGGTCTGTTTATTGCGATTCTTGCCGTGATAACCGTTGCCGCCGCTGTCGTGGTAGTGAAGAAGAGGAAAGCCTGAAAACCTGTAACCCGGGGTGTCAGCCCCGGATGCATGTCAGAGACAAAAAGAGTCAGATCCGAAGTTCGGTGCATCGCATTCGGTCACGCTTCACCAAGGTCGGGTCGGCCACATAAGAGGGATAATCGGATAAGGGGCCTTTACGGCCCCGTCCGATTCAAAAGATCCTGTTCAGTTTTGCAATGACGTCGCGGGGATATTTTCCGAAGATGTCAACTTTGGGGTTTTTGCTGCCGAGATCAGTGATCACGTCGGGGATCTTGTCGTATTTATCCAGAGTTTTGCGTATGCTCCTCGAAACCGCTTCGCCATTGACCCTCTCTACGGGAACAACCTTCAGTCCGGCACGCTTGAGGTCTCCGGGAAGATCCTCGTCTGCAGCAATCTCCAACACGCACCTGACCTCCGGGTTGGTTTTCATGATCTCCAGAAGCATATACGAGAGATGTTCGGCAGCACCGTATTTTACGGGACCGGCCCTTTCGACGTTTCCGTTGTGCGCTATAAGCCTTTTATCGACGGCGGCAATCTCTTCCGGTCCGCGTGCGTTCTTTTTGGCGAAAGCAAGATTCATTCCGGTTTTGGGAACGAGTTCCAATGGAATGGTCGCGGAGATCTCGTCTACGGCCGCATCCAGTTCACGGATGAGATCGACCTTGTTCGCGTCGTCTTTTTTCAGGCTGACCTTCGAGAGGTTGACCACGGGGACGCCGTTCCCGATCTTGTACTGGGTCTCGATGGACCTTTGGATCATTTTGCGGGATTCCGTCACGGAGGTGACGAGGTCAAGTCCGTTGGCCATGTTGGCGGCAATGAAAGAAGACAGTGCGCATCCCGAGCCGTGGCCTGCTTCATACGGCAGACGGGGGTTGGTGATCTCGGTTATGTCAGCCGAAAGATAAAGGTAGTCGGTAACGGTCTTGCCTTCCATATGTCCGCCTTTCAGAAGAACCGACGATCCGTTCTTTCCGATGATCTCGCAGGCATATGCAACATCGTCTTCATCCTCGATGGTCAGTCCCGTGAGGATCTCCGCCTCCTTTCTGTTCGGAGTTACCAGTTCGCAGAGGGGAAGAAGTTTCTCCTTCAATGCGCGGATATATGTGCGGTCGTACAGTCTGTCTCCGACCGTGGCCACCATCACGGGGTCTACGATCAGGGGAGCGTCATGGTCTTCCAAAGCATCGGCGACGATATCGATGATCTCTGCGTTATACAGCATTCCGGTCTTGACTGCTTTGATATCACAGTCCTCAAGAACGGCGTCGAGCTGTGCCTGCACCATGTCTGCAGGCAACGGGAATATTTTGCTTACGCTGCAGGTATTCTGTGCAGTTACAGCGGTAATGACTGTGGCCGCATGGACTCCGGCCGCGTTCATGGCTTTGATATCCGCCTGGATACCTGCACCTCCGCAGGAGTCGGAACCGGCCACTGTTAGAGCGGTTCTCATATCCGCCCGTAACAGATACAAATATTTAAGAAAGAAACGAAGGCCGGCCGCTACGACGAGGCCCGGGTAGACGACATCGGCCACCCAGCGTCTCGTGTATTCGAATCCTTTGTGCAGGTACGTTACGCCGATCACGGCTTCGAGGTAGGGTATGTGACGGGACGCAGACATCGGTTTGTCTATATCGGGGTCATTTAAGAAACCCTGGTCGTTGAAGAAGAACGGCGTCAGCTTCCAAAGTTCCGAAAGCAATCTGCGCTGGGTTTCGTTACTCACCAGGTTCTGTTTGCACAGCTCTGTTTCTCCCTTTGACAGGCCTTTGTTGTACAGGATCTCAACCACTATCAGATCGAGAACGGCATCTCCCACCTGGGCCAGTCCCGAGTTGCGGGGGTTGCTGTTGTGGCGGCCGCGGGGTTCTGTTCGGTTCTGTGTCGAATCCATGGCTTCGCAAAGCAGATCCGCAGGTACGGACAGGCACAGTATCTGTCCGAGTTCCTCCATTTTGCGTAGTTTGCGCTCCACATCAAGGACTTTGTTCATTGGCTTGGACAAAGGATTAGAGGATTATAATCTGGGGCACGGCGTTTGAATTCAATATAAATATGGTTTAGAGATATACCGAAACGATGGCAAAATCCACTGTTCATTTCATTCTCAAAGGCAAGAGCGACTACAAGGACCTGGCTCCTGTATTCAAAGATATTCTTCAGAGTGTTTTGAAACGTGCGGACCAGCTTCCCGAGGAAGAAGAGTTCACCATGATTCTCAAACTGAATCTTGATGATCTGGAAGAGAACCGTAAACCGGAAGGGTATCTCAGAAAGGCCAGGGTGAGGATCGTATTCCCGCTTGACCGTAAAGAGTTCTATGTTCAGAGCTACAGTCCCAAGCTCATCGATCTGTCCAGGATCAAAGAAAACGTATCCAACATCCTAAGTACCGCCGGAGTAAAGTTCGACGTCACCGAGGATGACGATATCAAGTTCGACCTGAAGTGAAATTCTTTCAAAGAAAATCAGACAGGTATCCGGTCATAGGCCGATCGCGGCCGCCTATACCTGTCTGCCGTTTTTTTCATTCCGACATCATGGATCGGAAACCTACAGGGGTTCGATGAGAATGAATCAAGACCCGAAGATCCGCTCGGACCCTCGGGTCGGATGGGTTTATTGGTTCAACAGGATGTCCCAGCACTTCTCGTAAAGCATGTCTTTCTGTCTTACTTCGGTCTCTCTGTCGAAGAGGTTCTGAAGCGAGATCGCCAGTTGGACATCGGCCGATGCGGGGGATGTGCCGCCGTAGGAATCTCTCCTTTCGATACAGGCTTTCACGGAAATCTCGGTGAACACATCCTCTTCTATCAGAGGAGAGTATTTCTTGAACTGTTCCAGGGTCAGGTCATCGAGTTCCATGCTGTTGGTTTCGCAGAATCTGACCGCTTCTCCGACGATGCCGTGCGCCTCTCTGAACGGAACTCCTTTCGTAACAAGGTAGTCCGCGAGATCGGTGGCGTTGATGAATCCCTTCTTGCATGCCTTCATCATCGTATCTTCATTGATTATCAGGGTGGAGATGACCCTGGACATGATGTTGGCGCAGTCGGTGACGGTCTGGAGCGAATCCATGACCGGTTTTTTATCCTCCTGAAGATCGCGGTTGTATGCGAGCGGCAGGCTCTTGGTGGTAACGAGCATCGCGATCAAAGACCCGATGACGCCGCCGGTCTTGCCTCTGGTGAGTTCGCAGATGTCCGGATTCTTCTTCTGCGGCATGATGGACGAACCCGTGGAATACCTGTCGTCCATGGTCACAAATCCGAACTCCTGCGAGCTCCAGAGCACCATTTCTTCGCATAGGGAGGACAGGCTTATGGCGACCATCGATGCGTCGAACGCAAGTTCGGTAACGAAGTCGCGGGAGCCTACGGTATCCATCGAATTCTCGGTCGGGTCGCGGAATCCGAGAAGATCCGAGGTCATTTTTCTGTCTATGCGGTAGGTAGTTCCGGCAAGGGCGGCGGAGCCGAGGGGACATTTGTTCATCCTTTCCACGGCATCGAGGAACCGGTCGGCATCCCTGCCGAGCCTGAATGCATGTGCCAGCATATGCTGTGCGAGGGTAACGGGTTGTGCGTGCTGCATATGGGTGAACCCGGGGAGAACGGTTTCGCGGTGATTCTTGGCGACATCCTGCAGGGAGGATATGAGGCGGTCGACGGCATCCACGGTGTTGAGGGCGGCATCCCTGAGGTACATTTTGAAATCGGTGGCGACCTGGTCGTTTCTGCTTCTCCCCGTGTGTAACTTACCGCCCGCGGGACCGATCATGGCAGTGAGCTGGACCTCGATGTTCGTGTGGATATCTTCGAGGGAGTTATCCATTTCGAAGGTACCGTCCCTGAGTTTGCCGGCTATCTTTCTGAGTCCTTCGGTGATGGAATCTGCATCTTCGGCGGGAATGATCCTGCAAGCCTTCAGCATGCGGACATGTGCCAGAGACCCCATGATGTCGTAGAATGCCATCCTTCCGTCCACATCCAGGGAGGATGTGAATTTCAGGGTTCCTTCGTCCATTCCCTGACTGAATCTTCCGGACCAAAGTGCTTTTCCGGCCATCTTTCTCACTCTTTGTTCCCTTTATGGGCACGGGCCGCGGTCTGGTCGGGAAGTCCCCAGACATAGATGAATCCCATGGCGGCCTTGTGGTCGAAAGTATCGACCGTGTCCTTGGAATAGGTGGCAAGTCCGGTATCGTAGAGCGATACGGGCGATTTTCTTCCGACGACGGTGATGCTTCCTTTGTAGAGTTTCACGCGGACGGTACCCGTGACGAACTCCTGGGTCTTGTCGATGAAGGCGTTGAGGGGCTCCCTGAGTCCTCCGAACCACTGTCCGTCGTACACCATGCGGGTGAATTTCTGCTCGATGCCTCTCTTGAAGTCGAGCACTTCTCTCTGGAGTGTCATGGCCTCGATCGCCTTATGTGCGGCGATGATGGTGACGGCCGCGGGGCACTCGTAGGTCTCGCGGGACTTGATGCCGACGAGCCTGTCTTCCACGTGGTCGATCCTTCCGACACCGTTGTCTCCCGCGATCTTGTTGAGCTTGTCGATAAGCTCGACGCCGTCCATTTTCTGTCCGTCGAGCGATACCGGAACACCATTTTCGAATCCGATCTCCACATATGTCGGGGTGTTGGGGGCCTTTTCGGGATCCACGGTGTGGGCCCATACTCCTGCCGGGGGTTCGTCCCATGCGTTCTCGAGGGCACCGCATTCGCAGGATGCGCCCCAGAGGTTTTCATCTCTGGAATACGGACTGCTCTTCTTCGCCTTGATCTCTATGCCGTTCTCCGCGGCGTAGTCTATCTCGTCGTCCCTGGAGGCGATCCATTCCCTCTGAGGGGCGATGATCTTAAGATCGGGGTCCTGGGCCTTGATGCCGGCATCGAATCTGACCTGGTCGTTACCTTTTCCGGTGCAGCCGTGGGCGATATATTTGGCGCCTTCCTCGTGGGCGATCTTCACAAGGGTCTTTGCCATCAAAGGCCTGGCGATCGCGGTCGAAAGAGGGTAGATGTCCTGGTAAAGGCCGTTTGCCTTTACCAACGGCCACACATACTCCTCGACGAACTCCTTCCTGACATCGAAAAAGTCGGCACGGACCGCACCGTTCCTGTATGCGCGTGCGACGATCTCTTCGCCGTCGGTCTCGGGCTGTCCGACGTCGACGGAGATGGCCACAACATCGACGTTGTAATTTTCCTGAAGCCAGTGGATGTCCACGGAGGTGTCGAGTCCACCGGAGTACGCCAAAACGACTTTCTCGCGTTTTCCTTTGCCGTTCGATTTGTTTTCAGACATATGCTCCCACATCTCCTTTATTATTATAATTCCCACGTTTTTCCGAAGGGTTAATTTCATATTTGTGCGGTGAATTGCAACCGCAGTGACCTAATGGACGGATCTGACGGTGCAGAGT
>CAVIXW010000024.1:0-19774 GCA_963646785.1 Acutalibacteraceae bacterium
CACTCATATTCTCTCGCGCGTCTTTGCTGTAAGATTAATTGTTTTCTAAAACACAAAACCCGCCCAACCCAGCGTCGAACGGATTTCGAAGGTGTCTAAATGTAGCCTCTCCGGACATTCGGAAAAAAATATGAACAAAAAAAACGGTCGGGGCCGAAGCCCCGTGAAAGGTTTACTCGGATGTCTCCTCGGCCTTGGCCTCGGATTCGGCTTCGGCAGGGGCCTCGACGGGAGCTTCGACGGTCTCCTCTTCGGCGGGAGCTTCGGTCTCCTCAGCTTTGGGCTCTGCGAGGATTGATTCGGGCTCTGCATCTCCCCTGGCGAGAACTTCGGACTTGCGGATCTCGATCCTCTTGATGGGGATGATGGGGTGACAGGCCTTTGCGGTGTCCTTTGCCATGTCGCCGGAGATGATCACTTTGATGACCTCGGCGAGGGTGTGCTGTGCCGCGAATTCGGTGAGGTATGCGGCGATGTGGGAACGCATTCCGTCTTCCTGGGATGCCTGGATCCTCCTGTCCGCGATGGACATGGTCTTGAGCCTGATCTTGAATCCGTCGGAAGTGACGACGTCGACGACGTGGTCGGTCTTGGTCTTCTTCCTGCGGGTCAGCCTCCTGACGTAATCGGAGGTGAGGTCGTGGCCGATGAACTCGGTCTTTGCTTCGTGACCGTCGGATCCGACGATCTTGAATTTGAGCTTGATCTGTGCTTTGGAAAGGTCTCCGGTGAGTTCGCCGACGGTGACCTCTGCCTGCCTTCCGATGAGGAGTTCGGGGTCCGCCGCGGGGGTCTCTCCGATGACGGTCTCGTTGAACATGCGGGGAGCATGTACGTTGTACCACTCCTTCATCTTCCACTTGTCTTTCGCCTTCCTACCGGCTGCTGCTTTTGCTTTGTCGCCTGCCATATTAATAGCCTCTTTATGGAAACTGTTGAAATGCTTTCCCTATATAAGAGATTGGATTTATGCGTGATTTTCGAAAAAATTAACAGTACTTTATTTTTTCAATGGCCAGCATGTAAATTTTTACCCTTATAAGAAAAATAATTCCTAATTGTACTGGTACCGCATATATTTAAAGCTGACCCGATACGGACCAACCCTGCGGTACAGGAAAAACAACCCGGGCGGAGACCGATCCGGAAATCGAACGAATGAAAATAACAAAAAAACCAGGGCCGGGCCCTGGCGGAATCAGAGTTTTACGGGAACCTTGTGAAGCGCAAGTCCGAGCTCGTCGTAGGTCATTCCCATGGCGAGTCCGTAGAGCTGTGCAAGGTGGAGAACGGGGATCTCGAAGCCGAGTTCCTTCTGTGCGGTGTCGAACTGCAGGTGGCAGAACGGACAAACGTCGACGATGAACTGGGCATCGGAGGCCTTCATGTTCTCAAGGTTGGTCTGGGTGAATTCCTTGGTGACGTTACCGAAAGCGGCCTTGAGACCTCCTCCGGAACCGCAGCAAAGCAGAGGCTGCTTCCTGGGCATTGCCTTGCATCCGGTGGCCTCGACAAGGTCCTCGAGAATGCGGGGTGCCTCGGCGTCGTCGATTCCTTTGATGTCGGTGGGCTTGAGGAAGTGGCATCCGTAGAAGACGGCGATCCTGTACTCGAGTGCCTTGGAGAAGGACTCTTTGATCTTCTCGACGCCGACCTCTTTGTAGAGGACCTCTGCGAAGTGGTAGACCTTGGTGGTACCGTTGTATTTGAGTCCGACCTTTGCAAGGATCTCGTTGACCTTTGCGAGCTCTTCGGCGTTGTTGTTGAGCTCGTGGGCGGCCTCGAACAGGGAACCGTAGCAACCGTTGCAGATGGTCATGATGGGAAGGCCCATCTTCTCGGCAAGAGCGAGATTCCTTGCGGCGGCGGCGAGCCAGGTGGTCTTGGAGAATGCTTTGATGACACCGGGTGCGGGACAGCAGGATGCATCGGTCAGGTCGACAAGCTCTACTCCGAGCTTCTCGAAAACAACACGGGTGGACTTCTCGATACCGGGGTACCTGAGAGGTGCGACACAGCCGAGGAAGAATGCGTATTTTGCCATTGAACTCACTCCTTGCAGATTTCATCGAATTTGGCGGCTTCGAGAAGGGCCTTGAACTGGTTGAACGCTTCGGGGTTCGCCATAACGGTCGGGGGAACCTCGGGGAGACCGAGCGCTTTCCTCTGGGCCTTGACGTCATCGTTGATGCCGAGGGTGTGTCCGAAAGTGTAGAGGTTGGTCGCGGTCTTCTTGTGGGCGGGCTTGATGTGTCCCTGTGCGACGGCCATGTTCCTGAGGGCGATGACGACGTCGACGATGGGTACGCGGCGGGGGCATCTCTCGACACAGGTGTAGCAGGTGCTGCACATCCAGAGTTCTTCGCTGTTGACGATCTCGGACTCCATATCGAGCTGGGCCATCCTGACGAGCTTCCTTACCCTGTACGACGTGCGCCTTCCGGAAGGGCATCCGGCAGTGCAGGTACCGCACTGGAAACAGAGCTTTGCATCCGCTCCGCCGAGCTCGGCGAGCTTCTGCTCAAATTCGGGGTTACTTTTAAACTCCATTTTATCCTCGGATTGAAAATTTTCTGACCCTATATAATGCAGACAGGTCGGATGCTGTTAGGAATACCGTGTAAGGTAAACCTAAAAAGGGTCTGTTTTCATTCGATGTGTCTCGCCTTGAGGGCGTTGACCAGCTTTATGACGGTCCTGTTCTCGGAACGGTAGACCGCGGTGATGGAATGCCTTAGGATCTTCGGATCGATGGCGCTCTTCAGCCTCAGACCTTTGCGGATCAGCAGGAACTCGTCCACGAAGAAGCTCTTGTTCGAAGCCAGCATCTCCGACAGGGAATAGGTCTCCGCATCGATGGTGTACTCGGTGTTCATGGTATCCAGGAACATGAACGCCACCCTCTGGGCACCGTATCTGTAGCGGATGAAGGAGGGACCGTTGTCGACGAACACCATTCCCATATAGCCCACCTCTTCGGCATCGTACCCGTATTCGTCGATATCGAAAAGATAGAGCGGGTCGTCGATGAGCGCGATGTCCGCAAGACCTTCGATCATCATCCGGGCATTGTGAACGTCGTCGGACACGACCAGTTCCACATTGTTCATCTTCAGCGAGGAAAGAACGGACATCATCAGATCCTCGGTGACGGGACTGCAGGCAACGGTGAACCCCCTGTCGTCGGAACAGCGGGCCTCGGCGGCGGCATAACGGTCCAGGATCAGTTTTCCCGCGTCGGTGAGCACGGTACCTTTTGGAGTGGATTTGGTTACGGGTTCTCCTGCGGCGGCTTCGATATTGGTGATGAAACGGTGTATCACGGGAATGGAAACTTCCAGTTTCTTCGCGGCGGCCGACATGCTGCCGGTCTTCGCGACCGTCCGGAGGGCCTCCAACTGACGGTTGGTGATAGGCTGTCCGTTGATGACCTGCTCGGTACGAATCTTGATATCCATCGATGTCTGATACTGATCATTCTATAAGGGTTTAGCCGTCCGAATAAACCCCCGTCCGGCAAATAATCAATATAAGAAACCCGCCATGGCAGGTCATGGCGCTCAACGGACGTTTGGCGGTGATCGGTATCGGAAGTCCCATAATGACCGACGATTCGATAGGCCTGAGACTATCCTCCGCCGTCGAAGAACTGGGCCTGGAGGACGTCGACTGCTTCCAGGAGGCGGTGGGCGGACTCGAACTCCTGCCGCTGCTCAGAGGATACAGCTATGCCGTCATAGTCGATGCGATCCAGACCTGGAATTACGACCCGGGAACGATCCTCATCTTCGATGTGGCCGATTTCGAATCGACAGTGCACGACATGCCCGCCCACGACATCAACGTTGCCACGGCCATCCGGATCGGCCGCCAGATGGATCCGGACGCAATGCCTCTCCAGATAAAGTTCGTGGCGATGGAGATAAAGGACATGGCGACCGTGAGCGAGGAACTGACGCCCGAGGTCGCGGAGAGGATGGAGTCGGCGAAGAATGCCGTCCTCCACGTCCTCGACGGTTTCAGAAAAGACCGGGATCAGATCTCCAAAGAGGAGATGTCGAACTCCTGAACATTCTTTCCGCAATGACCCAGCACGGTGACGTTGAGCCGGTCGGAACGCAAATATTCCTCGGCGGCACGCATAACCTCCTCCTCCGTGACGGACTCGATGAGGTTCATCGATTCCGCCATGCTCGAGACCTCGCCGTGGGTCATGAACGCATTGCAGAGACGGTAGATCCGGTTGTCCGTGGTCTCGTTGCTTCTTCCGATGGCGCCCTTGATAAGATTCTTGGTCCTCTGCAGTTCGCCTTTCTCGAAACCGTTCTTCTTGAAATCGGAATACGACCTTGCGGTCTCATTCAATGCCTTGATCACGTTCTTCTGAGTGCAGGACATGAAGGCGGAGATGTATCCTGCATCGCTGTAGTGGGAGGTGTCGTTGTATACGGAGTATACCAACGCATTGGTCTCGCGGACGTTCTGGAACAGTCTGGAACTTGTTCCGGAACCGATCACCGCACCCAGCAGTTTGCGTACGGCCCTTGCTCTGGCGTCGCCGGGTTTTCCGACGGGAAATCCGAACCCTATGTGGAGGTGGGGCGAATCGTGTTTGACATACGTGTATTTGGCGCCGGGAAGATCGGGCGAAGTTCTCTTGCTGACGACGGGTGCATCCATTCCGTCGAACGAAGATTCGGCCCAGCCCAGCACCTTCTCGCTGTCGATGTTGCCCGTCGCGAACACGGCGAGATTCTGTCTGCCGTACCTTTCGGAATAGTATTTCCTGAGATCGTGGTGGGTCAGCGGAAGAACGGTTTCTTCGCTTCCGCCCTCGTCCCGTCCGAGTTCGTTGCCCGCCCAAAGATGCTCCTCGAACAGATCGTGGATATAGGCTTCGGGTTCGGCCTTGATGGAACTGAGCTCCTGAAGCACGATCTCCTTCTCGAGAGCGGTATCTTTCTCGGTTATCAGAGGATTTGCAACGATGTCGGCCACCAGCTTCATGGCGACATCCGCGGTCTCGCCGAGGGTGATGCCGTAATACCCGGTCATCTCTTTCGAGGTGAAGGCGTTGAGCTCTCCTCCAGCACCCTCTATCTCCTTCGCCATCTCGAACGAGTTGGAGGTCTTCGTCGCCCTGAAAACGGTATGTTCCAGAAGGTGCGAAAGGCCGAATATTCCTTCGTATTCGTCACGGGACCCCGTACGGACGGCGACCTGGAATCCCGCATTTGCGCTGGTCGGAACGGTCTCGGTGATCACGGGAATGCCTCCGGAGGTCCTGCTGATCTCGATCGGACAATCTTTCATGAACCCCTACAGAACGAAAACGGTTAAGAAACTGTGTGTTGGGAACACTCAAATAATGATATCCTATTGCCGAAACAATGTCCGAGCCTAAACTCTTCTGGTATGAACGCAAGGAGCTCCGCGACCCCATCGCGATAATAGGTTTTCCGAGCATCGGGCTTGTGGGTTCCATACTGACGAGCTATCTGGCCCGCGAACTGAAACTGGATGTCGTGGCCGGAATGACCCTGGGGGACATTCAGCAGTACACCTTCATCTCCGGCGGAACGCCCTATCCTCCCATAAGGGTCTACGCGGGCCCGCTCCCCAGGGCGAAACGGAAGAAGAAGAACGCCGAAACGGTCTCGGAAGAGGGCGCAGACATGGATGTTCGCCCCGCACCGCGCAAGAAGGCCAGGGATGCCATCATAGTGACCTCCGAACTCACCCCGCGCCCCGAACAGGCCTATGATTTCACTTTGTTCGTCATCGGTCTCGTGAGGGAGATGGGGGCCCGGGAGATCATCTTTGTCGACGGATTCCCGAGAGTGGATAACAACGCCCCCATCATGGCGGCATATTCGAACCAGGACGCAAAACAGCTGCTCCTGGATGCCGACATCAAGACCTTGGACGACGGCCTGGTCCGCGGAATATCGGGTGTCGGACTGTTCCAAGGCAGGCTCGACGGAACCAGTACCGTCTGCATCCTGGCCCCGGCAAACCCGCAGCTGCCCGACCCCCGTGCCGCCGCCGATGCGCTCGAATCCCTCAAAAAACTGATCCCCAAGCTGGAGGTCGATCCTTCGCCGCTTATGCACGAAGCGGAGGAGATCGATGCCAGGATCCGCGCCCAACAGAATCAGCAGAGTGCCGTCAACCAGAACATCTACGGGTGATATCATGGCCGTGTTGGTTCCTAGGGAATTCTTCATCACCTCCGGTCATGCCACGAGCCCCGTATCGGACCTCAACGCATTCGACCTGGCACTTATGAATGCGGGTGTCAGCGAGCAGAACCTCGTGGCGGTCTCCTCCGTCATCCCCGACGGGGCGAAAGAGGTATCGGTCCGCCCCATCCCCATGGGCGCGGTCACCTTCTGCGTGCTGTCTCAGATGAGAGGATATTCCGGAGAGAACATCGCCGCCGGGATCGCTTATGCATATCGCAAAGACGGCCACGGGGGCTATGTCGCCGAAGGACACCTCCACGGAAGCAAAGAAGACCTCGAACGCGAATTGATAGAGAAGATGAACGAGATGTCCCGTATCCGCAATGCCGAATTCGGCCCCGTATCCACCCGCATAGAGTGCCTTTCCGTTCCGAAGGGGATCTACGGCTGCTGCATTGCTTCGCTCGTCTTCTGCGATTTCAGAGGATAACATGTTCGGAATAGTCGCATGCCCCAAATGCAAACGGAAGAGAGTGGTCGATTACCATGACAAATCCTCCACCTGCCCGTACTGCGGACTGTCGTTCGTAAACAAAAATCTCCGCTCATACTACCAAAGCGATGACCCGAAAATGGTCCGGGCCGCTCTGAACCAGCTCACCGGTGTCGTCGAACCTGTCAAGAAAAAAGAAATGCCGTCCGACATCGACCCCTATTCCACGTTGGAATACCGTTACGAGCGCACCCGTTCGATCGAAGAAAAGATGGATGTGCTGTCGAAAGGACTTACGGAGGTCTACGGAGAGTTCACGTTCGAGGATCTCGAAAAGATCGAACCGAAACATGCCGAGAAGATGCTCAAGGCGATGCTGGTGAACGGGTACGTCCACGAGACCAAATACGGCAGGTACACCGCCTGAACTCACTGTTTCTTTCCTTTACGGTTCATGCGGTCAACGTCTGCGATTATCGCGGGGATCTCCTTCTTGTAAGTGTACATAAGGTACATGGAAGAGATGATCAGACACATGACGGCCACGCCGTACAGATAGATCTCGGTGGCGGAGTTCATGAGAGATATCGCGAAGACGACCCAGAACACGACGTTGTAAATCATCGCCTGAACCGCGTACTGCATCGGAATGTGCCTCGCGATACCGTCTCCGACGGTTATTCCGACGGCGCTGTACTGGAATATCATCGCCATCGAAAGAATGAACAGGAATACGTAATCCACGACGGACAGCGAGCTCTCGATCAGCGTGGCGGAAGTTGAGAACCAGTAGATAAGACCCATACCGGTGGTCGCTCCGGCCCCTAGACCGAAACCGAAACCGTAGAAGATGCTGTCGGACTTGCCGCGGTAACGTTTGAGGTTCATCACCACGACGACCGTCATCACCTGGACGAGAGAATACACTATGACCGTGATGAAACTGTTCGCGATGAATGTGTAAACAAGGAACAGGATGGTTCCGGCAACCAGTCCGATGGCAAAAAGCCAGAAGAACGAAGGGTCGCTGAAATACGGACGTTCGGTGGCAGGGTAGGTGTACGGTCTGAGAAATACGTACATCAACAGAAGCGCAGGGATGAAAGCAAGCGCGGCCGCAATGTAGAACGTCTGCATGTCCCTTCATCGGGCAACCAGTATAAAGTTAATGTCTTCTGTTAAAACGGCGGGAAGGATCGCTGTTTCTGCCGGAACGGACGCGGTCTCCGCTAGGCCTGCGGCCCCTCTGCGGACGGGTGTTCTGAGACCTATGGTCGGGATGCGGATAGGGTGTGCGGACCTCGCCGGCCTTTTCCGCAGGAGGGACCGCTGCCGTCTTGCCGGCCATGATCTTGTCGTAATAATGGACGACCATGCACGACTTCTCGCAGAGACCGCAGGAGATACAGCGTTCCGGGTCCACCCTCATTCCGTTTTTGATACGGATCGCATTCCTGGAACATGTCTTGGCACATATGCCGCACTGGGTGCAGAGTTCCGCCCGGATCAGAGCCTTTACCGCTTTTTCGAAGGTCCTGCGGGCATCCTCCTGGGTGGGGGCGGTCACCGACACCTGCCCGCCGCCGAACAGCCTTGCGCGTCCGGCCTTGAGCTTGACCACGGCTATCTCGAATTCGGGGGAATACTTCACATCCCCGACGGTGCGGAGAGCATCCTCGACATACGAGAAATCCCTCGAGCGGGGGACGTTGACGACCGCTTCCATGGAATAGCCTCCCGCCACACACACGGACGCCCCCTTCATCACCTTCAAGGAAAGCCCCGAAGAGGTCTTCGGTTCCATTTTCAGGTCCAGCCCGTCTGCCAACTGCCTCATCTTCGGAGGCAGTACCTTCCAGCGCCAGAATCCCATATCGATATATTCGGGCGGAAGTCCGTTGGATTCGGCATACCCGTGAAGGTATTTCTCCCACTTCTCGTACATCTCCGGATGGATCCTCGAAGTGTTGCGCCATTCGCTGGCAAGGCAGGATGCGCAGAGATAGCAGCCGATACGTTCGAAATCCCTGTCGTAAAGCGGGTTGTAATCCAGCCTCTTCATCCATATGTATCCCCAAATCTCCGCCGCACACCAGTTCCTGACCGGATTCAGATTGACCTGGTTCGGAACGAACGGGTTCTTTGTCACCAGCGGGGTGCCTGCGCGGGTGAACGATTCGAGGGACCTGTTGCCTTCGCAGGTCACCGTCCCCTTGGGGTAATGGCGGGATATCAGTTCGGTGACGGGCCCGAGCTTGCACACTTTGCAGCACCATCTGAAATCCTTTGCCGGAGGACCGAACACATCCACGTTATCCCAGAATGCGTTTCCCGCATCCGCGACGTGGATTGTGAGACCGTTCTTTTCAGAGAACCTCTTCACATATTCCAGGGTCTCCGGAAATTCGAGTCCGGTGTTGGTGAACAGAAGCTCGGGACATTTCACAACGGATGCGGCGAGTCCGTAGGCGGCAAGGGAATCCTTGCCTCCGGAGAACGAGACCGTGACCTTCTGGGTCGTTCCGTTCAGATAGTTCCTGAGTTCCGAGACCGCGATATTTTCGATCTTCCTGAGGTGGTACCTGTTGCACTCCAGGAAGGTCTTGCGGTCGGCCCCCGGACAGAGCACGATGCCCTGAAGCCCGTTCAGGTCCCTGATCCTGACCGCCTTTTCGGCTGCTTTGATATCCTTACTGTCGGCAACGGCCACGCCGTGACCGACCTTGAGTCCCTTTCTGATTATGACCGGTTCGCCCGCGGAGAACTCTCCGATGACATCGGATACGTTCGATCCTGGAACCGTCTTCCCCTTGAGGTGTCCTGATACGCCGAAGATCCTGACGATGTTCTTGGAGGCCACAACGTCGAAAAGCTCCGCACCCGGCTGCCTGAGCTCCGCCTTCAGACGGTTATCGGCAAGATCGAAACGCAGGATCCCTATCACCTGCCCGTAGGCGATGATCTCGTCCGTACGGTCTTCTCCGGGGACCTTGTTGAAAAACACGGAGCATCCCCGTATCGGAGCGGAGGTTCCGTAGGTCTCTTCGAACAGTTTCTCGAGGATCCCGACACTTTCCCCCATGCACGGACGTATGTCTCCCGGACTGTTGATCTCGAACTGTCTTCCGGGTACGCCGCATTTCGAACATTTTCTGGAAAGAAGCAGTGTGCCGCAATTGTCGCACCACCTGCACACCTCCTTACCGTTCGCAATGTTCGTTATCACGGGGCCCATGTGCGCCGCTAACCGCTCTATGTTTATAAAGTATAATCAATTCCGAGAAATATGGACTATGACTCGCTGAGAGACGCAAGTCTCAAACCATATCAGTTCAGCAAGATCGAGATCAGAGACCTTCTCGTATCGATCCTAGTACTCACGTTGGCATTCATGCTGATGTTCAGGAACTCCGGTTTCGTCATCGCCTTCTTCAAAGACAGAATGGGCTCCGTGTGGCCCGTAGGTCTTTTCGTTCTCATGGCGGCCATCGTCATCATGAGCTTCGTCTTCCACGAGCTGGGACATAAGTTCACTGCCCAGAAATTCGGATTGTGGTCCGAATACCGTATGTTCCCCCTAGGTCTCCTTGTCGCACTTATCATGGCGCCGATGGGATTCCTTTTCGCGGCACCCGGCGTCACATACATCAGCGGATACGTTGATGAAGAACAGGACGGAAGGATCAGCCTTGCGGGACCTCTGGTGAACATCATCCTCTCCGTGATCGGTCTTGCGGGATGTTTTGCATTCGACGGCAATCCGATCATCATCCTGTTCTACCTGATGTTCATCCTGAATGCATCCCTTGCTGTGTTCAACCTGCTCCCCATAGGCATTCTCGACGGATCCAAGATCCTCCGCTGGGACTCGACCGTTTGGTTGGTCTGCATAGTTATCGCCGGCCTGCTGTTCGTCTCCAGGATGATCGGACTCGTTCCGACCTTCGGTTACTCTCTGTAAGCAGATACGATCCGGGCCCGAAAACGGTCTCGGAGGCAAACCGTTTCCCGAAACCCCTTCCTATAAACTGCCGAAACCGCACTCTGCAGGTAGGGTGCCCGTGCAAACGAGAGTTACGTATATCGATCAGGCAAAAGTGAATCGATATAATATCTGGGTCATTAAAAGAATTGAAGATATGTTCGATGATCGGTCCGTGACCTACGGTTCGGATCTGCGCGGTCCGACCATCGAACATAAAGGGCAGCCCGTGCCTCACATGTATTCTTTGCAGGGATACCTGAGCTGCTGGAGAAGGTTGCCTTTCCACTGAGCCGCCTTTCCGGGGTTCAGTATGTTCTTCGGATCGAAGGCGCGCTTGAGGTCGTTGATGCAGTCTATCTCGGATTTCCTTTCATCCATGAAGTTGAGTGCTTTGGATATTCCGACTCCGTGCTCGCCGGTGACGGTTCCGCCCATTTCGATACAGAAATCGAAGATCTCGTTGACGGCCGCTATTCCGCGGTCCCACTCGTCCTTATCATCGGGACGGAGGACCATTTTGGTGTGCAGGTTACCGTCGGATGCGTGACCGTAGGTGGCGATGGTGACGTTGTATTTGTCGGCGATCCTCTGGAAGGCCTGGACCGCGAGAGGCACTTTGGATACGGGTACGCCCATATCGTCGGCCAGAGATACGGACACATATCCGGGCTTCAAGACCGACAGCGATGCGAGAACGGATTTCCTCGCATCAGTCCACTTGGCGATCTCCTTCGGATCGAAAGACGGGGTGACCGAAACGGCCTTGTTCGCCTTGGCTACCTCCTCGACGATCTTCAGGTCTCTCTGAATGACCTCGTCGGTCTCGCCGTCGACCTCCACGATGATCAGCGAATTGACATCGGGAAGGGGATTGCCGCGGGCCTTGTTGACCGCATTGATGCTGACACTGTCCATGAGTTCGCAGGAAGCGGGGATCAGAGGCTTGGCGATCAATGCGGAGATACAGGTTCCCGCATCGACGACCGAATCGAACGCGCAGAGGCAGGATGCGGACTTCTTGGGCTTGGTGGTGATCTTGAAGGTGATCTCGGTAATGATGCCCAGAGTTCCCTCGGACCCGCACATGAGACGCGCGAACTGATATCCCGACGCGTCTTTGATGGTCCTGGTACCGCAGCGTACGATGTCTCCGTTCGCCCTGACGAAAGTGAGTCCGAGAACGAAATCCCTGGTTGCACCGTATTTAACGGCCCTCATTCCGGATGCGTTGGTGGCGACCATCCCTCCGACCTGGCAGGCCTCGGCGGAACCGGGTGACGGGGGGAAGAAGAAACCGTGTTTGGCAAGTTCCTCGTTGAGGGCGTTGTAAACGCAGCCCGCCTCGACATCCACCCAGAGGTCGTTGACGCTGACGTTGAGGATCTTGTTCATCCTCTGCATCGCGACGACGATGCCGCCTTTGATCGGAACCGCCGCACCGCAAAGGCCGGTACCCGCACCGCGGGGAGTGACGGGGATGTCGTATTTGTACGCGATCTTCATGATCTCGGAGACCTCTTCGGTCGTCACGGGTTGGACGACGACGTCCGGGTTGTGATGATAGATTGATGAATCGAATCCGTAGGTATACAGCACGGCAGGGCTGGTGGAAATGCGGTCCTTGCCGACCACTTTCTCCAATTCGTCGATGACCTTCTGTTCAATCGCCATTTTAATCGCATCTCGATTCATATTATTGCTTATAATAATGCGCATAACCTCCGCGGAATGTATCCAATTTTTTCGGAACACTCATAAAGAATGCCGATATGGATGTCCCTATGAAGTCCATGATTGTTTTGCTCGGTCCCCCCGGAGCAGGAAAAGGAACACAGGGAGAAAAACTTCAGAATGAACTCGGCTACGTGAGACTCTCCACCGGAGATATGCTCAGGGAGGCCGTCAGGAACGGCACCGAGCTCGGAAAACTTGCAAAGTCCTACATGGACTCGGGTGCCCTGGTCCCCAACGATGTCATCATCGGACTGATGAAGGACAAGATCGCATCCCTCGGAAAAGTGCCCGGGATCATCTTCGACGGATTCCCCAGGACCGTCGAACAGGCAGAGGCCCTCGACAAAGAACTCAATGTCGACCTCGCGCTCAATTTCGACGTGGCCGACGATGTCCTCATCGAGAGGCTCACCCAGAGGCGCTCCTGCCCGAGCCCCAGCTGTCAGGCGGTCTACCATCTGGTATACAACCCCCCCGCGAAGTCCAACATCTGCGACAAATGCGGTGCCGAACTGTACCAGAGGGATGACGACAAGGCGGAGACCGTCAAGAACAGACTTGCCACCTACCATGACAAGACCCAGCCTCTGGTGGACTACTACACCAAAGCCGGAAAGATCTGCACCATCCCCGGCACCGGCGATATCGACAAAATCTTCGAACAGGTCAAAAAGGCAATACAGTGAAACCCTCCGGGGCCCCGTGCCCCGTTTTTTATTACGTCATCGCAAAATAAGGGAATGACCATACCTCCCGTATGGCATTCGACGGAAGAGCAAACATAATCGAGATCGACGATGAGAACAAGATCGTCGCTTTCGACCTTTACAGAAGAAAAAAGATATCCGGAACCAAACTCGGACCGATCCTCGGACTCAGCGATCTGTCTTCTCCGTTCAAAGTGGCATTGGAGCTCGCAGGCATCTACCCGGGGGACAAGGCCAACAAGTACATCGACGCGGGAAACATCCTGGAACCGGTCATCAGAGAATACGTACGCAGAAACAGCGGTACGCTCACGGGCGATCTGGGTGTCGCGGACGGGACCGGCATCATCATCGAGGAACCGGTTGACAAGGACAAATGCGGGTACGACCATTTCCATGATAACAAAATGTTCGGCGGCCTCGTCGACGGATATGTCGCGTACAACGGAAAAAGACAGGCGATCCTGGAGATCAAAACCTCGCATGACCGGGAGAAATGGCTGGACGAGGAGGGAAACGTGACCGTGATTCCCAAGACCTACATGATGCAGGCCGGACTTTATGCCGAACTGTCCGGTTTGGACAAGATAGTTTTCGCGGTCGGATTCTTGAATGACCCAGACTACGAACGTCCCGAGCTTTGGAAACCCTCCGCGGAGAACACGGTTCTGATCACCGTGGACCGCCCCGATATGTCCGAGCCTATGGAAGAGGCCGAGAAATGGTATCACGAGTACATCGACGCAGGCGAAACCCCCGAATGGTCGGACAAGGACGAGGAGCTTGTGAAATGGCTCAAGTCGTACGATCCGAACGCCAACAGGAAGAACAATTCCCGCGGCAGAGGAAAGAAGTGGTTTTGAATCCCCGGGTGTCCGATCCAGGATATTTCGGATCGGGATCCGGGCACTCTGCCCCGTCAAAAACAGACGTCTGGCAAAACTTATAAACCATAAGTCAATGTGGGAATTCACACAGCCCCGTAGTGTAGTGGTCAATCATCGGAGACTCTGGATCTTTGGACCTCAGTTCGAATCTGGGCGGGGCTACCATATTCTGCTTCCTTTTCACGCCGAGTGTTTCTCATACGTTATATACTCGGTTTCATAATAAGCTTTGATGGACCTTACTCAGGGAATTGTATTTGTCGCGATCGGCGGTGCGATAGGTGCCGTTTTGAGATACATTATCGGATACTATGTCGATTCCAGTCAGTTCCCGTGGGCGACTTTTGCGGTGAATATCGTAGGCACATTCCTTCTGGCATTCCTGACATTCTGGTATGCAGGCATCTCTGCCGAGACGAAACTGTTCCTGTTCACGGGATTTTTCGGTGCGTTCACCACCATGTCCACGTTCTCCCTGGAGACCGTATCGCTCTTCTTCGACGGCAGGGTCGGAACCGCCGTGATGAACTTCGTCTGCAACGCGGGACTCTGCGTAGTGGGCGCGGCGATGGGCAGATATGTCGCCCTGACACTTTGTTAAAACAGTTCAGAACTCGGTCCGGGTCCCGTCCGCGATATCCTTGAAGAACGCCACCGCATCTTCGGGGCCGCGTGCGATGAGGATGTCGCCTTCCTCGAGGCGGACATTGTATCCCGGGCCGAAAATATAATCGTCCTCCCTGCGGATCGCAATCACGAACATACCGGTATTGGTGGCCAGAGAAACATCCCCCAGGGTCTTGCCCGCAAGGATGGAATCCAGGGCGACCTTGGCGAGACAGAGCGTGGTATCGGAATCCCTGATCGATAAGGCCAGCACGGGATGTTCGGCCAATCCTCTGACGACGACGTCGGCGATGGATTTGGCGGCTTCCGCAATGTCCAGGATGCTGTCCATCAAGCGGGTGGTGACGACTGCGCGAGCAACCTCGTCGGGCATGGCCCGGCTGACCTGCGCGATCTCGTCCTGGATCGTCTCGGAAAGCTCTTCCATGCGGTCGTTGAGAGCGATCACCTCTTCCGCGATCTCCACATTGTCGTACAGAAGCGAGGAATATGCAAGGTCGACCATCATCTCCGAAGTGTCTTTGAGCTCGAGGAACATCGATTCGAGTTTGGACTTCATTCCTCATCATCTCCTCTCAGTTCCTCGGTGAGTTCGGCCTCTACCCTACGGTCCTCCATGGCCTCATCCTCCGCTTCGTCTTCGGAGATCGGATCTTCCTCGAAATCCCACTCTTTCTTTCCGGAAGCGTATTCCGTGAGAAGATCTGCCCCGTCATCGGTTCCGCGGACGACGAGATCGTCGTTGGCTCTGATCTTCATATCGTATTCGGGATCGTATGTCCAGCCGTGACGGTTCTTGATGGCGATGATCTTGCACCCGGTGTTCGCCTCCACGGCAAGTTTTTCGATGGTGTTGCCGACAAGGGAGGATTCCGGTTTCACATGGACCATACGGATACGTTCGTCCGACTCGAGAAGGACGTCAGTGATGAGCGGCCTCTTCTCCGGAGGGAATCTCAGAAGACTTACGATGTCGGATGCGGCATCGGAGATCCTGTCTGCCGCCGATGCGACCTCCAAAAGACCTGATAACTGCCTGGCGTCTTCCTTCGTCCTGCAGGCGATCAGCGCCTTGTAACGGGTAGCAAACTTCAGATCGTCGATGTAATCTTCAAGTTCGCGGACCTTCAGGGCCATGTTGTCACTGTTATACATCAGCGAAGCGTACGCCAGGTCCACGATGAGCTCCGAAGTGTCTTTCATTTCCGTGAGCAGTTCGCGGACGGACATGTCCACGTGATGCAGATTCGATATGTCTTCTGAATCGTTCAAATCGGTACGCCTCCGTGACGACGGTGGCCTGGGTGTGAACAACGATGGATTGGGTCATGAACGGCTGTAATCCCCTGGTATTTGCAAATTAACATTAGGTCCTGTACTTATATAAAAGGGATTCTTCGAACGGTATCGGGCCGTTTCGGAAAACGATTGGCCTGTGGCAAACCGACGCAAACGAGCAGGCCGTCCTTTCCTTATATTTTACGGAGTTTGACTTTCGGACGGCATGTTATAAGCCCGCCTGCTTTCGGAACCTCCCGGCGTTAGTTAAGTTTTCGTTTTATATCATAACGAACTACTGCAATCGAATAGACATGGTCTGAGGGGTGATTTTTTGTCCGGGAAGAACGGAGCGTTGGCAGCATTTTTGAACAGGAACAGGACCGTTATCACGATGGGTCTCTTGGCTCTTGTCATCGCCGGTACCGCAGACCTCTTCGCCGGTATCCTCCAGGATCAGATCGACCAGGAAAAGTTCCTCTTCGCCGGTATGATGGTCCTTCTCTATTCCGCCATAGGAATGCGCGGGAACATCTTCGGAGCCATGGGAAGCCGTATCGGTACCGCCATGAACATGGGTACTTTCGAGATGAGCTTCCGCAAAGGTACGGTCCTCCGCGCCAATGTGGAATCCACGATCGTTCTGACCCTGATAATGTCCATTGCCATGGGATTCACCTCCTGGGGCACGGCCGTAGTGTTCTTCGGCGGAACCCGCACTCTTTGGGACTTCCTGTTCATCTCCACCGTCGGAGGAATGATCGCCGGATTCATAGTCCTTGGATTCAACATCCTGATCGCATACATCGGGAACAAGAAAGAATGGGATGTCGACAACATCACCTCGCCGATCATCGGCGCCATCGGCGACATCGTCACGATGCCCATGATCTTCTGCGTCACCTGGGTCATGTTCGCTATCGAAGACAGTTTCGATCAAAGCGAATCGATCCTGGAGATCATCTCCCTGATACTTATCCTGCTGATGATCGTTTTCACCTATCACATCCTCCACCGCAAGGTCAACAAGAGGGACTTCTCGGGCGAGGCGAAACGTGTGATCATACAGTCTCTTCCCGTGCTCCCTATCTGTCTGATACTCGAGATCGGTGTGGGTATCGTCATCCAACGCCAACAGGATTCGCTCGTGATGTACAGCGTCCTGCTGATCATGCTTCCGGCCTTCCTGAATCAGGGCAACGCGCTCTCCGGAATGCTCACTTCCAGACTCTCCTCGATGCTGCACCTCGGTACGCTGAACCCTACCATGGTTCCCCGGAAACCCGCCCTCGAGAACTTCGGGATCATGTATTTTTGCGCGGTGGTGACATTCTTATATATCGGACTGGTCTCGTTCGGATCCGCGGTACTACTGGGCGGCAGCGATAACCTGGGTCTTTTCACAAGCCTGTGCATAATCATGATCGCCGGCCTCCTTGCCACCACGATCCTCAATTTCCTGTCGTACTACGTCGCCATCCTCGCCACCAGGTTCGGATTGGATCCCGACGACCACTGTATCCCGATCACCTCTTCCACGATGGATCTTCTCGGTTCGCTGACCCTCATGACGATCATAGGATTCTTCATCTGAACCTCCGTGTCCGCCTATCATTATTATATAGGAACGGATATCACAACCTGGATATCATGATCAGCAGAGATGAAGTCTTGGCAAATCTCGGCCGCTATGACAAGAAGAACGCCAGAGTGGGCGTTCTGGGATCCCATTCTGCTCTCGACACCTGCGACGGTGCCCACTCGGAAGGATTCAAGACGCTTGCGGTCTGTCAGAAAGGCAGGGAAGCGACATTCGACAGATACTTCAGGACCCAGACCGACGGAAGCGGGAAGCAGCTCTGCGGCTTTGTCGACGATACCCTCGTCCTCGACAGATTCGTCGACATCATGAAACCTGAAAACCAGAAATACCTCATGGACACCAACACCCTTTGGGTTCCGAACAGGTCCTTCACGTCCTACGTGGACATCGATGCCGTGGAGAACGACTTCAAGGTTCCGATGGTCGGAAGCAGGAATCTTCTCCGCTCCGAAGAAAGGGGCGGTCCCCAGGATTACTATTGGATTCTTGAAAAAGCTAACCTGCCGTACCCCAAAAAAGTCGAGAAACCGGAAGATATCGACGGACTTACTATTATAAAGGTGCACCACGCTCAGAAAAAACTCGAAAGGGGATTCTTTACGGCCAAATCCCCCGAACAGTTCTATCAGAAGTCCCGGGAACTCATCGAACAGGGCGTACTGACCCCCGATTTCCTTCAGCATGCAAGGATGGAGCAGTACATCATCGGCCCCGTCTTCAACCTCGACTTCTTCTACGACCCCATCAAGGAGAAAGGAGAGAAGGTCGAACTCCTCGGTATCGACTGGAGGTTCGAATCTTCGCTCGACGGATATGCCAGGCTTCCCGGCAAACAGCAGGTGGAACTGGAGGAGGACGGCATCATCCCCGAGTACACCGTGTGCGGACACAACTCCGCCACTCTCCGCGAGTCGCTGCTCGACAAGGCGTTCGAGATGGCCGAGAAATACGTCAAAGCTACCCAGACCCACTATGACCCAGGTATCGTCGGACCCTTCTGTCTCCAGACCTGTGTCGACAAGGATCTGCACTTCTACATCTACGATGTCGCCCCCAGGATCGGAGGCGGAACCAACGTCCATATGAACGTCGGTCACCCCTACGGAAACTCTCTCTACGGTACCAACATGAGCACCGGAAGAAGGCTTTCGAGAATGATCCGCGAAGGGATCGATCAGGACAGATTAGAGGAGATTATATCATGAAATACGCTAGAATCAACACCAAATATCTTGCGGCGTTACTCGCTGCATTCATGGCATTGGCCGCATTCGCAGTCATTGCCGACAGTTCCGATGCCAGCACGACAGCGATCAAAGACGTCACCCACGACGGATTTATGGCTGACAAGGTCGGCACGCTTCACGTCAAAGTCAACTGTACCGAAGACTCGGATGAGGTCAAGGTCACCGTCACTGACAACAACAAGGAGATCCTGACCCAGGAATTCGAAGTAAAGAACGGCGAGACCACATTGGATGTCCAGTTCACGCTTTCTGCCGGCAGCCACGACATTTCCGTCAAAGTTGTCTGCAACGACAAATCCGAATGTTCGTATGGCCTCCATCTGGATGTGAAAAAGAGTGTCTGGTCCAACCTCACCACTTACCTCGCGATCGTGGCGCTTGCCATCATCGTGATCATCATTGCCGTTGTGTACATGCGTGCCAACCCCAGGAACAAACCTGCCACCACGTTCACCGAGCTTGAAAAGCAGAAGAATGCGGCCCAGGGTGAGGAATCCGCCAAATCCGCGAACAAATCAACTGAAAAGATCAAATACGAGAGTTCCAGGAGAAAGTAAACCCCTTCATCCCCTTCGGGGGATATACGCATTATGCGTTCTTTTTAGGTACATATCATGATTGGATTTTTATAATCCTTTTCCGATTGTCCGTTTATGGCGTCTGACTCATTTAGACTTCAGTTTCTTCAGTCCCTTTCGGCACTGATTATCTCTGCCTTCGGACTTGTAGCGGCACTTGCCTGGAACGAGACCATTAAAATGGCCATTGCCAAACTATTCGACACTCCGGCCGATGAATTGAACATCTGGGGACTTTTCATTTATGCCCTCCTTGTTACCATCATCGCCGTTGCGGCCACGATGATCATTACCAGGGCCACCAACAAGCTCAAAATCAAAATGGGCATCGAAGAAGACGAAGAAGAGGAATGAATACATTCCCCCTTCCTACAAACCCTTTACCTTTTACTTTTTGGGGTAGGTGACCACGGAGTTGGTAGTTCAGTTGTCCGATACCAACAATTACAA
>CAVIXW010000025.1:0-19071 GCA_963646785.1 Acutalibacteraceae bacterium
GAATTCTTGTCTGAATGTCATGGGGAAGGCACCAACTCCGTGGTCACCTACCTCATTCCGTTTTGAATTCGCTTTGATAAAGCGAACGTTCATTTATAAAAAGATTTTTCATAGTCTACAAATAGTCTACATACTGTCTACGTTATAATGCGACCGGCTCAACATTTTCCCTTTGATGAGGCCCCGTTGAGAAATCGGAATCGCGAACAATATTTGGCAGAGTGGAGAAGGTGAAATGTACAGAAAAATCGAATCAAACAGTTCGCTGAAGTTCGGGACCGTATTGGCAATCGTGGCAGTCCTCGCGTCTGCGATGGCGGTAATGCTTATCCTTCATATCGAAACAGGCAATTCTTCGGCTCAGATCATCGACAGCGGTCAATGTGGAGACGATCTGACATTCTCTTACCTATCCGATGGGACCCTGACGATCTCCGGAACGGGCGGAATGTATGACTATTCCGAAACGGATTCGCCTTGGTGTGGGTACCATAATGCCATCATTCGGATCGTCATCGAGGACGGCGTTACCTCTTTGGGGGGTTGGTGTTTTCACGATTGCAATAATCTTCTGGAACTTACCCTGCCTATTACGCTCAACAGTGTGAAGAGCAACGAACACCCGGCTTTTGCCGGTTGCGCCAATATCAAAATAGTCAACTTTACCTACGGAACGAACGGATACGGATTTGATTACGATGCTTATCCCGTAAACGACTGCTGGTATCAGAACACTCCCTGGTATCTGAGTCTGGATACTGTCAAGGAGATCAACTTCGCCGACGGGATCAAAGGAATCGGATCCGATGCATTACGCGAACAGAACATAACTTCGATTGTGATACCCGACTCTGTTGTGGCCCTCGGAAACTATACTTTCTACAACTGCGCAGAACTGACCGACCTGACCATTCCTATAAGCCTGAGGCCCTTCTGCAGCGAAGCCTACCCTTCGTTCAAGGGCTGTATTAAAATCGAAAACGTTACGTTGACCCGCGGGAACGGAATTCCGTTCGATTACGATTCCGTCACCTCAAAAACCTACTATCTTCCTTTCGCCCCATGGAGTATGAGTTCCGTCGCGAAGAAGATCATCATTTCTGACGATATCACGACTCTTGGCGATTATATGTTTTATTATTGCAATATGAAGGAACTTTCTATACCAAACAATATCCTTCTGTTTGGTGTAACCCCCTTCAATGCGCCATATGATAATCTTAAGATAGTGACAATAACGCCGGGCAACGGGGACTATTGCAACCGCGTGGGAGGCATATGGGAACCTTGGTACAAAGCCGAACTTACCACTCTGACGGTCGCAGAAGGCGTCACTCACCTTGGGAAATATGGGTTAACTGGATTTAGTGTGGAGAATCTTATTCTTCCGAATACGCTCAGCGCCCTCGGAGATTATACGTTTAATGGGGATATTATTAAAAATTTGACCATCCCGATAAGTCTTAACGCAACATGGACGAAAAGATTCAGTCCTTTTGATTATGTGACTGGAATCGAGAAAGTTACTTTCACTCCCGGCACCGGTTACGGCATGAACTATAGCACTTATAACGACACCGATTGGTGGCACCAGTATACTCCATGGTATCGGTGCAAAGCCACCTTGAAGGAGATCGTGCTCGAGGACGGGATCAAAAGCATAGGGTCGGAAACTTTCAGCGATATGCCCATCACATCCATCGTAATCCCAGACAGTGTGCAGTCTCTGGGTAGAAACGCGTTCTATAACTGTTATAATCTGACTGATCTCACAATTCCCATCTCTGTCTGTGCCCTCTCCGGTACGCCGAATGCGTTCGATAGGTGTGACGCGGTATCGACCCTCAAGCTGACCGCGGGAGAGACGGGAATCGGTTGGGACTATTCGGAGAATTCCCTACCCTTCTGGTGTATGCCGGGCCACAAAGTAACAACGATCGAATTTGGGTGGGGGATTACGTACTTCGGAGCCCATTCTTTAGACGGCTATCAATTTTTCACACCGGCCGGAGAGGTAATAAAGCCGGTCGCGGAAAATTTGGCAGGACACACGTTCAACGGTGTTGACGGTGTCATGTACCAGATAGGCAGCAAACTCCCTGCCTTCGGATGCGAACCGTTGTGCACGCGGATCCAAAGTATCGGTGTCGGTACTGCTTTTATGCTAAGGTGGTGAAATGTACAGGAAAATCGAATCAAACCGTTCGCTGAGGCTCAGAACGATATTGTCAGTCATAGCCGTTCTCGCCTCCGTGATGGTGGTGATGTTTGTGCTTCATGCGGAGACCTCTGCCTCCCAGACCGCCGAAACCGAGATCTATATCGATCATACGGTCTCCGACGGTCCTGTGGGGGACATCTCCTGGGATTTCGATATCTATTCGGGCACCTTGACCATAAGCGGAAACGGCCCGATGGATGATTATACTAAAGCTTCGGACGCTCCCTGGTACCAGTACGTCGATTCGGTCAGAAAGATCGTGATCGGAGATTCTGTCACAAGTATCGGAAACTGTGCTTTCGAAGAGTATGCGCGGCTTACCTCTCTGACCATGGGTAAGTCGGTCGAATCAATCGGGTACCGTGCGTTTGCCAACTGCCCCTCGCTTTCTTCATTATCCCTTAGCGGACCCGCGATGACAATCGGCAGTGCCGCATTTATCTCATGTACTTCACTCGTATCTGTATCCATTTCCGAATCTTCTCTCATCCTCGGGGACTCCGTTTTTGCATACTGTTCTGCTTTGACCTCTCTGACCATCGACAGCGGCGATGTAACGCTCGGGGCAGGTGCGTTTGGGAGATGTGCCGGTCTGACCAATCTGACGATCCCGATAAGTATGAACGCGGTCGCATCCGGGGATTCTCCCGCATTTGCCGGCTGTACCAGAATTGCCAGCATCACCTTTACTTCGGGATCCGGAGAATGGTATACGTACAGCCGCAATCCAATGGAAGGCGCATATTACCTGCTGACCCCCTGGAATCTAACTAATGCCGACCTGACAATTTATGTTGGCTATGGCGTGAGTTACATTGCGGCATATACTTTCTCCGATTGTACGGCAGTCAAATCCGTACATCTCCTCGATTCGGTCACCGCTATCGGGGATTTTGCATTCAGCAAGTGTTCGTCGCTTTCCGATCTGTATCTCGGCAGCTCGGTCACTTCGATCGGCATCTCGGCATTCGAGTATTGTACCTCTCTTGCCTCGGTGACCATACCGGATTCGGTCGAAATAATCGGGGATTCGTCGTTTGCCAACTGTTCGTATCTGTACTCCGTGGTTTTCGGCAGATCCGTCACTATAATCGGGGACAGTTCATTCTACCAATGCGATCAGATCAGATCTTTGATCATTCCCGATTCCGTCACCGCGATCGGAAACCAGGCATTCGGAGAATGTACCGGTCTTGTATCCGTAATCATCGGCGCGTCGGTCGATTCGATAGGAAATTCGGCATTCGAATGCTGCTCGGCCCTTACTATGGTGAACATCTCCGATTCGGTAACCTCGATCGGAAATCAAGCATTCGGGGAATGTATCAATCTTGTCTCCGTACTCTTCGGTGCATCGATCAATTCGATAGGAGATTCGGCATTCAAATCCTGCTCGGCCCTTCCTTCGGTGATACTCCCCGATACCGTCACCGCGATTGGAAATCACGCATTCGAGGGATGTACGTCTTTATCGTACGCGGCAATAGGCAAATCCGTCGTTACAATCGGATTGAACGCATTCTTCGAATGTGTCTCCCTGACCTCGATAACCATTCCCGAGTCTGCCTCTTTTATCGGTAATTTCGCATTCTCCGATTGTACCGCATTGACCTCTGTCACCATCAACAGCAGTGTCGTCACGCTCGCAGCAGGCGTGTTCGCGTATTGTTCCAATTTGACCGATCTCACGGTTCCGATCGATCTTAACTCGGTCGGATCCCGGGAATCCCCCGCATTTTACGGCTGTACCAATATTGCCAGCATCACCTTCACCCCCGGGTCCGGAACCTGGTACGCCTACGGTCTCTGTCCGACCGACGGGGGAGATTATAAAAACACACCCTGGCTCATCACCGAGGCCGACCTGACCATCCGCATCAGCTACGGCATCACTTCTGTCCCGGACGACATATTCGCACACTGCATCGCTCTCGTTTCGGTGAACCTACCCAATTCCGTAATCACCATCGGATCTTCCGCATTTGCCAACTGCACCTCACTTGCTTCGTTGGATATTCCCGACTCCGTAACCGTGATCGGGAATTCCGCATTTGCTTACTGTTGGGGCCTTTACGAATTGAGCCTCGGAAGATCTGTCACAACAATAGGAGATCATGCATTCTATCTATGCAACAAACTCACCTCAATACACATCCCCGATTCCGTTACCGTCCTCGGAAACAGTTCGTTCGCATTCTGTACCGACCTTTCCGATCTGTATATCGGCAGATCGGTATCAGTAATCGACAATTTGGCATTCGAGTACTGTTACGCCCTTACCTCGCTGACCATACCGGATTCCGTAACCTCTATCGGTGATGGCGCGTTCAGTATGTGTTCAGCACTTTGCAATCTGCATATCGGCAGATCTGTAACCGTTATCGGTGATCGGGCATTCGAACACTGCGCAGCTCTCGCATCGGTGAGCATACCCGACTCCGTAACCGCTGTCGGATCTTCCGCATTTGCCGACTGTCTGTCTCTTTCCGATCTGTATATCGGCAGATCTGTGACCGTTATCGGTGATCGTGCATTCGAACACTGCATCGCCCTTGCTTCGGTGAGAATACCGGATTCCGTAACCGTGATCGGGAATGCCGCATTTGCCAACTGTTCGAACCTATCCGTTGTCGATCTCGGCAGATCCGTTTCTTCGATCGGAGACGGTTCTTTCTACCACTGCGATCAGCTTAAATCGCTGATCATCCCCGATTCCGTCACCACGATAGGGTACGAAGCATTCGATGGATGTTCCGATCTGATCTCCGTGGTCTTAGGCAGATCAGTCACCACAATTGGCGGCTGTGCATTCCTGTATTGCTCCTCACTCACGTCGGTGATCATCCCCGATTCCGTCATCATGATCGGAGATTGGGCATTCGAGGGATGCACGTCCTTGCTGTCCGCGGAGATAGGTAAATCCGTGGTCTCGATCGGAAGGGATGCATTCGCCAACTGTGTTTCTCTAACCTCCGTGGTCATTCCCGATTCGGTCCTCTTTATCGGAGATTACGCATTTTCAAATTGCACCGCATTGACCTCACTGACCATCGACAGCAGCAACGTAACAATCGGGGCAGGCGCATTCGCATACTGTACCGGTCTGACGGATCTCAAAATTCCGATCAGCGTCGATACGGTCAGCTCCAATGATTATCCCGCCTTTACCGGCTGCATCTCCATCGGCAGCATTACATTCACCCCTGGATCCGGAGTTTGGTACACCTATTGTCTCGATCCGGCCAACGGAGGATATTACAAATTCACGCCCTGGAGCCTCACCGAAGCCGATCTGTCCGTCTGTATCAACAATGGCGTGACCACCATCCCGGCTGACATGTTCTTACAATGTACTGCCATACGTTCCGTAGATATTCCCGATTCGGTCACAACGGTAGGCGATTCGGCATTCGAGTACTGCACTGCCCTCTTGTCGGTGAGCATACCCGACTTCGTAACTGTTATCGGTTATGCCGCGTTCGTCAACTGTTCCTCAATTTCCTATCTGTACATCGGCGATTCGGTCACAACGATAGGCGATTCTGCATTTGCCGGCTGTTCGGCCCTGGATTACCTGTACATCGGCGATTCGGTCACAACGATAGGCGATTCTGCATTTGCCGGCTGTTCGGCCCTGGATTACCTGTACATCGGCGATTCGGTCACAACGATAGGCGATTCTGCATTTGCCGGCTGTTCGGCCCTGGATTACCTGTACATCGGCGATTCGGTCACAACGATAGGCGATTCTGCATTTGCCGGCTGTTCGGCCCTGGATTACCTGTACATCGGCGATTCGGTCACAACGATAGGCGATTCTGCATTTGCCGGCTGTTCGGCCCTTACATCGGTGTCTATTCCCGATTCCGTCGTAACTGTCGGAGATAACGCATTCATGGAATGCATCAACATCAACTCCCTGGGTCTTGGCAGATCGGTCCTCACAATAGGCGATTCGGCATTTGCCGGTTGCGCATCTATTACCTCGGTGACGATTCCGGACTCTGTTAGAACTATCGGAGATAACGCATTCGCCGAGTGTATCGACCTCAGGATCATAAGTTTCGGAGATTCGGTCACAACGATAGGCGATTCGGCATTTGCCGGCTGTTCGGCCCTTATCTCAGTAACGATCCCCGATTCTGTTATTACAATCGGAGATAACGCATTTGACGAATGCACATCCTTATCGTTTTTGACACTTGGCAGGTCCGTGGCCGTCATCGGGGATTACGCATTCTACAATTGTTTCTCGCTGATCTACCTGAACATCCCGGATTCTGTAAATTTCATCGGGATCTATGCATTTGCCAATTGTACCGATCTGACCTCTCTGATCATCGACAGTAGCGATGTAACGCTCGGTGCGGGTGCGTTCGGCAACTGTACAGGTCTGACCGATCTGACGGTTCCGATAAGCGTGAACACGGTCGGATCCAACGACTGCCCCGCATTTGTCGGCTGCGGCAACCTTGCCTACATCACATTCACTCCCGGAACCGGAGTTTGGTGTACCTACAGTATCAATCCCCACCAGGACATGTATTACAAAAATACGCCCTGGAACCTCACTTATGTTGAACTGACGGTCAATATAAACAACGGTGTGAGCTACATTGCAACCGATACGTTCCTGGAATGTACAGCTTTATGCTCGGTAAACCTTCCCGATTCCGTCACAGTCATCGGCAGATCGGCATTCAACCACTGTACCTCCCTTCCGTCGATCGTCATTCCCGATTCCGTAACCACGATCGGGGATTATGCATTCAACCACTGCATTCTGTTTACCTCGGTGTCTATTCCCGATTCCGTAACCACGATCGGATATGCGGCGTTTTCCAGCTGTCCGTCTCTTTCAGAACTGCATCTCGGCAACTCGGTCAACACCATAGATGATTGGGCGTTCGCGTTCTGTCGCGCTTTTACTTCCGTATCGATCCCCGATTCGGTGACCGCGATCGGAAATCACGCATTTGACGAATGCACTTCCGTGACGTCTCTGACCCTTGGCAGGTCCGTGGCCGCTATCGGAGATTATGCATTCTACAATTGTTTCTCGCTGATCTCCCTGGACATCCCGGATTCTGTCAATTTCATCGGACTCTGTGCCTTTGCCAACTGTACCGATCTGGCCTCTCTGACCATCGACAGTGGCAATGTGACGCTCGGGGAAGCTGCGTTCGGGAACTGTACCGGTCTGACCGATTTGACCATTCCGGTCGATCTTGACACGGTCGGATCGAACGGCCGTCCCGCATTCACCGGTTGCACTAATATCGCTAACATAACCTTCACTCCGGGGTCCGGGGTCTGGTATACATACAGTTTCAATCCCAACCAGGGCGCGTATTACAAAAACACTCCCTGGAATCTCACCGATACCGATCTGACGATCAACATGGGTCCCGGTGTGGATCGCATACCGTACTACGCATTCTCGGATTGCATCCCGCTTACGTATGTACATTTCGAGACTGTCATATCCATCGACGCAAGTGCATTCTACGGGTGCGGACATCTTCAATCGGTATCCGCTTCGTCGGACCTCGTATCGATCGGTCGGCTTGCATTCGCCTACTGTTCGTCATTGTGTTCCATATACATCCCCGATTCCGTCACTGTGGTCGGTCAGCTTGCATTCGCCTACTGCTCGGCCCTTTCCGATCTGTACCTCGGCAGTTCGGTCGCCGCGATAAGCGATTCCACATTCCTGTACTGTTCGTCCCTCACTTCGGTAACCATCCCCGATTCGGTCAAAACGATCGGTACCCACGCATTCGACTATTGTTCGTCCCTGGTATCCGTGACCTTCGGCAACTCTGTCGCATCGATCGGGGATTATGCTTTCTACGGGTGCACCTCCCTCGCCTCCATAAGCTTCCCCGATTCCGTTGCTTCCGTCGGGACCGCAGCATTTGCCTACTGCCGGGCTCTTTCCGAATTGGACTTCGGGTCGGTTACGACAATCGGAGATTACGCCTTCTACGGATGCACATCCATTACCTCTATGAGCATCCCGGATTCTGTCGATTTCATCGGAATCTCTGCATTTGCCAATTGTACTGCTTTGGCCACTCTGACCATCAACAGCGGCAATGTGACACTCGGGGCAGCTGCGTTCGGGAACTGTACCGGCCTGACCGATCTGACGGTCCCGATAGATCTCGACACGGTCGGATCGAACGACCTCCCTGCATTCATCGGCTGCACCGATATTGCCAATATAACATTCACTCCGGGGTCCGGAGATTGGTACACATACAGTATCAATCCCAACCAGGGCGCGTATTACAAAAACACCCCCTGGAACATCACCGATGCGGATCTGACCGTCACGGTCCGCAACGTGGATCACGTCGGAACGTACGTGTTCTATGATTGCATCCCGCTCGGACACGTCTGTCTGGAAGGGGTCGCTTCCGTCGACGCAAGTGCCTTCTACGCATGCGGACACCTTCAATCGATATCCGCTTCGTCGGACCTCGTATCGATCGGTCAGCTTGCATTCGCCTACTGTTCGTCCTTGCGTTCCATGTACATCCCCGATTCCGTAACATCCCTAGGATATGCCGCGTTCGCGAACTGCTCGTCGCTTACCGAACTGTACATCGGCAGTTCGGTCACAGCGATAAGCAATTCCGCATTCCTCTATTGTTCGTCCCTTGTTTCGGTGATCATCCCCGATTCCGTCAAAACGATCGGAACCCACGCATTCGACTACTGTTCGTCCCTGGTATCCGTGACCTTCGGTAAGTCCGTCACCTCGATCGGAAATTACGCTTTCTACGGATGCACCTCCCTCGTCTCCGTGAGCCTTCCCGATTCCGTCACTACGGTCGGTACCGCGGCGTTCGCCTACTGCTGGGCGATTTCCGAACTGAATCTCGGCAATTCGGTCACGGCGATCGGCGATTACGCGTTTTACAAATGCACAGAACTGACCTCGGTGATCATTCCCGGATCTGTTTCATCGATCGGATATGCGGCATTCGCATACTCTTCGCTTTCCGAACTGAACCTCGGATCCGTCGCGACGATCGGAGATTACGCATTCTACTACTGCACGGAACTTACCTCCGTGACAATCCCCGATTCGGTCACCTCCGTCGGTGTTTGGGCGTTCGCATGCTGTTCCTCCCTTACCTCGGTGGATATCGGAAGATCCCTGGCAGAGATCGGATACATGGTGTTCGGATATTGCGGGGCCCTGACCGATGTGACCATGTGGCAGTCCACCGCTGTCGGAGAATATTCATTCTATGGCTGCGGCGACTACGAGATACATTACAGAACCGCTTCGGACACTGGTCTTGAGAATTTCGGAACCGCTTCCGCTGTACGGTCTCCTTTCTCCTGCCCGGTGTCCGGGTCATGGTTACGGTCAGCGTTTCAGCTTGAATTACAGTAATATGGAGAATATCGTGTACTCGGCAGGAGGCGGATATCGGGGGCGAGTTTACTCGCAGGTACGGCAACGGTGCTGAAGCACTACCGGGGCACCCGATAATACGGGTGGGTGTCCTGCCCCCGATCGTGCCGACGGCCGCGGTATGATCTGTTCCTAGCAGTCTGCGCCGATCGCGTTTCTGCCGGTCGACTGTAACCTCTGCCGGTCCGTAAATCGGGATTAAATTCTGCGGTCTTTTCTTCTATTATATAAGGATTTCCCGTGTTTTATTAATAGTGTTTTATTAATAGTTAACAACATAATAACTTTATTATACGCAAGATTCAACGGTCGGGTTTGCCCTTGTTGAGAGTTCTTGAGTTAGGAACTGGTGAAAATTAAATTGCAATTACGCCCTCGGATAAAGGGTGTAATTCCAGTCTCCGCGCCACTCGTCACGGACGATATTCAGCGAAGCAAATTCCTCATTAGAGATTTCTTTTCCACGCTCGTATTCCCAGGTGTCGAGCATGCATTTTACTTTGAGTCCTTTATCATTCGTGGTTGCCCCGATAAGATTTACTATAATTTCATAGTTCTCCAACGGCTGCCCTTTCCAGTTCTTGCTTATGAATGAGAACAGAGAATGCTCGATCTTGTTCCATTTCGAAGTTCCAGGAGGAAAATGGCTCACATGGATTGTGAGCCCTGCGAAATCGCAGAGTTCCTGAAGCTTGTATTTCCAGAGTTTCACTCTGGAACCGTTACTGCCTCCACCGTCACAGGTCAGCATAATCTCTTTGGCCTCTGGGTATCTTTGCATTCCCATCAGATGCCACCAATTGCTGATGCTTTCGACAGCGAATTCAGCAGTGTCGGCAGTTATGCCGACATTTACGAATCCTTCGTTGGCGGCAATATCAAAGACTCCGTATGGGATTGCGTGTTTGTCACAGAAATCGTGGTCGTTTACCCGCCTCGGATCTCCGGATTTACGATATTCTGCTCCGGGATTCTTGAAATTGCCGACATTTTCCTTCTTTTTCGCATCTACCGAGATTACAGGAATATTGTTCTTGATACATTCGTGTGTCCTGCTGTTTATGAGTTCGAACTGGGCATTTCTATCCGGGTCCGGATCCCCGGATTTTGTGTATTTGCGATTCTGCTGAAGGCTGTACCCCCTCTGTTCCAGAATCCTACCGACGGTCGTGTAACTGATGCTGATGCCCTTTTTTTTCGAGGGCATCCGATAGGTTTCTTGTGCTTTTTACCGTCCACATAAGGGGATTTTCGGGATTTCCTACAGTGCTTCCGTCCAAAAATCCTTCGAGCATATCGATGATTTCCGGATGTTTTTCAAGAATTGTTTTGCGTCCGCCACCCTCTGCGCGGACGCGCCTGTGACCATTATCTGTGTTTCCACGGTCGGTCGTCCCAGTTTCAGTTCTTTCTTTCCTACAGATATTGTTTGCTGAGAAACGCCTGTGACCTCGGACAGTTTCGTTGCACCGCCATACCCCAGATATTCGGAAAAGGAAGCGAGAAAAAGCCTCCGCTGGGATTCATCAAGGTTCTTCATCATGACGTTTGTGAATGTACGAAGGTCTCCTTCCAACGGTCTCACTTTAGGCATAGTATCGCCTAAAGCATAGATAATCTATTTCTTAAAAGTATTATTCACCAGTTCCTTACGGATATACCCGTTAATGGAGGTATGAAATGTACGGAAAAATCGAATCGAACAGATCGCTGAAATTCGGGTCTGTTCTGGTAATATTGGCTATCATCGCATCCGCGATGGCGGTATTGTTTGTGCTCAATGCGGAAACATCCGTTTCTTCAGCAGAGATGAAGGAGATAGATGGGTCCATGGACAATCGGTTGCAAGGTAACGCAGGAGAAACAACCGTTTCTTCAGCAGAGGCCGAGGAGACCGACGAATCCCAAGACTATCAGCCCTTAATAAACCATTTTGACGAGGGCCGGGGAAACAGCTGGGAGATTCGCATCAATAACTTGGATGATAAAGAGCGCCACACCCTATAAGCGATTGCACAGCAGATGGTGATCTGCATATCTGTCTCCGCCATAGGGCTGTCTGCTATAGTCCCAGCAAACGTGAGTGAAGAAACATCTTATCCCCCGACAGGGGACTTAAAACCATTTCCTCCTTTCGGAGGTATGCATTTTTAGGCTCTTTACGAATTTGGGTGGATGCGGTGCCGGAGACGACGGCACCTATCCGCTCTGGCACGAACGTTGACCTTGAATCTGATTCCCGCCGTTATCGGATTGGCCTGAAATTGCCTGTCGTGATATCATAATATATAATGATTTTCAGATTTCTACAAATAGTCTACAAACAGTCTACAAACTGTCTACATCTTGAATATGGATTATTCGACAGATCTCGTACCGAGACTCCGTCTTTGAAAAATCCAATTCTGGAACAAACAGCAAATGGGGTTGTGAAATGTACAAAAAATTAGAATCGGGCGGCTCGTTGAGGCTCGGAACCGTTTTGGTTATTCTGGCTGTTCTCGCATCCGCGATGGCAGTGATGTTTTTGATCCACGCGGAAACGGACAATTCCTCCGCAGAAGTGGTCGAATCGGGCAGTTGCGGCCCGGATGCACAATACAACTACTACTCGGACGGTACGTTGGAAGTGACCGGAGACGGCTGGACATACAACTACGGAGGTACCATCCGCTCGCCGTGGTTCGATTATCGTACCGAAATCACGAAGATCGTGATTGGGGACGGCATCACCAACCTCGGCGCATGGACCTTCGTGGGATGCAAGTACGTGACCGAGCTTACCATGCCGATCACGCTCAACACCGTCGGAAGCGATATGTCCTCCGCTTTCGCAGGCTGTTACCGCATCGAAAAGATCAATTTCACCGTCGGAACGGACGGTTACGGCCCCGGATATGACGCATATTGCGGCAACGACCATTGGTACCAGAACACTCCCTGGTACGAGAGCAGAGATTCTCTCAAGGAGATCAACTTCGCCAACGGAATAATAGGAATAGGGTCCAATACGTTCCGTGAACTGAATATCACTTCGGTTGTGCTTCCCGATTCCTTATCGATCGCGGGAGATTACTGTTTCTTCAACTGCACAAAACTGACCGAACTTACGATGCCCATAAGTCTGAAGCCTTTCTGTAACAAGAGTTGCCCCTCGTTCCAGGGCTGTACGGCAATCGAAAAGGTCACTTTGACCTACGGAAACGGAGTTCCGTTCAGCTACAGGGAATATACTCAGAAAGGGGACTGTACGGAGTATGCCCCGTGGAATATGAGCGGTATCGCAAAGACCATCGTTATTTCCGACAACATCAGTCTATTGGGAGCACGTATGTTCTACAACTGCAATATCAAAGAACTTACCGTTCCGGTGAGTGTCCGGTTTTACAGTTCCGATGCATTCAACGCCCCCTACAGAAGTCTCGAGAAAGTGACCATCACGGGAGGTACCGGCGACGGCCACGATTATTCTATCTCCGATTATCGTCCCTATATCCCCTGGTACGGGGCCCCGAACATCGAGACGCTCCAGGTCGAAGAAGGCGTATACTATCTCGGAGAGGAGACGTTTGTCTTCAGCACCATCGAAAATCTCATTCTTCCGAATTCGCTCGAATCCTTTGGTAAAAATGCGTTCAATCAGTGTACGATCAAGAATCTGACCATTCCGATAAGTCTCAACGCAGTATGTAACGACAGCAGCCCCGCATTCCACTGGGTGAGCGGAATCGAGAAGGTCATCCTCACTCCCGGTTGGGGGGCCGCAAAGGATTATGCCGCAACCAAGGGCAGCAACTGTTGGTACCAGCTTACTCCGTGGTATCAGTGCAGGTCCACTTTGAACGAAATCGTGATTGGATACGGTGTCAAAAACATAGGTTCGGATGCATTCCGCGAACTGAACATCACTTCGCTCGTGATTCCGGACTCTGTACAAACATTGAGCACCCACTCATTCTACCACTGCGATAAACTGACCGATCTGACAATCCCGATCACACTCGACAGTGTTGTCTCCAATGACTATCCTCCGTTCCATCAGTGCAGTGCGATAACGAATGTCAGGCTTACGACGGGGGAGACCGGTATCGGCTGGGATTACACAGCATTTGTGCCGATCTGGTGCAATCCGGCTCACAGAGCAACCACGATCAGCCTCGACATCGGAATCACCTATATCGGACACAATACCCTCGGGGGATTCACCCTTATCGGTTCGGACGGGTCGGTTCTGGAACCCATAGCGGAGAATCTGAGCGGGCACACCTTTAACGGGGTCGACGGAGTTCTGCACCAGATCGATTGCCTGCAAACCACCTGTAATCCATACCTCAATCTCTGTTCCGTCGTGGAACTCGTTTCGGCAAGAAACTGACAACGAGAACGAAGTACGGTGCCTGTAACGGATTCCGTGCAGGCTCCGTACTTCGAATCAAACATCTTCAAACATGAACCGCTCCCGGACTTGTTTTTCCTGGCGGAATCGGGTGTTCATGTACCGATCTGCATAATCTTACAGATTCCGTTCCGATTACTCGGTTCGGTTCAATCGTAGTAATTCCGGTTATCCGGACAACGAGAATTATTCTAAATTGAATATTTCTAACAAAATATAATAAATAATCGGAATATCTATTTAGTTTATTCATATCTGAAATAAGGAAATATTACCATGTCGGAGAAATACGGATTCAGAACAAGATCGGTTCATGTCGGGAATGCTACAGATAAAGATTCGGGTGCGATCAAAAGGCCGATAACGATGGCGAACAGCTATCAGCTGCCATACGACCCGTCATCACTGAATTGGAGCGATGCGGGAACCAATCTTTACACCCGTAACGGTGGAACCAACCAGCGTTATCTGCAGGAAAGGATAGCTTCATTGGAAGGGGGCGAAGACTGTATCGTCCTCGCGTCCGGCGTATCTGCGTTGGCCAGTCTTTTCTTCGCCAAACTGAATTCCGGCGATCACGTGGTCGTTTCAGACATCACCTATATCGCGGCCTACCGGCTTCTTCATGAACTATTCAATAACAAGTACGGGGTCGAATCGACTCTGATCGATACCTCCGATCCGGAAAATGTCGAAAAGGCCATTCGCCCCAATACGAAACTGGTCCATATCGAAACTCCCGGAAATCCGACCATCAAGATATCCGATATCAGAAGGATCGCCGAGATATGTCATAAACACGGCGTGGAACTTTCCGTAGACAATACTTTCGCATCTCCTTTCAATCAGCGGCCCCTCGAACTCGGTGCCGATTACTGTGTCGAGTCTTTGACCAAATACATCAACGGTCACGGAGATGCCATGGGAGGAGCGATCATTGGGCGCAAGGGGGATCTCGACAAGATCCGGGCAGTTTCCCAGATCAATCTCGGAGGGGTCATATCCCCGTTCAATGCTTGGCTGATCATGAGAGGGTCCGTCACGCTTCCGTTGAGGATGAAGGCACATAACGAGAACGCTCAGAAGATCGCCGAATATCTGAAGAATCTGCCATGTATCAGCTTTGTATCGTATCCCGGCCTTCCGGATGACCCAGGACACGAAGTTGCAAAAACCCAGATGGCTCCGGGATACGGCGGAATGCTATCCTTCGGGTTGAATGCGCCCCACGACAAGTACAACGAATTTGTCAGCCACCTTAAGGTGATAACGTCCGCAGTTTCCCTCGGGCATGACGAATCCCTGATCGTCTTCCTCGGGGAGGATGACGAACGTCAGTACCTTTACGATGACAGGTTCCACAACGGTTTCCTCAGATTCAGCGCGGGCATAGAGGATACCGAAGACCTGATTGGGGATATTACCCAGGCTTTGCGTAAAACGGGGTTGCTTTGAACGGCACCTGTTCCCTTGCCCCTTCCATGCTCTCGGGCTACAAGTTAAGGTTCAGGGGAATAGGTGCCTGCCGTTTTCGAAACCGCGATGAAGGTTTGCGTGAGAAGCTGAATGCGAAGATAGGGTGGAGCCGTCGGGCGGTCATTCATCATCTTCGTCGGACATCACGGGGGCGCCGAGCACTACCAACGGCACTCCGAAGTCCTGTTCTTTCTCCACACGGCATTTGATGCCGTAGACCTGCTCGATATCCAGCTCGGTAATCACTTCCTCCGGTGTTCCGAATGCATGGATCCTGCCGGGTCTTTCCAGCATTATCACTTTGTGTGCATACTTTGCGGTTACGTTTAGGTCGTGGCAGATCGTGAGGACGGTCATATTCATCTTCTCGGCGATCCCCCTCAGAAGCTCCATCACGTAGACCTGGTATTTTACGTCCAGATTCGCGGTCGGCTCGTCGAGGATGAGGATCGGTGTTTCCTGTACCAGGCCCCTGGCGATCAGGACCTTCTGATGCTGTCCCGAGGATAACTCGTTGAACTTCTTGTCGGCGAGATTCCTTATGTGGAGCATTTTCATCGCTTTGTATACGATTTCGAGGTCTTTCTCCCTCGAGCCCCACCTGCGGTGGTTGTGCCTGCCGATCATTATCGTGTCGGTGACGGAAAGGGAGAACATGTCCTGGGAGGACGCCGGAACGTATCCAACTATCTTCGAGACCTCTTTGTGGTTCATCTCCTGCGTGTCCCTGCCGTCTATCAGGACCTCGCCCCTGAGGGGGTTGGCGATCTTGGTGATGCATTTGACCATCGTGGACTTGCCGACACCGTTCGGTCCGACTATGCAGATCAGACCCGGCTCGTCTATGACGAGGTTGATATCATGCAAGACTATGTGATCTGGGTCATATCCGAAGTCCACATCTTTCAGCTCCATTCTGGTCATGATATCACCACGCGTTCTTGTTCCTGCGCAGGACGAGCCATATGAACAGCGGCCCTCCGATGCAGGACATTATGATCCCGACAGGTATGAGTGTGGGAGACAGAACGGTCCTTCCTACGAGATGCGCGGAGACCATCAGCAACGACCCTACTGCGGCGGAAGCCGGTATCAGATAGCGGTTGTCGGAACCGACGAACATCCTTACGATATGCGGACAGACAAGACCGACGAATCCGATGAGTCCGGTGAAACTGATCACGCCTGCGCTGACAACGGCGGTCAGGACCATGCACAGTATGCGGAGACGGTCGGCATTTATACCCAGGGCCTTGGCGCTCTCGTCTCCCGTGGCCAGTACGTTTATCTTTGAAGCAAGGAACATGGAGATGATGATGCCTGCCGTCACTATGGCGAACATGGGGAGCAGTTCGGACCACTCGACAAGCTGCACGTCCCCCATGAGCCAGTTGTCGAGAGCGATGGTGACCAGGCTTCCTTCTTTGATTTTTATAAGGCTGGTTAGGGCATTGAAAATGTACATTATACCGATACCGGTCATCACGATCGTGATCGGTGACGCATTGGTGAGCTTCGACATACCCAGGATCACTATGACGGGTATCATGGAGAAGAGGAACGCCATGATGACGGTGATGTTGGGGTTGGTCACCAGGAGCGAACCGGACGACATCGCGATTGCAGCTCCGAACGATGCTCCCGAGGAGATACCAGTGGTATAAGGGTCCGCCATCGGGTTGCGCAGGGTGCTCTGCATTATGGCTCCGCAGATCGCGAGTCCCGCACCGCCGATAAGGGCACCGAGGACCGGGGGTGTGGCGTACAGGGTCCAGAACGTCGTATTCGATCCGTCCGCATTTCCGATTATTCTGCTCCAAACGATGCCCGGCACATCGAATATGCTGGCACTCATGGGGCTGCGGCTTATGGAGAAGAACGCCATGACGAATGCCGCCACTATGATCAGGATGATCACGGCAATGCGGACCCTGTTGCTGTGCGCATATTTGGTGACCGTGGCCGTGAATCTCTCTTCGTCGGCAACATCGTTTGACCAGGTGTTGACCGAATTGCGGACATCGTCCGAGAGAAGGACATCCTCGTCGATATTGTTGCGGAATCTCATGTTAGGACCTTACAAAAGAGGCCGGTGTCCGGAGACACCGGAAATTGTTTCAGGATCAAAGTGCCGAATAGCTCAGGGGCGCGAACTTGGAATTCTTGATGTCGCCGCTGAACCTGGTGAACTTGTCGAAGTACTCCTGCATAGTGTTCCAGGCATCTCCAGAATCGAAGTTGTCTGGCCAGATCATGGAGGCAAGGACCAGAACTGTCGCAAGTCCTGCGAGGGAGCAGTCCTCGAAGGGGAGTGCGAATATCTGGGCGTTGGACTTGTCGAATCCGGTCTTGACGAAGGTCTTGAACGCATCAACGTACTGGTTGTAGGTGATATCCTTGTCGGAGGCATACGCGAACATACTGCATACGAAGATCTCGGGGTTGAGGGCCACAAGCTCCGCTGCGGTGACGACATCGAATCCGTCGGCCGCGGTGGTGGAGATCTTCGAGGAGACTGGCAGTTTCTCGATGAGCGAGACGTCTGCGAGCACCTGGGATGCGCTTCCGTGGGCATCGACGTAGATCTCGGGCAGGTACCCGGGTGCGGTGTACGGGATGATATAACTCTTGGTCTTGACGGAAGCCTTCTCGATCGCTTTCTGGATCTTCTCGGTCGTTTTCTCCATGAAATCAATGTAAGACGAGGTCTTGCCTTGGAGGTTGCACATGACGCCCATCGTAATCAGGGTATCCATAGAGTCCACACCGTTGAGGGTACGGTTCTCGGGGAGCTTGATGATGGTCATTCCCGCGCTTTCGGCGGCATCCTGGTAAAGCTTGACGAACCTCTCATCGCCCATGATGACACGGACATTGTCCTCATAGAGGGCCGCGATGTCGGGTGACTTCATCGAGACGCTTTTCATGCTCGCTGCCGTGGGATAGAGCGTGGTGTCGAGTTTGGATGCATCGATATCTCCGCTGCACATGTATGTGAAACTGTTCTCGATACCGAGGATGTAGGCGATATCGAGACCGGTGCTGAATCCGGTAAGGATCCCGTAGGTGCTTCCGAGGTAGGAAGTGAGCGGGTAGGGGACGCTGCTGACGGAGTTGTTCCAGTCGAGGTAGTACATGGTGGCGGATTCGCCGTCGATGAACTTCTTGACAAGGTCGACGTCGTTGGAATCGATTATTCCGTCGTTGTTGGCATCTGCGAGAGGGTTGGTGTCCCGGTTCCAGATGGTTTTGCCGTTGATGATATCGTTGATAGCATCGATATCTTTGCTGTCGAGGTAGTTATCCTGGTTGGCATTTCCGAGTACTCTCAGTTTACAACCAAGCGCGTTGGTATTTCCGTCGTTGTCCTTGCCGTTGTCGTGATTCATAACGAACACGGCTCCGATACCGGCGACAATCAGAATGACCACAACTGCAACGGCAGCCATAGCTTTATTATTCATAGTTACACCTTATTGGATTAATAATCCAATAATGGTTTCCCAAAATGCTGTACTATTGCTCATTGGGGCACCTGAATTTTCC
>CAVIXW010000026.1:0-17922 GCA_963646785.1 Acutalibacteraceae bacterium
ACGAATTCGGAATCATGGGTAAAGACATACCTCCTTCAAACCATAAAGAACCTAATTATTTAATAACGAATTTTGAGAACATCTCAGTCGAAAGGAGTGATTATCGTGAGGAACTCTGTATTGCTGATTATGGTCGCTCTGACCTGTATGCTTGCCTGTGTTATAATGGCGGATGCGGATTCTTCGGAAGCGGCGACTTCCGGATATTCGGGTTCTTGCGGACCGGATGCTACGTATGAGTTCGACCCCGATACCAGAACATTCACCGTAAGCGGCTCCGGAGATATGTATGACTATACCCAATCAAGCCTGCCTGAGTGGGCCTATTATGAAATCGGTGAGGTCATAATAGGGGACTCCATAACTTCCGTCGGAAATTTTGCATTTTACAATTTATACACCATATCCGAGGTGACCCTGGGAGATTCGGTCAGATCGATCGGATCCCATGCGTTTTACGGCTGTTCCGCCCTTCAGGAGGTGACCATCGGGGACTCGGTCGAATCACTTGGAGAATATGCGTTTTACAGATGTTATACCCTTTCCGAGGTGACCCTGGGAAATTCTCTCAAATCTGTGGGAAGTGGTGTTTTCAGTCATTGCGAATCCCTCGAGTCAATAGATTTTCCGGATTCACTCGAAACCATCAGTTCGAGTATGTTCTTCTACAGTACCTCGCTTAAGACCATAACCCTCCCCAGTTCACTCAAGGCTATTGGAAGTCTAGCGTTCTTCAACTGCACCTCCCTTACTTCTGTCACCATCCCCGAAACCGTCACAGATCTAAGTACCCAGGTATTTCAGAATTGCACCAATCTCATATCCGTGAAATTCGAAAGTTCCTCAACTTCCATTCCACAATCTACGTTCAACAATTGTTCCAAACTTACCGAAGTTATCCTTTCGGATCATGTCACCGAAATCGGCGATTATGCTTTTCTGGGTTGTTCCTCTCTCACTACCATAGATCTCCCGGAGCACCTGGAAGTCATCGGATACTGTTCATTTCAGAATTGTTCGCGGCTTGAATCCGTGAACCTGGGCGGTTCCCTCACCACCATAGGAATGAAAGCATTCTGCGGTTGCACATCGCTTTCCTCCGTAACATTTCCAAATTCCCTCACCTCGCTCGGCAATCATGCATTCAGCGGATGCAGTAATCTCGAATCGATCACTTTCGAGAATTCCGTATTGGGTATTGGTCCGAACGTGTTCGAGAATTGCTCTTCTCTTAGAGATTTGTCTTTCGGTGATTCGATAACTTCCATCGGATACCATTCGTTCAGCGGATGCACTTCCATCGAAACTCTGACGATCCCCAATTCCGTCACATCCATTGGCGACGGAGCGTTTTTTTATTGTACCAATATCAGTTACGTATCCCTCCCGGCCACCCTCAAAACCCTCGGTATGCATGTATTCAAGGGCTGTGCCGAACTGAAGGAACTCGTCGTTCCCGCAAATCTAAACTGTGCCTATTCCGATACCTGGCCTTCGTTCAACGGGTGTACCAATATCGAAAAAGTAACATTCATAGGGACCGGAGACTGGTTCTCGTACGAATCCACATATAATAAAAATATGTACAAATATACCCCCTGGCAGCTCAGCAAGTCCAATTTGAAGACCATAGTGATCTCCGAGGGGGTCACATCTATCGGTGCATCGGCATTCCTGGGCTGTACCGCCCTTGAGAATGTGGAAATTTCCGATTCCGTCAAGAAGATCGGCGACTCCGCCTTTTACGGTTGCACATCCATAGTTTCCTTAGATCTTCCCGGTTCTCTCGAAACCATCGGAAAAAATGCGTTCAGGGATTGTTCCAGGCTCGAATCCGCCGTCATCCCGGATTCTGCCACGGTAATCGACGATTCGGCGTACAGGGGTTGCAGTTCCCTGACCGAAGTGACCTTTTCCAAGAGTCTGATATCGATAGGATCCTACGCATTCGAGGCCTGCCTGTTCGATTCCCTGACCCTTCCTGATACCCTGAGGTCGATCGGCGATCACGCATTTTATTCCGGCAACAAGATCAAATCCGTATATCTGGGCACCTCCCTCGAATCGATCGGGGCCTCTGCGTTCGAGCAGTGCGACGGATTTCAAAAACTGACCCTCCCCGATTCGGTAACCTTTCTCGGAGAGTCCGCGTTCAAAAACTGCACGGGCCTGAACGAACTCTCGGTACCCGTGCATCTCGATTGCGTCGTATCCACCGATTCTCCCGCATTTTCCGGATGTACCGGTATCGAGAGGCTGACATTCACCGTAGGCTCCGGAGAATGGTTCGATTACGGTACTTTCAGTACGGAAGGCCACTCTTACGAATACACTCCCTGGTACTGTACAACCCGTGACCTGGCCGTCGAAATATCCGACGGTCTGACCTCCGTCGGTGCCGATGCGTTCTATATGTGTTCGCACCTCAGATCCGTGTCCATACCGGAGTCTGTCGACACCATCGGCGATCATGCGTTCTATTCGTGTTCCTCCATAGAATCCATGCCGCTTTCCGATTCCGTAACCTCGATAAAGGCCTCCGCGTTCGAAAGCTGTGCCAGTCTCGGAACCGTAACTTTCCGGGGAGTCACCTCCATCGGAGACCGGGCCTTCTACGGCTGTTCGAAATTAACGCCGTTGGAATTCGGTAACGCGCTCGGATCGATCGGAGATTCCGCCTTCTTCGGCTGTTCCTCCATCTCGGCCCTCCATCTCCCCGGTTCTGTAACTAAAATCGGAAATTCCGCGTTTGGCGGCTGTACCGAATTGGAAGAGCTCACGGTTCCGGTAAGTCTCGACTGTGCGGGATCTACGGATTCCCCCGTCTTTTCCGGCTGTACTAAAATTGCCAAGATCGAGTTCATCGAAGGGACCGGCGACTGGTACGAATACCAGGGACTTACCTATCAGTACACGCCCTGGCGTATCACCGAGGCCGAATTGGAGGTCATCATATCCGACGGCCTGACCTCGGTCGGGAAACATACGTTCTACGGGTGTACGCGGCTCGTTTCCGTGACCATCCCCGATTCCGTCAGGACCATCGGAGCATGGGCATTCAGAAGTTGTTCCTCACTTTCCGAGGTGGATCTGCCGAAGGATCTCGAACTCATCGATGACAGTGCGTTCGAAGGGTGTACGCAGTTCGTTTCCGTAACCATCCCCGATTCCGTAACGTCCATCGGAGACAGTGCATTCAGGAGCTGCTCCAACCTGACAACCGCCACCATCGGCAATTCCGTAACGTCCATCGGAGGGGCCGCATTCTATGGGTGCTCCAACCTGACAACCGCCACCATCGGCAATTCCGTAACGTCCATCGGAAGGGCCGCATTCGAAAGTTGCGCGGCTCTTGCTTCTCTGTCGATCCCGGATTCCGTAACGTCCATCGGAGACTACGCTTTCTACGGCTGTACCACGCTCCCTTCCGTCGCCATCGGCAAATCTGTCGAATCGATCGGAATATACGCTTTCTACGGCTGCAGTTCGATCGAAACCCTCGTCATCCCCGATTCCGTCACCTCCGTCGGGCGCATAGCATTCAAGAACTGTACCTCTCTGAAGGAGATCACGGTCCCCGCGAGCCTTAATTGCGTAGCGTCCAATGACGACCCCGTCTTCTCCGGCTGTGACGCCATCGAGAAGATAACGTTCACCGGCGGAAACGGAACCTGGTTCCAGTACGGCACATACAGTACGGACGACAACTTTTACGGCAACACCCCCTGGATACTTACCGAGGTCCCCGCCCTGACCGTGGTCATATCGGATGATGTCGCGACCGTCGGAAAACAGGCCCTGCTCAACTGCATCAGGCTCACCACCGTACATCTGGGCAGTTCCGTTGCCTCGATCGGAGATGCCGCGTTCGCGGGATGCACTTCTCTCGACACATTCACGATCTCCGACGGGAACGAGGCATACGTTTTCGAAGACGGTGTGCTTTTCAGCAAGAACAAAGACACACTCGTGCTGTATCCCATGGGCAGGGGAGGCGAATCTTACGGGATACCGGAGCACGTCATCTCCGTCGGAAATTACGCGTTCCACAACTGTGCCTTTTTGTCCTCTGTCACGATCCCGGGGTCGGTCACATCCATCGGCAGATACGCATTCTACGAAAATTCCTTCGAATCGGTGGTCATTCCGGATTCCGTCACGTCTCTGGGGGCTTCGGCATTCGGAAAATGCGCCGATCTGTACGAACTCACGGTGCCCGTGAGTCTGAACTGCGTCGGAGTGACCGATTCTCCCGCTTTTGCCGGATGCACGCACATTTCGAATATCACCTTCACCAAAGGGTCCGGGACCTGGTATCGGTACGACGTGACCGATTACGAAGGTACGCCGTGGTACATCACCGGGACCGCTCTGAAGGCCGTCATGTCCGAAGGAGTGACCTCCGTTGGTTCTCTGGCGTTCTACAACTGTTCCGCACTCACCGACGTCGATCTCAGCACTTCCGTCGAATCGATCGAAGATTCCGCATTCAAAGGATGTGCCAATCTGACCCTGGTCAAACTGGGCGACGCCTTCAGGACTTTCGGGAACTACGCGTTCTGCGACTGTTCGAATCTGTCCGGGATACAGATCCCGGATTCGGCGACGACGATCGGAAAATACGCGTTCGAGGACTGCACCTCCCTGACCTCGGTGGATATTCCCGATCAGATCTCGTCGATCGGAGACTCCGCGTTCCAGGGATGCACCTCCCTGACCTCCGTGACGATCGGCTCCAAGGTTTCGTCGATCGGGGACTCTGCATTCAGCGGATGTTCCAGGCTCGAACCGGTAACCATTCCGAGTTCCGTGGAGACCATCGGAGATTCCGCGTTCTACAACTGTATCGCACTGACCTCGATGGTCATTCCGGATTCCGTTTCGTCAATGGGAGATTCCGTTTTCGAAGGCTGCACCTCCTTGGCTTCGGTAACTCTCGGCACCTGTCTTTCATCGATCGGGGACTATGCGTTCAGCGACTGCGTGAAACTTGCATCCGTGATCATTCCGGACTCGGTGGAGACCATCGGCGATTATGCGTTCAGCGACTGCGTGAAACTCGCCTCCGTTACCTTCGGCAGCTCTGTCGGAAACATCGACAACTATTCGTTCATGAACTGTACGGCCCTTACCGCCCTGAAACTTCCGGATTCCCTCACTTCGATCGGTGCTTACGCATTCAACGGGTGTGTCAAACTTGCCTCCGTGGATCTCGGCAGCCATCTCGAAACGATCGGAAACAATGCATTCGAAGGCTGTACCGCACTCGCCTCTCTGACCATTCCCGATTCCGCCGCCTCTCTCGGAAGTTCCGCGTTCAAAAACTGTACTAGACTGAAGGTGCTGACGGTTCCGATAAGCCTCGACTGCGTCAGATCCAATGACTCTCCGAGCTTCGAGGGCTGCACGAATATCGATACGGTCACCTTCACCGAAGGCTCCGGAGGATGGTACGGATATGGTGCTTCCAGTTCCGACCCCTCGTATTACGGATTCACGCCATGGCAGATCTGCAGGTCCGTTCTGGCCGAGGTCACCATCGCCGAAGGCGTGAACAGCATCCCGGATTCGATACTCAGCGAATGCACGAATCTCAAGACCCTGACGATCCTGAGCTCCATGACGGCCATCGGAGACTCTGCGTTCGAAGGATGCACCTCCCTGGAGAAAGTGGTCCTCCCGGATACTGTCGCGTCCATCGGGGCTCATGCGTTCAGCGGCTGTACCAACCTCGCATCCCTGAACCTCCCCGAACAGCTGACAACCATCGGAGACTGGGCGTTCTACGATTGTTCCTCACTCGCTTCCGTGAGCATCGGCAGATCTGTCGAATCGATCGGAAGCTACGCGTTCTACAAATGTACCTCCCTCACCCCCGCATCTTTCGGTGACAACGTGAGTTCGATCGGAAAATACGCATTCAGCGACTGTACCTCGATCACCGAAGTGGTCCTCGGGAACCGTCTCGAATCGATCAGCGACTCCGTATTCAGCGGCTGTACCAATCTCGCCACCCTGAAGATCTCGGACTCGGTGAAAACCATCGGGTCCTATGCGTTCAAGGGATGTTCCCTCCTGACCGATGTGGATTTCGGCAACTCCGTCGAGTCGATAGGTTCCTATGCGTTCAGCAACTGCACGTCCCTTTCCGAAGCGGTCCTCGGGAACAATCTCGTATCGATCGGAGAGTCTGCATTCGAAGGCTGCACAGCCCTCAGCAGGCTGACTGTCCCGGATTCCGTCACAACGATAGATTCCGATGCGTTCAGCAACTGCACGTCCCTTTCCGAAGCGGTCCTCGGGAAAAATCTCGTATCGATCGGCGACTCCGCGTTCTACGGCTGCACCAGCCTCGCCTCGCTGAAGATCCCGGATTCCGTCACAACGATAGGCACCTATGCGTTCAGCGGCTGTACCGATCTCAGCACCGTAACCCTCGGCAACTCCGTCGAGTCGATAGGTTCCTATGCGTTCAGCGGCTGTACCAGTCTCGCCTCGCTGAAGATCCCGGATACCATGACCTCGATCGAGTCCTATATGTTCTACCAGTGCACCTCTATCACGGAGGTGGAGCTCGGCGATCATATCGGATCGATCGGCAACTCCGCGTTCTACGGCTGTACCAGCCTTGCCTCGGTGAAGATCCCGGGGTCCGTCGTTTCCATAGCAGATTACGCATTTTACAAATGTTCGTCACTTGCCGTCGTGGAACTCGGCGACGGTCTCGAATCGATCGGCGACTCCGCATTCTACGGCTGTACCGATCTCGCCTCGCTGAAGATCCCGGGTTCCGTTACCGCTGTCGGAACATCCGCGTTCGAGGGTTGCACGTCCCTCGAATCCGCGATCGTTCCCGATTCCGTCACGTCTTTCGGGCACTCTGCGTTCAAGGATTGTTCCGGTCTGAAGGAACTGACGGTTCCCGTGAGCCTCAACTGCGTCGGATCCAACGATTCGATCATCTTCGACGGCTGCAACAGTATCGAAAAGATCACATTTACCAAAGGAACCGGGACCTGGTACGTCTACGACGTAAGCCGCTACGTGGGGTCCTATTACGGATATACTCCCTGGCAGTTAAGCAAAGAAGTTCTGAACCAGGTCGTTTTCGAAGACGGAATCATCACCATCGGGGACCATGCTTTCCATAATTGCAAAAAGATCACCTCCGTTACGATCCCGGATTCCGTCACATCGATCTGCGACCGCGCGTTCAGCATGTGTTCTGCACTCGGAGAGGTAACTCTGGGAAACGATCTCGTATCGATCGGAGATGCCGCGTTCTACGAATGTTTCCCGCTCGAAGAGATAACTCTGGGAAACAACCTCGAATCGATCGGAGAATCTGCATTCGAGAGCTGTTCCTTTACAACCCTGGTAATACCCGATTCCGTCAGAACGATCGGAAACTCCGCGTTCTATGAATGTGAGCTCCTCGTATCCGTGACCCTCGGCGACGGTCTCGAGTCGATCGGCGATTCCGTATTCGAGGGCTGCGTAAAACTCGGATCGATCACGATACCCGATTCCGTCACGGCCCTCGGAAACTCCGCATTCTACGGATGTACCGGTCTCGAGACCGTGGAACTCGGCGACGGTCTCGAATCGATCGAATTCTTTACGTTCAGCGGATGTTCCGCACTTACTAAGGTGGACTTTCCGGATTCGGTACTGTCCATCGGAGATCGTGCGTTCGAGAACTGTATCTCCCTCGGATCGGTTTCTTTCGGCGGATCCGTGAAAACGATCGGGGACGAAGCGTTCAATGGATGTACCAAACTCGCCTCTGTAGTCATTCCCGGGACCGTCACCTCCCTCGGAAACTCCGCGTTCTCCGGCTGTATCGGATTGAAGGAACTTACCGTTCCGGCAATTCTGAACTGCGTCGGTTCCGTCGATTCGCCCGCGTTCTCCGGCTGCGTCAACATCGAAAAGATAACTTTCACCGGAACCGGGGAATGGTATGCTTACGGAACCTCCGAACATGATCTGACCCCGTGGCAACTGACAAAGGTCCCGCTGACCGTCGCGATATCCTCCGGTATGACCTCCGTCGGACCTTCCGCATTCAATGGCTGCACTATGCTAGCTTCTGTGGACCTGGGCGACACCGTCCAAACTGTCGAAGACTCCGCGTTCAGCGGCTGCTCCGCTCTCAAAACGTTGGTCATCCCGGATTCCGTCCTGCCGATCAGAGAGCATGCGTTCTCCGGCTGCACCAAGCTCACTTCCGTATCGTTCGGTAAATCCGTCAGTCTGATCGGAGACTACGCATTCAACGGCTGCACATCGCTCGAAGAGGTCGCGTTCCCGGACTCCGTCGAATCTGTCGGAAACTACGCATTCAACGGCTGTACCTCTCTCAAATCTCTGGCTCTCGGTGCCGTGAAAACAATCGGGGACTATGCGTTCGGGGCCTGTACTTCTCTCGGCAACGTGACGTTCCCCGACTCTGTCAAATCGATCGGCGCATACGCGTTCTTCCTATGTGTCTCATTCACCTCTCTGGATATTCCGGAGTCTGTAAAATCGATCGGATATTCCGCATTCAGCGGATGCACCAAACTCACTTCCGTGACCGTCGCCGGCCCCGACACCGTTCTCGAAAACTTTGCGTTCGGCAGCTGTACCGAACTGCGGGAACTGACGGTTCCGGTCAGCGTGAACTGCGTCGGATCCACCGACCTGCCCGTTTTCTCCGGTTGCACCAAGATATGCAAGATCACCTTCACCGGTGCCGGAGAATGGTATGACTACGGGTCTGTGTACGAATATACGCCCTGGCACCTTACCGATGCCGTTCTGACGGTCATTCTGTCCGACAGCGTGACCACCGTCGGATGTTCGGCGTTCAGGGACTGCGTACGTCTCGGTTCCGTGAGCTTCGGCAAGAATGTCGCCGCCATCAAGGATTCCGCATTCAGCGGCTGCACCAAGCTGGATTCCGTTACCCTTCCGGACTTTCTGACCTCGATCGGAGCTTCCGCGTTCGAAGGGTGCGTGGGATTCGACGCCGTAAAGATCCCCGATTCCGTCACATCCCTCGGAAACTATGCTTTCAAGGATTGTTCCAATCTGAAGGAACTTACGGTCCCCGTGAGCCTCGACTGTGTCTCATCGAACGATTCGGCAGCTTTCAACGGTTGCAACGGTATCGTGAAATTCACCTTCACCGGAGGGTCCGGAGAATGGTATGCTTACGGCGAGACCCAATATGTGCCGAGTTATTACGGATACACGCCGTGGCAGTGCTGCAGGGATATTCTGACCCAGGTGGTCTTCGAAGACGGTGTGCTCACCATAGGGGATCACGCATTCATGTACTGTTCCCAGCTTAAATCCGTAACGATCCCGGATTCCGTGACATCGATCGGATACGAGTCCTTCTTCTATTGCCACGCCCTCGATTCTCTGACCCTCGGCAGCCATCTCGAATCTATAGGGGAGTGTGCTTTCGAGAACTGCACTATCCTTACAGAGGTGGTCATCCCGGATTCCGTCAGGACGATCGGAACCTCTGCGTTCAATTACTGTATCGGACTCGAGAAACTGAAACTGGGCAGCAACCTCGTATCCATCGGAGAAACCGCATTCGAAGACTGTTCCTCCCTGACAACTCTCGAGATACCGGATTCCGTCGAAACGATCGGAGAATGCGCGTTCCATGATTGCTACGCCATCGCATCCGTGGCCCTCGGCAACAATCTCATGTCGATCGGAGATTCCGCATTCGAAGGCTGCGGCACACTCGGATCGATTGTCATCCCGGACTCCGTCGTATCCGTCGGAGGAGGTGCGTTCAGCGGATGTGCCAAACTCAAGATCGTGGTCCTCGGCAGCCAGGTCGGATCGATCGGAGATCATGCATTCAGCGAATGCGGCCTGATCGAGTCGATTATAATCCCGGACTCCGTCCAATCAATCGGAGAATACGCATTCGGCAGTTGTACTTCCCTCAAATTAGTCAATTTAGGTAAAGGTCTGAAATCGATCGGGGGCGGTGCATTCTATAAGTGTGGCCTCATAACTTCCTTGGTCATTCCCGATTCCGTAACATCGCTCGGAGAGGGTTCGTTCAGCGGCTGTACCGGACTGAAAGAACTGACCGTTCCCGCAGCTCTCGATACCGCGGTCTCCGGCAGTCTTCCCGCCTTTAAGGGTTGCGACGGTATAGAAACGATCAAGTTCACCGGAACCGGAGAATGGTTCAACTACGGATCGTTATACGAGTTTACGCCCTGGCATCTTACGAAGGCCTCGCTGGCCGTGGAGATCTCCGGCGATGTTACTACGATCGGAGCCTCCGCCTTCAGGGACTGTACCAACCTTAACTTCGTCGAAATAGAGAACGGCGTCCAAACAATCGAAGCTTATGCGTTCAGCGGCTGCACGTCCCTTTACAAGATCGAGATCCCGGATTCGGTTCTGCCGATCAGGGATCATGCGTTCAGCGGCTGTACCAAGCTCTCCACCGTTTCTTTCGGCAACTCCGTCACATTGATCGGAGAATCCGCATTCGAAGGCTGCACGTCCCTCGGCGATTTCAGTCTCCCCGATTCCGTCGCTTCCATCGGAGATTCCGCTTTCAGCGGTTGCTCGGATATCAGCACTGTATCCTTCGGCACCAGCCTCAAATCCGTCGGAGCATCCGCTTTCAAGGACTGTACCTCCCTGGCATCTCTGTCCCTCGGCACCAGTCTCGAGACCATCCAGGACTTTGCGTTCAGCGGCTGCGTGCTCCTTCAATCCGTCACCATCCCTGATTCCGTCACTTCTATCGGAAGCTATGCGTTCAGCGGCTGTACCGGAATAACCTCTGTCGGATTCGGCACCCGGGTCTCGACGATCGGCGTTTCTGCGTTCGATGGCTGCAGCCTGCAGGGAAAACTGGTGATCCCGGATTCCGTCACGGCGGTCGGAGCCTCTGCGTTCAGCGGCTGTTCCAAGCTGACCGAACTTGTCGTACCGGTAAGTCTCAATTGTGTAGGGTCCGAGGATTCTCCCGTCTTCGCCGGCTGTACCTCTATCTCAAAGTTCGTCTTCACCAAAGGAGACGGGTCCTGGTTCCCGTACAGAGCTTACGGAGATTCCAGTTATGAAAAAACGCCCTGGCATACCACCACGGCCGGTACCGTGACCGTAGAGATATCGAACGGAATCTCGTCTATCGGAACATATGTGTTCAAGGGCTGTACCGCTCTGACAGAGATATCGATCCCGGAATCCGTCACCGAGATCGGGGAATATGCGTTCAGCGGATGCAGGGCCCTGACATCGATCGTCATCCCCGATGCGGTAGCCTCGATCGGGGATTCGGCATTCCAGGACTGTACCGGGCTGGGATCCGTCACGGTCCCCGACAAGGTCACATCGATCGGAGATTCCGTATTCAGCGGATGCAAATCCTTGACAAAAGTGACGATCCTTGGTTCTGTAACCGAGATCGGCGATTCAGCATTCGAAGACTGTACCGTTCTGGCAGATATGACCGTTCCCGATTCCGTCACATCGATCGGAGACTATGCGTTCAGCAGATGCAGGGCCCTGACAACCATAACCCTCCCCGGTTCGTTAACCTCGATCGGGTACTCTGCGTTCAGCGACTGTATCGGGCTGAACTCCGTGAGCATCCCCGAGTCCGTGACGACCCTTGACGACATTGCGTTCGAAGGCTGTACCGGATTGAGAGAACTCACCGTTCCCGTAAGCCTCGACTGCGTCGGAACCGGAACCTCTCCCATTTTTTCCAGGTGTACCTATATCGAAAAGATAACCTTCATCGGAAAGGGAGACTGGTACAGTTACGACCCTTCCGACTATGAAAAAACGCCCTGGTACCTCACCGCGGCCGATCTGACCGTTGTGCTCGACGGTGTGCTTTCGGTCGGACCGTATGTGTTCCAAAGTTGTTCTTCGCTTATTTCCGTAGATCTCGGCGATTCCGTTACCACTATCGGGGCCTTCGCATTCAGCGGCTGTACCAAGCTAAGTTCCGTAACGATCCCAAGTTCCGTTACCACTATCGGGGCCTTCGCATTCAGCGGCTGTTCCCTTTTCCAAAAAGTGGAGATCCCCCAATCCGTAACGGCCCTCGGAGCTTCCGCATTCCGCGGATGCAGCAGATTGACCGAACTCACCGTTCCCGTTAGCCTCGACTGCGTCGGATCGACGGATTCGCCGATCTTCTCGGGATGCACCGGTATCGAAAAGATCACATTCACCAAAGGGGCCGGAGAAGGGTGTTCGTACGCGGATTCGTACAATTACACTCCCTGGCACCTTACCGATGCCGAACTGACCGTCTCGATAGCCGACGATGTGATCTCGATCGGAGACTATGCGTTCCATAGCTGTTCCGCTCTTAAGTCGATATACATCGGCAGTTCGGTTTCGTCGATCGGAGAGTCGGCATTCTACGATTGTACTTCGCTGGTTTCATTCAATGTTTCCGAGGAAAACGGTACATATTATTCGGAAGACGACGTGCTTTTCGCGAAGGATCCGAACACATTGATTCAGTATCCGATGGGCAAAGACGCCACGTCCTACACGATACCCGATTCGGTAACGGCTGTCGGATCCTATGCCTTCTACGGCTGTGCCAGACTTACCGACGTCACGTTCGGCAGTTCGGTCTCGTCGATCGGAGATTCCGCATTCGAAGGCTGTACCTCGCTGGGCTCCCTGGAACTGCCCGATGCTCTCGCCACTCTCGGAAACTCCGTGTTCAGCGGGTGCACATCGATCAGTTCCGTAACTCTCGGGACCAATATCTCGTCGATCGGATCCTCCGTGTTCAGCGGCTGTACCGACCTCAGATCTGCCATAATATCAGGTTCCGGCACCACGCTCGGAGTCGCAGTATTCGAAGGCTGTACGCAGCTGGAGAACCTGACCGTCCCGATAAGTCTCGACTGCGTCGGATCGCTGGATTCGCCGATCTTTTCGGGATGCACCAATATCGAAACGATCACATTCACCAAAGGAACCGGAGAATGGCATTCGTACGCGGATACGTACAATTACACGCCCTGGCACCTTACCGATGCCGAACTGACCGTTGCGATATCCGACGATGTGCCTTCCATCGGAGACTATGTGTTCTACGGATGTTCCGCCCTTAAGCTGATATCTATCGGCAGTTCGGTCTCATCGATTGGAGAGTCGGCATTCTACGATTGTGCCTCCCTGACCTCGTTTTATGTTTCCGAGCAGAATGATACTTATTATTCGGAGGACGGCGTGCTTTTCGAAAAGGATCCGAACACATTGATTCAGTATCCGATGGGCAAAGACGCCACGTCCTACACGATACCCGATTCGGTAACGGCTGTCGGATCCTATGCCTTCTACGGCTGTGCCAGACTTACCGACGTCACGTTCGGCAGCTTGGTCTCGTCGATCGGTGATTCCGCGTTCGAAGGCTGTACATCTCTGGGTTCCCTGGAACTGCCCGAGTCGGTATCAACTATAGGAAACTCGGCATTCAAAGGCTGCATATCTATCGAATCCGTGACCCTCGGGACCAACGTTTCGTCGATCGGAGACCATGTGTTCAGCGGCTGTACCGACATCGCCGCTGCCGTGATATCAGGTTCCGGCACCACGCTCGGGGTCGCAGTATTCGAAGGCTGTACCCAGCTGGAGAACCTGACCGTTCCCGTAAGCCTCGACTGTGTCGGTTCCATCGACTCGCCCATTTTCTCCGGTTGCGAGAGCATCAAAACGATCACCTTCATCAACGGGTCCGGAGATTGGTACTCATACGGAAGTTCATACGAGTATACTCCCTGGCATATCACCAAGGTCCCGTTGACCGTTCGGATATCCGACGACGTGACCTTTATCGGACCCTCGGCGTTCTATAACTGCACCGCTCTGACCGAAGTGGAACTCGGCACCCGGGTCGGATCGATCGGAACCGCCGCGTTCAAAGGCTGCACCTCACTCCTTTCGTTCAGGGTTTCCGAGGACAACCAGAACTACAGTTGTGACGAGTCCGGCGTTCTCTTCGACAAGAACAAACAGACCTTGGTTCTGTACCCCATGGGCAAGGGAGAGACCACCTACGATATCCCGGAGACCGTATCCTCCATAGGACCTCTTGCGTTCTACGGCTGCGTCGCCCTAACAACCATGCTCGTTCCGGACAAGGTCACGGAGATCGGAAGCTCCGCATTCGGAGACTGTACCGGATTGGAAGAACTCACCGTTCCGATAAGTCTCGACTGTGTCGGATCCATCGATTCGCCGATCTTTTCGGGATGCGTCAATATCGAAAAGATCACATTCACCGCAGGTTCCGGAGGATGGCACGATTACGCATCCGCATACGACTATACCCCATGGTTCAAAACCACGGCGGATCTGACGGTCGAGATCTCCGACGGCGTGTCTTCCATCGGAAGATCCGCGTTCTACGAATGTGCCCGCCTGACCGCCGTGATCATAGGGGCCGACGTCTCATCGATCGGAGCTTCCGCGTTCTACGGCTGTACGTCCCTCGATTCGTTCTGTGTCTCGGAGGCCAATCAGAACTACAGTTCGGACGAGTCTGGCGTTCTCTTCGACAAGAACAAAACTGTTCTGATCCTATATCCGATGGGCAAGGAAGAGACCGCGTATGCGGTCCCGGAGACCGTATCCTCCGTCGGACCCTCCGCGTTCGAAGGCTGCACCCGCCTGACCTCCGTAACTCTGGGAGCCGATGTTTCATCGATCGGCAGGTCTGCTTTCAGCGGCTGCACGCAGCTCGGATCCATCGTTATCCCGGATAAGGTAACATTCCTCGGAGAATCTGCGTTCAAAGGCTGTACCGGACTGAAAGAACTCACCGTTCCGATAGGTCTCGACTGTGTCGGATCCAACGATTCGCCGGCCTTCTCCGGCTGTACCGATATCGAAAAGATCACCTTCGTCGGAACCGGGGCCTGGCATGAATACGGCACATCATACGGATTCACTCCGTGGAACCTGACAGCCGCCGATCTGACCGTCGAGATCTCCGACGGCGTGACCTCCATCGGAAAATCCGCCTTCTACAGATGCGTCCGCCTGAGTTCTGTGACCGTAGGCGCCGATGTCTCATCGATCGGAGAATCCGCGTTCAGTGGCTGTACGTCTCTAGTTTCATTCAAGGTTTCCGAGGACAATCCGAACTACAGTTCGGACGACTCCGGCATTCTCTTCGACAAGAACAAAGAGGTTCTGGTCATTTATCCCAGGGGCAAGGAAGAAACCGCCTATATGCTCTCAGACGATGTGACCTCCGTAGGCGACTCTGCGTTCGAAGGCTGCACCCGCCTGACCTCTATAACTTTGGGGGCCAATGTCTCCTCGATCGGCAATTCTGCGTTCAGCGGCTGTACGCAGCTTCAATCCATCGTTATTTCGGATAAGGTGACATCGATCGGCAATTCTGCGTTCAGCGGCTGTATCGGACTGAAAGAACTCACCGTTCCGGTAAGTCTCGACTGTGTCGGATCCCCCGATTCCCCGGTCTTCGACGATTGCACCCTTATCGAGAAGATCACGTTCACCAAAGGGACAGGAGTATGTCCCGACTACGGGCTCACTTATGTGTACACCCCCTGGAATCAGACAACCGTCGATCTGACCGTCGTGATATCCGATGACGTAGCTTCCATCGGAGCCAATATGTTCTGCAATTGCATCCGTCTGAAAGAACTCACCGTTCCGGCAAGTCTCGACTGTGTCGGATCCCTCGAATCGCCCAGCTTCTCCGACTGCGTCAATATCGAAAAGATCACGTTCACCAAAGGGACCGGAGAATGGGCTTCGTATACATCTTTATACGAATTCACCCCCTGGAATCAGACAACCGTCGATCTGACCGTCGTGATATCCGATGACGTAACTTCCATCGGAGCATCCGCTTTCGAAGGCTGTACGCATTTGACAGCTTTGACCTTCGGTTCCGGTTTGTCTTCCATCGGCGATTCTGCGTTCAAGGGCTGTATCGGAATCACATCCTTGGTGTTCGCTTCTCTCGGAACGATCGGAAACTCTGCGTTCGAAAGCTGCACGGGTCTTGCATCCCTGTCCCTTCCGGATTCTGTCAAAGACATCGGAGCCTCGGCATTCAAAGGCTGCACAAAGCTCCCCTCCGTAACTTTCGGCAATACTCTCGAAACCATCGGGGCCAATGCGTTCGAGGGATGTACCGCTCTGGAATCGATAACCATCCCTGATACCGCGACATCGGTGGGTGCCTATGCGTTCAGCGGCTGTGTCGCTCTCGAATCCGCAAAGCTCGGTGAAAAGATATCTGATCTCGGCGAAGGGGTATTCAAGGGATGTTCCAAGCTGGAAACCATTTCGCTCGAACACGTCGGTTCAATTGGAGCCCATGCCTTCGATGGCTGTATCGGCCTTACCTCCCTGTCGATCCCCAAAGACCTAAAAACAATAGGTGCAGGGGCGTTCAAGGATTGTACGGGTCTGACAGAACTCACCCTTCCGTTAAGTCTCGACTGTGTCGGATCCGATGCCGACCCCATCTTCTCCGGCTGCTTCGGCATAGCGAGTATAACCTTCACCGAAGGTAACGGAACCTGGTATGCGTATAACGAAAACACTCCCTGGCAGATTACCAAGGCAGATCTGACCGTAAAGATATCCAAAGATGTGAAATCGGTGGGGGACAAGGCGTTCTACAACTGCAAGGCGCTTGTTTCCGTTACTATCCCGGGTTCGGTCTCTGCTATCGGTTCCGAAGCATTCTACGGATGCGAGCATCTCGGATCCATATCCTTCCCGGCGGATCTCGCTTCGATCGGAGCCTATGCGTTCAGCGGCTGTGTCAAGATCGCTGTCATCGAGATTCCGGATTCCTACGTATCCGTAGGAAAAGGAGCTTTCGAGGGATGTACCGCCCTAGAGGCCCTTACCATTCCGGATTCGGTCACATCCGTCGGAGAAGGCGCATTCAAAGACTGTATCGGTTTGAACGAACTTACCGTCCCGATCAGTCTCGACTGTGTCGTGTCCACCGATTCTCCCGTATTCGAGGGTTGTACCGGCATTGCAAAGATTATATTCACCAAAGGTAACGGAACCGGGTATCCATACTCCTACGGATATGCCCTCACGCCCTGGTGTCTGTCCGGGTCCGATACGATCACCGTAACGATCTCTGATGGAGCGAACTCTATCGGCGACCATATGTTCGACGGCTGCACGGGTCTTGCTTCTCTGTCCCTTCCGGATTCTGTCAAAGACATCGGAGCCTCGGCATTCAAAGGCTGCACAAATCTCTCCTCCGTAACTTTCGGCAACACTCTCGAAACCATCGGGGCCAATGCGTTCGAGGGATGTTCCGTCCTCGGATCGATAACCCTCCCGGATACCGCGACATCGGTGGGGGCCTATGCGTTCAGCAGTTGTGTCGCCCTTGTGTCCGTAAAGCTCGGTGAAAAGGTATCGGATCTCGGCGAAGGAGTATTCAAGGGATGTTCCAAGCTGGAAACCATTTCGCTCGAACACGTCGGTTCGATCGGAGCCCATGCCTTCGATGGCTGCACCGGCCTTACCTCCCTGCCGATCCCCAAAGACCTAAAAACAATAGGTGCGGGGGCGTTCAAGGATTGTACGGGTCTGACAGAACTCACTCTTCCGATAAGCCTCGACTGTGTCGGATCCGATACCGACCCCATCTTCTCCGGCTGTACTGGCATAGCGAGTATAACATTCACCGAAGGCAACGGAACCTGGTATGCGTATAACGAAAACACCCCCTGGCAGATCACCAAGGCAGATCTGACCGTAAAGATATCCGACGGCGTGAAATCGATAGGGGCCAAGGCGTTCTACAACTGCAAGGCGCTTGTTTCCGTTGTCACCCCGGATTCCGTCGAAACCATCGGTTCCGAAGCATTCCGCGGGTGCGAAAATCTCGGATCC
>CAVIXW010000027.1:0-17558 GCA_963646785.1 Acutalibacteraceae bacterium
AGGTGCCTGAACAGGCCCTGAAAGGTCAGCTCTCATTCGATATCATGGCTGTTGCCGATTCAGAGGAGTGATTACCTACACAGCAGAATTTCGGATTAAAATCGATTGTGCACAGCATAGATTTCATCGATTTCTGATAAATGTTGGTACAGCGTCCGCTGGTTGTGGGCCTTTCCGCATTGGAATTTTTACCGTTATCTCGGTTTCGATACGACCTTTCGGATCTGGACGGTCATCTTATTTCCCGTTCATCAGTGCGAATACGGAGAACTCTATATCCGCGCCGACCTCTCCTCGGTACTAAGTCATCTTTTGTCCGTTCGGCCGAGGTCGAAGAAAGGAGCCCCCGGCATCACATCATGATGTCGTGTATGGTACCGAAGTCGGGAAAGTTATGGTGAATATTTAGATAAAATCATCGCCACTGCCTCTGAAAACGGATGCTCCGGAGAAACCCTGATGCACTTCATTCCCAGGTTCTGACCGAATTCGATATCAAGATCCTTGTCACCGATCATCCAGCATTCGGCAGGATCGAGATTGTATTTCTCGATTGCCCATTTTCCCATACCGGTCTTCGGTTTACGGCAATCGCAATCATCTTCCGGAGTGTGCGGGCAGAAAAAGACATCATCGATCCGTCCTCCGCCGGCCCGGATCTGGGTCATCAGTTCATGATTGACCGATTCGAGTTCGGAATATCCGAAATACCCTCTTCCGATGCCGGACTGATTGGTCACCATCAGCACCAAAAAACCAGCATCGTTCAATTGTGTGATCGATTTGGGAACATCCGGAAAAACATGTATCTTCGAAGGATCGTCACAATACGGGACGTTCGGGCAAAGCGTATCGTCCCGGTCCACAAAAACTGCTTTCCGCTTGGCGCAGTTCAAATCTTGCTCCTCCAGGAGATGACTCCCTCAGGTTCATAAGAGAACTCGGAAACGGATGCACCTTTGGAGGTCAACGCACGGGACACGTTCGCCTTCTTATCGTAGTCGCAGACGAAGTACATGAACCCGCCGCCTCCGGCACCGGATACTTTTCCTCCGACCGCACCGGCTTCGATTGCGGTATTATAAAGATCGTCGATTACCGGATTGGAAATTTTGTTCGAAAACTGCTTTTTATATTCCCAGGCCTCGCCCAGTAGTTTACCGACCTCGGTGATGTTCCCATGACGGAGGGCCTGACGGATCTGGACCGCAATCGTCTTTGAATGATCCAACGCGGCATCGTTCTTCCCCTCTTTGTAAGATTTAACCTGAGTATCGATGATTGTGGCAGAATCGTGGGTCATTCCAGTAAAACACATCACCGAACGACACTGAAGCTCATGAACGATATCTGGGTGAATCTTTGCGGGAAGAACGTTTACTCCGTTCGCATCGATCTTGAATGAATTGAAACCACCGAATACGGCAGCATACTGATCCTGCTTGCCGCCGGAAAGCCCGATAACCTCTCTCTCGAGATGATATGCGAGAGCTGCCATCTCCATTTTGGATATGTCGATATCCAACCAATTGGCGACCGCCCCGATCATGGAGACGATCATTGTCGACGAACCGCCGAGTCCGGAACCGGCAGGGACATCGGAGCTGATTGATATTTCGAACCCGTCCGTGATGCCGAAATGATTCGTGACCGATTTGATCAGATCCATATTGCCGTCCAACGGCAACGGACCGCCGTCCAACGGAGCCTGATATCTCCCGTAATATTCGGATGTCACACGCATGACGTGATCGTCCCTGGCCTTCAACATGCTGTATGCGTACTTGTTTACGGTGGTGTTGAAGACGTACCCGCCTTTCTCCGAAGCATACGGATTTACATCGGTACCTCCGCCGGCCAAACCGATACGCATAGGTGCACGTGAGCGAATTATCTCAGACATTGTCATCCTTTCCGATTATCGAGAACGGTTCCCCGGGACACGACGGTCCCGTCCTTCAGTACGCAGTCACGTACAACAGCCCCATCCTCTACGACACATCCGCAACCCAGTATACTGTCTATGATGCTCGCGTTCGACACATTACATCCGCGCATTATTAAAGATTTCGAAATGTCGCAACCGGCGATCCTACAATTATCCAGAATCGCACAGGAATCCAATTTCGAATCCGAGACATCGGAACCTTTACCCAGATAAAACGGACCGCTGACCTCCGCCCCCAAAGAAAAATCGGCGGAAGAAAAACGCCGTTCTGCCATTACAAGATTGGCCCTTATCAAATCGGACGGGCGTCCGACATCCATCCACACGCCGCCTTCGAGAAGGTGTCCCTGCACCCTCCACCCTTTCTCGGCGATCAGCGGGACGAGATCCTTCGAGAAATCAAAAAACGAATGTTCTGGCACATACTGCAAAACGCTCCTGTCAACGACATATACGCCTGCGTTGATACGGTCGGAGAACACCTCCTCGGGACGGGGTTTGTCCTTGAATTCGGAAATACGTCCGTCCTTCTCCAGGCGGGCGATGCCGTACTCGCAGGGATTGTCCACCCGGGTCAGAGCAATGGTGATCTTCGCATTGTTCTCCAGATGCGTTCCGATAACCCTGCGCACATCGATGTCCACCAGGGTGTCGCCGTTCGCCGCCACGAAAACAGGGTCCAGTCTGTCTTCCAGCTGCTTCATGGCACCCCCTGTTCCCAAAGGGCTGTCCTCGTCGGAATAGATCAGATCGACACCGAGGCCGGAACCGTCCCCGATCTCTCTGCGGAGAAGATCGGACCTGTACCCGCACGCAAGGAAGATCTCCTTGATTCCCGCCTCGGAAAAAGACCGGATGAGATATTTCAGACACGGTTGGTCCAATACCGGCAGAGCGGGTTTGGGCATGGTCTCGGTGAGCGGGTAAAGGCGAGTTCCTCTTCCCCCGACCATGATGACCCCCTGTTTGACATTCATACCGTGCGATTGGGTTCATTGGTTATAATCTATGTTGCTCCCGAGACCGATATCTTAAAATCTGGCACAACAGGCATTCTCCGTCGATCGCCATAATTGGTAACATACCTGTTAATTATCTTACCGTATGTTAAAATATCATAAATCCATCAGAAAGTTACATTATCGAGGTATCGATCTTGACAGAGGTGTACGGTCCGAGGCAGAACATACGCGCCTTGAAAGGCATTCCATCCTGTCAGAGAGGTGATTATGCCCTCCGAATCAAGGATGACCGTTTCCGTGGTCGTCCCCGTCCGCAACGGCGGCAGATTCCTTGACGATTGTGTCGGATTCCTGTCCGCACAGACATTCACGGATTTCGAAACCATATATGTTGTGGATGCGAACAGCACGGATGACACCGCGAAGAAGATCGGATAGATCGTCGGCACCCAACCGAATTCGCGGCTGATCCTTCAGGACTATAAGCTGAAACTCGGCGGAAACCGTAATCTGGGTCTTTTGAATTCCGAAGGAAGATACGTCTGGTTCCTCGATGTAGACGACGCACCGTCTCCCGATTTTCTCAAGGAAATGGTGGATCTGATAGAAAGAACAGAGACCGACTTCGTATGCTGCAATTTTATCAATACCGATCCGTCCGGCACCGTCAAAGAAAAGCCGAGAAGGACATACCGTTATCTGGTTCTCGACAGGGACGAAGCCGTCGATGCACGCAACAGAGATCTCTTTCCCGTATCTACGTGGAGCAAGTTGTTCCGCAGAGATTTTCTGATGGACAACAACCTTCTCTTCGAAGAAGCCATGTCGGAAGATGTCATACACACTTACAGATGCATCAGCGTCTGCCGGAAAATGTGCATTTACGATAAACCCCTTTACGCCTATCGTCAGCACAACGACTCCCTTTCCGGCCGGGACCCGGACGCCAGAGGGCGTGCCGAGATCGAAGCGTACGATCAGGCCGATCTGCTATTTCCGGACGATCATGCCGTACTCCGCAGAAACGCGATAATGAAGATCCGCTCCAGCGGGCATATGTCGTATCGCTGTTTCAGAGAATTCGCGAAAAGTCCCGAGAACCGCAGATCTTACGAGAAATATCTCAAAGGCACTCCGGAAGGCTGGTGGCAGATCCATCTGCCGACCCTTTACTGGATCGCCATCCGCACGTACGTCGCCACGGTCTACAAGCGCAAAGGCTCGAAAGGAATGTACAAAAAATTCTGAAAAAAAGAAAAGTCCCGGGAAATCCCGAGAATAATGAAGTTTCAAACGTTGGTGGAAGATACGCACTCGATACTTCCGACACCCTCGATGGCGCTCAGCGCATCTTCGAGCTTGCTTCCGATGTTCTCATCGTCAGCGTTGATGAGGAATTCTGCGTATATCTTCTTGAGTCCGAAGACGTGATCGCGGACCTCGGTCTTCTGAACTTTCACGCCGGCGGGGAGAAGGTCGGCGAGTTTTGCCGCAATCGCGGCAACGTCGGTGGTGTCTCCGTCCGGAAATACCTCGTAAACAGAGTAGATCTCAGCCATCAGGATCCCTCAAGGTCCGATGAATCCGCATTTGGGACATTCGTAAGAAACGCTCTGGTCGCGGCAGGTGGCACACCTTCCGATCTCGACTTCCCCGCATTTGGGGCACTTGAAGAAAGTGTTACCGTGACCGATGAGCCTCTTTCCGCAGGAAGAGCATATTTTATCAGTAGCCATAGTCGGACGGATATTATACTCTTATATAAAGCAAAGGTTCGGTCCGAAAGCACCAGTGTTTATAAGACGATTGCGGATTGACCGCCTATGAAGACCTGTGCTGACTGTGGCCCCTGCCTGATGAAACGTGTTCTTTTCCAATCGCGCCTTGCCGGAACGGAAAAGGAATTCGAAGCGGTCAGACGGTGCATGGCGCTGTATTCCGAACTTATGGACCCGACGGTCTGCTCCGCGGAAATTGCCACGGAAATACACCGGCTTGCCTACGATACGGTAGATTGCGACGATCCGTATCATGACATGAAGATCGACGCGGACCGGATCGCCGGAACGTTCCTCGGCAGGGCGGAGAAGGCGGTCGAGGAAAGCACCGACCGTTTCCGTACCGCGGTATCGGCGGCCATCGTCGGAAACATCATGGATTTCGGTTCCGGCATAGCCATCGATTCCCCCGAAGAATTCGGCGAGATCTTCGACAGACTCCTGGCACAGAAGATCGGACTCGACGAATGCGATGAACTCAAAGCAGTAATCGAATGTTCGGAGACGGTCCTGTATGCGTTCGACAACTGCGGAGAGAGCCAGTTCGACAAGATCCTCATCAGGGAGATACGTTCGATGGGAAAACGCGTGGTCGGAGTGGTGAAAGGAGCGCCCATCCTCAACGACGTAACGTACGAAGATGCCGTGAGAATCGGGCTCGACAGGGAACTGGATTCGATCGTGGATACGGGAGCGTTTGCGGTCGGCCTCCCTGCCGAGATCGAAAATCCCGCGTTGCTGGGGGAATTATCCCGGGCGGGCCTTCTTCTGGCCAAAGGAATGGCCAACTTCGAATCGCTTTCCGAAACGGATCTTCCCGTACCGGTCGCACATCTTCTCAAGGCGAAATGTCTTCCCGTCGCGAATTCTTTCGGTGTGCCGGTCGGCACGAACGTGGTCAAAGTGACCTATCCGAAAAAGTAAGGCCGTGTGAAGTTCCGGGGGCGGAATGCCCCCGGAAGGAATCACTCGACGTAGGGTTTGATGAACTTGGTGTCCATCATGTTCTTGGTAAGCTTCCGAGACCTGCTGATGATCCTTGCGGCGTTCTCGTACTCTTCCTCGCGGGAGAGTTTGACGCGTGCGACGCCCTGCTCGATGGCCTTCATGGCAACGGCGGCGGCCTCTCTCGGGAAGACGTCTTCCTCGGACATGTTGGGGATTATGTACTCGGTGGTCAGACCTTTCTCCTCGGCGCATTTGGCAAGCTCGGTGGCCGCTGCGATGCACATCTCGTCGGTGATGGTCCTGGCCCTGACATCGAGAACACCGCGGAAGATGGCCGGGAATCCCATGGAGTTGTTGACCTGGTTGGGGAAGTCGGAACGTCCGGTGGCGAACACCTTCACGCCGTGCTCTTTGGCCTCCCAGGGCCAGATCTCGGGAACGGGGTTGGCGGTTGCGAAGATGACGGGGTCGTCCGCCATACCGTCGATGTACTCTGGCGGGATGGTTCCGGGCCCGGGCTGGGATGCGGCGATGACGAGGTCGGATCCTTCCATGGCCTCTTTGAGTCCTCCGCTCTTGCCTGCGCCGTTGGTCTGGTCGGCGATGAGTTTCTTGTGTTTGTGAGCGGCGTCGAGGTCGGTCCTTGACTGATTCAGGATTCCCTTGGAGTCGCACATACAGAGGTGTTCCGCTTTGAATCCGGTGGCAAGAAGCAGCCTTGCGATGGCGATTGATGCGGCACCCGCACCGAGGATGGTGACGTTGGCATCCTGGAATTTCTTGCCGACGAGTTTCATGGCGTTCATGGCACCGGCGACCTCGACGGTGGCGGTACCCTGCTGATCGTCATGCCATACGGGAATCTTGCAGTCGTTCCTGAGTTCGTCGAGGATATCGAAGCATTTCGGGTTGGCGATATCTTCGAGATTGATACCTCCGAAAGACGGGGCTATGAGCCTGACGGTCTCGATGATCTTCTCGGGGTCTTTGGTGTCGAGACAGATCGGGACGCAGTCGACTCCGCCGAGATACTTGAAAAGCATGGATTTTCCTTCCATAACGGGCATGGCCGCTTCGGGTCCGATGTCTCCGAGACCGAGGACACGGGTACCGTCGGATACGACCGCCACGGTGTTCCATTTGCAGGTGTGCTCGTACACCTTGTCGGGATTGGCGGCGATATCTCTGCAGGGTTCTGCAACACCGGGAGAGTACCAGATGGAGAAATCGTCGAAGGACCTGATGCATGCTTTGGGCACGACCTCGATCTTTCCGCCGTAGTAGGGGTGCATCTTCATGGCATCCATACCGGGCTTCTTGGCGAGCTCGAGACGCTCTTCCACTGTCAATTCTTTCTTCGCGGCCGCGGGGACCGGTTCCTCTTTCTTTTTCTTGTTGAAGAAGCTCATAACTATTCCTCATTACGAATTTCGTAAGAAATTCTTCGAATCTCTTGAAATGCCCTAATGCTCTTCCTTTTTATAGATATTTGGTATGGTTAAATTTGATATGACCAAAGAAAAAACTCCCGTAAAAGTTGTGCTCGTCGACGGATATATCGATGACCCAGCAGCTTTGGGCGTCCCCCCTTACATCTCCCCCATGGTACGTGCGATAGCCGGGGCGGCCGTCGATGCGGGGGGAGAGGTCACGTACATCTCCGTGGACATGCTCCGCAAGGGTGCCGAACTGCCCGATGCGGACGTCACCGTCCTGCTCTCCGGAAACACAGTGCCAGGAAAGTATCTGCGTTCGATGCCGATGTCCCTAAAGGAGATCCGCGAATGGGCTCCGAAGATGAAGGGTTGGACCTGGATCGGGGGTTCCGCGGCCTACGCACCGGAATCGGAACTCTTCGATTTTCGTATTTATCTGGATCTTGCCGCATCCCTGTACGACGGAATGACGGGAAAGGAGATCGTCGAACGGAGAAGAACGTTGGAGGAATGGAACCTGTGGATGCTGTTGGGTGCGGACATCGTTACCCAACACCAGGATTTTCCCGTACCTCTGATGGTGGAGATAGAATCATACCGCGGATGCCACAGGTATGCCTCGGGGGGATGTTCCTTCTGCGTGGAACCGATGAAGGGGAAACCGCTCATGCGCGCTCCGAAAGATATCCTTGCCGAAGCTTCGAAACTGAAAGATCTGGGGGTCAGAAATGTCCGTATCGGCGGTCAGACCTGCATCGTTTCATACGGTTCCGAAGATTTCGGTTCGGGGGTTCCCCGCCCGGTGCCCGACACGGTAAGGGAGCTCTTCGAAGGATTGAACAGGCTGGGCTTCGATAATCTGTGCGTGGATAACGCGAATCCCGCGGTGATCGCAACATTTCCCGAAGAATCCGAAGAGATAATCCGCATTCTCGCCGACAACTGTTCGTCGGGCAACGTGCTGGCCCTCGGCCTGGAATCGGCCGACCCCACGGTCGGCAGGGCCAATAACCTGAACAGTACCGCGGAACAGGTCCTGGATGCGATAAGGATCATCAACAGGGTCGGTTCGGAGAGAGGCCCGACCGGCCTCCCGAAGATCCTTCCGGGACTGAACATAATATGCGGACTCGACGGAGAGTCTGCGGATACCTACAAACTCGATATGGCGTTTCTGAAAAAACTGCTCGACGAAAATCTGCTCGTACGCCGCATCAACATCCGCCAGGTGATAGGGTCGAGAAGACAGTTCAATGTCCGCATAAACGAAAAACGGTTCAAGAAATTCAAGGAATCCGTCCGCGACGAGATCGACCACGAGATGCTCCTCCGCATGGTCCCCAAGGGCACTCTTCTGAAGGACGTCTACATGGAGATCCACGACGGCAACACGACGTTCGGAAGACAGCCTGGGTCATACCCGCTCCTGGTGGGCGTACCGTACAGACTCGAACTGGAAAAATGCTACGATGTCAGGATAACGGACTGGGGATTCCGTTCCGTCACCGGCGTGGTCCAGCCGTTCGATATCAACTCCGCCCCGATGTCTTCCCTGCCCGCACTTCCCGGTATCGGCAAGAAAAGAGCGACGGCCATCGCCGCCAACCGCCCGTTCGCCGGGCCGGAAGACCTTTCTAGAGTTATCGACGACCCAAATGTAATCGAGGAGCTCCGCAGATTCGTGACCTTCGGGCCGACAGATTAACTATGACGAAGGATATGTGGCAGCATGGACAGTCTCCGCGCGGCGAGATACCCTTTTCTGAAGGAAGCGGCCGAATTCGCCAGAAATGAATCCGAAGGTCTCGAAGCCCTGCTGACGTCGTCGACCTACGCCGAAGCACGCAGACGGGGGCTCGGCAGAGTGCTCGGTGCGATAAAGGACCACACCATACCGCAGTCCTCCGTATCGTCGGAGTTCAACCGCCTTATGGAGGTCCTGTCGTATCCCTATGCCAGGATCCTTGTTTCCTGCATCGACGACAGACTGCTCACGAAGAGATACGCTCTCGCGGAAGCGGAGCACCTGAGCGCCAATCTCATGAAGGACCGGGATTCCATCGGCATCGTCTCCGACGTATGCGAAGTGAACGCCAGCCAAACCGGTTCCGACACCGTCGATATGCACTTCGGAGACTATCTTCGGTACAGCTACGTGATGAAGGCGGTGGAGTGGAACCTGATCAACGCAGACATCCACAACGGATACGTCTCGCTGTCCCGTGAAAAATATATCAGGGTACTGCAGAACGCGTACCGTCAGCGTATCGAGGACGAACTTCCGCTCAGGGTCGACGACTCCTTCAAAAAGATTGTAAAGCCGGACCTTGATGCGATCGGCCACGCGCTCAACGAGATGAAGGCAAGACTCAGCCCCGCCGGAGGAGGCGAGATGAAGGAGGAATTCCTCCCGCCCTGCATACGCGCCATCATCGCCATGGCACAGGAAGGGCAGAACCTTCCGCACAGTGCCAGGTTCGCACTGGTGTCCTACCTGCACACCCTGGGATTGGATTACCAGCAGATCGTGGCGATATTCGCGGTCTCCCCCGATTTCAACGAATCCGTGTCCGAATATCAGATCAAGCATATCACCGGAGAACTCAACGGAACCGACGGGTACATACCGCCGGAATGCTCCACCATGCGGACCAACGGCATATGCTTCAATCCGGACCCGCTGTGCGAGAAGATCAAGCATCCGCTGAGCTATTACCGCATCAGATCGGGTTCCGGCCATCGGGATCAGTGATCTTTTTCCTCGGTCCGGGTCTCCTCGGCCTCTCCGAGATTCTTCCAGGTGATCAGTACCCTCTGGACGGCGGTGAGGTTGCCGAGGACGGCGAAGTAGATCATCATGATCTCCAGCCAACTGAAGGTATGTCCGTAAAATTCGAAGGAACCGTATCCGAGAACGAGCATGATGCCCTGGATGATCGGGAACAGGAAACAGAGCACGACGCGGTCCGCCCTTCCCAGAAGTCCGTCGTAAAGCCTCTTCGCTCCGATGGCCTGGGCCTGGGTTCCCATGTAGGAAGTGAGAAGCACGCCGATGACCGCCAAAAGCCCGACGGTGGTATCGCACCATCCGCTGAGAGCGATGGCCGCGATCATAAACATATCGGCATAACGGTCGAAAACGTGATCGAGATAGTCTCCTTTCACGCTGCACTTTCCGGCAAGTTTGGCGATCTTTCCGTCCAACGCGTCGAAATACCCCGATACCAGAACGGCGACGGCGGCGAAAGCGAGAAGGATGTGGTCTTCCCAGCTGAGATAGAACAGGATCCCGCTCACCGCGGCCATGATGAGCCCCAGCCACGAGATCGTATTGGGATTCACATTGATCAGTCTCTTGGCGACGGGAGCCAATGTGAAGTCAGCTTCCTTTCTGTGCTTGTCTAGAACCATTCGTCCATCTCTCCGGTCCAATCCACCGAACCCGGCAGACCGATCTCCGTTTCTCCGTTAAGTATCCGTTCTATAAAATCGACTGCGTCGGGCACGGTCCCCGACGAACAGTCGAATTCGTTTACCGGGATGTCCGAGTCCGTAGCTTCGCAGAGGATCACGTCGAGGATCTCGGCCTGAACGTTCTCGCGCACCTTCGCCTCGGAGTATCCGCGCTTTTCGAGACGCCCGGAAAGGATCTTTGGATGACAGCGGAGAACGATGATCCGGGAACAGTCCGTCTCATGTGCCAGATGCGAATCCAGAAATACTATGCCCTCTTTTTTCCGGTATTCTTCCAGCGAGGCGTTGAGAGCATCCATGTCGACATTGTAGGTGTCGCGCGGAACGTCCTTCTCTCCAAGAAGCGCGTGGCTCCGAAGATGCTCGTTTATATCCACCACCTCGTAGCCCCTTTTTCTGAGTTCGGCGGAAACGGAGGTCTTTCCCACGCCGGGAGTGCCGGTGATCGCGATCACGGCCATGGATTCACTTCAGATACGGTGCGGCCCTTTCCTCCACGGCAGACCATTCCGGAATATTGGTCAGAGCGCCCGTGCGCTCGATGGTGAACGATGAAACGGCCGATGCCAGGACCAGGGATTCCCTCACCGAGTACCCGTGATAGAGACCGGAATAGAATCCCGCACGGAAGGTATCCCCGCAGCCGGTGGCATCCACGGGCCCGGCGGACGGGATGCACGGGATCTCGACGGTCTCTCCGCCGACACGGGCTATGCTGCCGGCCGCTCCCATGGTCTTGACCACCAAGGATTTGTCAAGGTCCAGAACCGAACCTAAGCCCATGCGTTCCTCGATGACCTTCGCCTCGTATTCGTTGCAGAACACCGCATCCGCAAGGGGGATCGCCTTGGAAAGTTTATCCTCCTGCCAGAGACGGTAGGTCTCCTGGGCCGGATCGAACGATATCCTGGCACCGCTGTCCGAAAGCTGTGCCATCAAACGAAGATAATATTCCGGTTCGCCGGTACAGAAATGAACCCATTCGGAACGACGCGCGTTATCCAGGAGATCCTTGCCGAGCCGGGAAGCGTAACCCTGGGGGCCCTGGTAGAATATGACCTTCTGCTTGAGATCCGCATCGTTCAGCACGGTGCACTGCGAGGTCTCGAAATCGGACACGGTCACCAGTTCGTCGGTGATCAGCCCGGAATCCCCGATTTCCTTCACGTATTTCATCGGGATATCGGAACCGATGAATGCGCAGATGGCGGTAGGTACGCCGAGCTTCGCTGCCGCGATGGCGATGTTGGCCCCGGTCCCGCCCAGAGTGGTCGTCTTCGAAAGGATGTCGACGGTCTCGTTGAGATTCGGAAATCTGCCGACCGAAACGATCTGGTCGATCGTTATGTGCCCGTAAACGCTGAGGAACGGTTTCTTTGCTGACATTGTCACACCTTGTTGAAATTAGAATCCGACGACTTATATTCTCCCGAAAGCACCTTACGATAAACCTCCTCGATCACGGGGAGGTGGATGTTCCAGTCGAAATATTTTGCACGCTCGAGCGCTTCCGCTGCCAGCATATCGCACTTCCTATCATCGTCGAAAAGGTCGTTGATCGCATGTGCCAGGGCGTCGCTGTCTTTCGCAGGCACCACATACCCGCAATCTCCCACAGTGTCGGGGAGGCCGTCGGCATCGGAACAGACGATGGGTCTTCCGTGGGACATGAGCTCCTCGGCGGCAAGACCCAGGGACTCGTGGACGGACGGCATGACGAAGAATCTGCAGTCTCCCATGAGCCGGTCCTTCTCATCCTCGCTGACATATCCCCTCATCTCGACGCGGTCCTGAAGCCCGTATTTCGAGATCAGTTTTTTGAGCCTTTTCTCCTCCGGGCCTTTTCCGCAGACGACCAGCCTGTGGGGGACGTCGCGCATCGCCATCACCATATAATCCAGACCTTTGGTCTTCACCAAACGGCCGAGCGACAGCGCGAAGTCCCCTTTCCCCTCCCCTTGAACGATAGGTCCGCGGATGCAGGAAGGCACGGTGGTCACATAATTTTCCGGATAACCGCGCCTGATAAGGTCGTCCCTGACGAAATCGCTTACCGCGATGATGTGATCGAAAGAGGCCAGTGTCTTGGCGAAGCGGTTGTCGTTCATCAAAGACAGTTTCGCGCTGAGGCCGGTGCCTTCGCCCCACATGTTATGGTAGGTGAACACCTTCTTTCCGTCATATCTGCCCAGGGCCTTGGTGTAGCTCGGAGCCCAGCGATAATTGAAATTTACAATATCTGGGTCTAATGAATTCAAAGCTTCGGCAATCCCTTCGGACGAGATGAACGGCGGGTTGTAGATGCGGATCTGCCTCGACTTGAGGCGTACGATCCTGAACCCGTCCACCGTCTCCTCCTCCGGGGAATCGTCCGACAGCCGGCCCGTGAGAACGGTCACGTCATGACCCTTGGCCGCCAGCAGGCGGGAAGTGTCGTACATCCGATTCTCGATTCCCCCGTTGTATGGCATGAAGAACGGGTTGACGTCCACTATCTTCATTCGGATCCCTCTTTTTTCCCGGCGATAACCTCTTCGTATAATCTGACAAGTTTCTCGGTGGTCGGTTTCAACCCGTACGACAGGGCTGTTTCCATAGACCTCGCAAGAAGGTCTTCGGGAGCGTTGAGGGCGAGATTCATCGCATGTGCGCATTCTTCCTCGGTCAGGTTGAAAAGATAGCCGTTCTCTCCGTCCCGGATAAAATCGGTGAATGCCCTTCCGTTGCTGCAAGCGACCGGAAGCCCGCACGACATCGCTTCCTGAACGGTGAATCCCTGGGTCTCGAAAACGGATGCGGAGGCGAAGGCGTCCGCGCAGGAATAATGGTCGACAAGTGCCTGATCGAACACGTACCCGGTGAATAGCACCCTCTCCGAAAGACCTTCTTTTTCGACCAGCTCGTGGAGGTCGTCGCCGGCGGGTCCCTGCCCGACGACCATCAGCACAACGTCGGCATCCATCAGTTTCAGTGATCTGATCAGAAGATCGATGTTCTTCTCGTAAGATAGTCTGCCGACATAGATGACTATCCTTTTTCCTTCGAGACCGTATTTTTCGCGTATGGCAGGCCCGGCATCCGAACGGGTGAAGCGGTCCGTGTCGATACCGGTCGGTATGACCTGCATCAGTTTGGGTCTTGCCCCTACCGCCTCGGTCAGCTCTTTTCCGGCGCTCGGGGTCGGTACGGCGACGGCATCGGGGCGTTTCAGAAGATTGCGCAGATAGGCGGATGCGGCCTTCACCAGGACCTCCTTCGGAAGTTTGATGGGAGAATACTGCTGGATCACCTCGGTGACCACAGTATCATAGGTCAGAACGGTCGGGACGCCGGTGTTATGGGATGCGATCAATGCTTTCAATGCCATGAACGCCACCCCCCGGATGTGAATGACGTCGGGCTTCAGCCTGCGGATAAGATCCGACTTGTCCGAAGGGAACAGAGGGATGAAGTACCCGGGGTATTTGCGGAACTTTATCGCACGGAAGTAGTAGACCCCGTCCTCGCGGTATTCCTCCCCAGGATCGGGGGCGATGATGAAGACCGTGTGCCCCAGTTCTTCCAGCACGCGGCGGGTAATCAGAACGGCGGTCACCACCCCGTCGGTAGTGGGGCGGTAACTGTCGGTCATGATCGCAATGCGCAAATCAGGTTCCTTCCTGCCAGCTGTGGATATAGTTGTACTGTTCGTCGGTCAGGGTATCGATCGATATGTCCAGAGTGTCGAGTTTGATCCTTGCGAGGGTCTCGTCGATCTCGTCCGGCACCCTTATGACGCCGTTCGGAAGAGAGCCGTGATTCTCGACCATATACTCGATCGCCATGGCCTGCGTGGAGAAACTGGTGTCCATGATCTCGGCAGGGTGGCCTTGGCCGGCGGCGAGGTTCATGAGCCTGCCTTCTCCGATAAGATAGAATTTCCTTCCGTCTTTGAGAGTGTAGCAATCGATGAAATCCCTGACCTGTTCTTTGGAAACTGAGATCGCATCGAGGTCCTTTTTGGAGATCTCGTTGTCGAAGTGACCCGCGTTACCGAGGACGCAGCCGTCTTTCATATTGGCGAAATCTTCTGCGGTGACGATATCCTTGCAACCAGTAACGGTAAGCACGATGTCTGCGTTTTTGACCGCTTCCTTCATAGGTTTGACCTCGAAACCGTCCATACGGGCCTCGATCGCCTTGACGGGATCCACCTCGGTGACGGTAACGAGGGCGCCGAGTCCTTTGGACCTCATTGCAACCCCCTTGCCGCACCAGCCGTAACCCGCGACAACGACGTGCTTGCCTGCAACGATGAGGTTGGTGGCGTTCATCCATCCGTCGAAAACGGACTGTCCGGTACCGTATCTGTTGTCGAACAGGTATTTCATCTTCGAATCGTTGACGTCCATCACCGGAAATTCCAGCTTGCCGTCGGCCGCCATGGCTTTGAGACGTACCACGCCGGTGGTCGTCTCCTCGTTACCGCCTTTGATGTTGGAAAGTACCTCGCGGCGGGTGGTGTGGGCCATCGTGACAAGGTCCGCACCGTCGTCGATGACGAAATCGGGCCTGATATCGAGGACCTTGTTCAGATTGGAGTAGTACTCCTCGTCGGTCTCGAACTTCTTGGCGTATACTTCGAGTCCGAATTCCTCGCGGAGAGCGGAGGCGACCGAATCGTCCGTGGAGAGCGGATTGCAGCTCGCAAGACAGACCTTCGCACCTGCGTTGGCAAGTGTGACGGCCAGCATACCGGTCTTGGCCTCGGTATGCAGAGCCAATCCGATACGAAGGCCCGCAAAAGGTTGTTCTTTTCTGAATCTTTTATCGATTTCCTGGAGCACGGGCATGTGTTCGTATGCCCAATGCAGACGGAGACTGCCTTTTCTGACTAACTCGTCCATTTCATTCCTCCTTGAATTCGGCCATAAGCGACGCGCATATGCAGGATACGGTATCCCTGCGTGTATTGACCGACGAATAGTTGTTTATGATCTTCTCGATCTGTTCTTGATCTCCGCGAAGCTCTTCAACGAATTTAGTTATATTCGCCACCGCACGGGTGATCTCGTCGGAAATCGGAACGGATGCCACCTTGGATGTACGCGAAAAAGGATTGAGATCTATCGATATTACGATCTTGCCCATGGCGATGAGTGCCTCAGCACGGTCACCGTCCTCGATGGGGACGACTATAACATCGGAATCATAGATCCCCTCTTCGGTGCAGAGTGCTCTGTCGGAGGTCAGATTCGGAATCCTCTTGTCCGGTTCGAGGCCGAGAATACCTTCGGCCCCCTGGGACCCCATATACTCCACGAGCTGCCTCATCCGTTCTTCGGTACGGTGGAATATGTTGACCTCCATCTTCGCGGGGACGGCCTTGGCCAATTCGATGAGACCTTTCGGATCCAATGCAACGGAATTTCCATTGACGCATACGACGGGGTGCTTTGCCTTCAGAAGATATGCGGCGGCGGCACGCTCTGCCTCCAACGCGGGAGCTGTTGTCTGCTCCCCCATAAGGTAATCAAAAGCCTCTCCCCTGCCATGGGAAATAAGGCCCGTGGGCGTAACAAGCCCCTGTTCCACCAGCTCTGCGAGATGTTCCCTCACCATGAGGGATTTGTAGCGTGGATGATTCTTAGGTGTTGACACAGACCAGTTACTGTCAAACAACTATTTAGAACAGGATTAGACTCACTCGCTGCATTCGATGACGCCGTACGTGTAAGGGACCGTTATAGGAAAAAGTTCCAGCTCCACGCCTTCCCTAATCTCCGAGACGATCTGGTCGATGATATCATTGCGGCGCTTCCTGTACTCGGAGTAGCTGTGTCTCTTCAGAGCCAAACTTGTAGAGAGGCCCAGGCCGTCGATTTCCGCGCATCCGTGGTCCCTGAGGATCCGATCGAGATCTGCATCCCCGAAACTGAAATCTACATCGTGCCTAACCGCATCGATCATGATATCTATGTCGTTAAACGACATTCCGTCATAGTAGTACGTGTTCATACCACACCTCTACTGTTTCTATAACCTGTTTAGAATAAAAGGATAAGCGGGGGAGGTGACTGAAAGTGAGATTCTTTTTAGGTCCTGGTTTGAATACTAGATATTGACCTAAATCTCTGACTGCCGATAATGTTATGAACGCCTGCAAATTGGTTTGTTTAAGAAAGATGCTGTCCTGATTTTAACTGTTCCAGAATGTCGACAAAACTATAGACGTTTGAACCGTTTGGAAGTGCGTCCAAATTGATATGGTCGCCGAATTCAAAATCCCTGGAACGATTCAATGCCGTGGCTTTCATTGGCAATAATTTATTCCAGTACTGTTTGGTTTCACAATAATCCGCAACATAGAGGTTCATCTCATCTTTGGTCATTTTAGGGGTGGACAGGTGAGTGATCTTGTCGGTGAAATGGAGTAGGAAAAATATTTCGAAACACGGATTGGATAAAATTATCTTTACTCCCTTTTTCCGGGCGTTCGCTAAAACATTGTTTAACGAATTTTCCGAATTGTAATCGACATCGAAAACGCAGAATGCAAAATCACCGTTATGGATATCGATACCTAAGTTAGGGCCCTTTCTGGTTTAGAGGAGGTGAGTATATCCCATCGATGATTCCTGAAACGTCTTTTGGAACCACATCGGAAGCATGAATCATCTCCGATGGGATGATTCATAAAGTGGCAGTCATGTGTTTGATTAATGAATTCCCGAATTAGCGTACTATACACCTCATTCAGGGTTTTTCCTCGGCCTTCCTCTCGGACGCTTAGGCTTGTCCTCGACGACAGGATATTTCCTCGGCCTTCCACAGGGTCTTTTCGGTTTATCTTCTTCCACAGGATTCTTTCTCGGTCTTCCCCTGGGCCGTTTTACCTGTTCCCCGGAAGTTTCTGCCGAGTGATCGACGGTTTTCTTCGGATATTTGATCCCGCCTTTGCATAATCCAAGGATAACCATCGTGTCCAGGGCATATTCGAACGGATGCACCCATTTTTTGTCCTCCCTTGCAG
>CAVIXW010000028.1:0-17498 GCA_963646785.1 Acutalibacteraceae bacterium
GAGCACTTGTCAATCCGTCATAATCGGGGCACCAACTCCGTGGTCACCTACCCCAAGATCTGATGAAAGTTATAGTACAACAAGTTGGGAAAGCATTAATCAAGATATTTCGGCGTGGAAAGAGGTTTGGTCCATAGCGGGTCCGGCTGTCCGTCAAGGTCTGCGATCATATTGGTTATGCTGCCTGCCATATCCTTTGACGAGACGATCTCGGCGATCCGTTCTCTTGCGTAGGTCTGCCTTGTTGATATCTCGGAACCGTCAAGTGCTTCGCCGATGATCCTCGAAGCCTGTTTGAGCAGAGCGCTTGCCTTCTTGAGCTTCCTGATGCGTTCTTCCTTTTCGGACAAGGCTTTCGCCGTAGTGCGGACGAAGGCATATCTGGCCGGGACAAGGGCCCCGTTCCCTGTAGAATACGGACATACGGTACAGTTTCTTTTCAATTCGGCGGTCAGATCATCGAGGGTGCGGTTAGATACCGACCTCATCGCACTTCCGCATACGGGACATAGGTCGGGCAGTTCCGGGCGTTCGGATACCCTGTAAAGGATCTCTAATTTAACAGACCCAGAAAGTACGGCGGCCTTCCTGATGCGAATCGGGCTGGCACGCATGCCCGGACAGACGGAATCCAATTTCGATAAAACCAGGTTGACGAACTCGCGCTGACTTTCGATGCGAGGGTGTGACCTCATCACCTCGCGGACCGCATTTACAATCGAACCATCGTCTGCGACGTTCTTCTTCACGAAGCAGAATCGTATTTCTGGATATATATCTGTCCCGACCGTAAGCCCCCAATCGAACGTAACCTTATTAGTAACGAGAGATTACGGACAACCAGGCGGGGGTAGTCAAGCAGGCCAACGACGAGGGACTTAAGATCCCTTCCTTAGTGGTTCAAGGGTTCGAATCCCTTCCCCCGCACTGCTTTCACAGACTTTTTCTCAAGGTTTCGATCGGAACTCCGTGTTCTTCCGCCGCTTTGCGCAGATCTTCGAATTCAGGTTTAATTCTGATATGTCCGAAACCTTCGGAGATCTTCATTCTGATATCACCGTAGGGGGTGTGACGGACCTCGAACCTGGATTGCATGGCATATCCGCGGCATTCGTGAACTCTCAGCCCGATTGTGGTGGTATTGGAGAATATGATGTCTATCATCCGTTCGAGATCACTGTGCCAGCATAGGCATGTCAGTTCGAGCCCTAGGCGTCCTTTTTTCATCAGGCATGTTCTGAACATGGCATCTTTGGCACCTTCTCTGAGGAGGATATCAATAACGGGGGCCGCATCTTCGGCCGTGATATCGTCCAGGTTGCAGGTGATCTCGTCATAGGCGGATGCAGGTCTGTCCGCATCCCCGAGGGTGGCACGGAGTATGTTGGCGATAGGGAATACCTTTTCGCCGAGACCGATGCCGATGCGTTCCGAGACCATGGGCGGCATCCGTTCGAATTTATGTACGAAGTGCTTCAGGATGGCTGCCCCCGTGGGGGTGGTGAACTCTCCTTCGATGTCTCCGGCATAGATCGGAACCCCTTTTAGGAGAAGTGCGGTGGCAGGAGCGGGAACGGGAAGGAATCCGTGGGCACACCGGACCTGTCCGAATCCTGTACGGACGGGGGAGGACAATATCATATCGGGGGACAGTTTTTCGATTAGAATGCAAGCACCGACCACGTCGGCGACGGCATCCAACGCACCGACCTCATGGAAATGTACCAGGTCGACGGATCTTCCGTGGACCTCAGATTCCGACTCGGCGATGAGGCGGTAGATAGCACAGGCGTTTTTCTTTGCTTCGGGGGAGATGTCGAGACTGCCGATCAGTTTTTCGATATCCGCCAAATGGTGCTCGTGATGATGTTCGCAGGGGCGTCCCTCCTCGTCCCCTTCGACCATCACGTGTATTTTTATCCCCCCGATGCCCGATTTCTGGGTCTTTTCTATCGTGACTTTCGTTCCGGGGATCCCGGCACCGGCGATCATGGATTCGAACTCATACGGATCGTCCAAAAGTCCGACCAGCGAACCGACGATCATATCTCCGGATGCACCTGCGTTACAATCAAAATAAATGGTCCTCATAGTGGCGCACTCCTTCTATCGATAAGGCCGGCGATATATCCTCCGCCGAACCCGTTGTTTATATTGACGACGCTCACGTCCGATGCACAGGAGTTCATCATGGACAGCAGGGCGGTCAGCCCCTCGAAAGAGGAACCGTATCCGACGGAGGTAGGCACCGCGATGACCGGCACGCTTACAAGACCTCCAACGACACTGGGGAGGGAACCCTCCATGCCCGCTATGACGACGATGGCGCGGGCTTTGTTGATTTTCGGTAACTGACTCAGCAGCCTGTGAAGGCCCGAGACCCCGACGTCATAGATCCTTTCGACCCTGCTCCCGAGGCTTTCTGCGGTTATCGCGGCCTCCTCCGCAACGGGTATGTCGCTGGTGCCGGCGGTGATGACGCATACGCAGCTGTTTTGCGAGGGCTGGGGCGGCGTTCCTATAACGCATGTCCGCGAGACGGCATCGTGTCTGCACTCCTTGAATGTAGTTTTTGCAAGGTCCGCAATGGCGTTATCGCAACGGGTGATAAGCACGCAACCCGCACCGTTTTTGAGCAGGGTATCGGCGACTCCTACGCACTGTTCGGGGGTCTTTCCCGCACCGAAGATTACTTCCACCGCACCCTGTCTGATCTTTCTGTGAGTGTCCACTTTCGCATAACCCAGATCGACGAAGGGATTGATCTTCAGAATATTCAAAGCCTCTTCCGGAGTTATGGTTCCGTCCCGAACCTGATTTAAAAGATCGATTGTGTTCATGGTTTGGCATCCCTTGTTCCGAACCCGATCTCGGAGTAATGTGTCCGAAGGATCGTTTCGACATCTTCTCTGCGTTCGTTCAGCAGATCCCGCTCATTCCCGGTGATCTCCAAGATCACTTTGTTCCCGTGCGAACGGGCCCGGATCTCCCTGAATCCGAGTTCGTGGAGTTTATCCTCGATTTCTTCCACGATGCAGAGCTCCTGATCGGTGATCTCCGTGCCGGCGGGAATGCGTGTGGCAAGGCACGAATTCGAGGGGAGGTTCCAGGTCCAGAGTCCGGCTTCTTCGGACAGGCGTCTGACCTCCGGTTTGGTTATTCCGGCCAGACGCAACGGAGATGCAATCCCTAATTCCGTAAGGGCCTTCATCCCGGGACGGTCTGCAGGGTCATCGGACGCATTGGTGGCATCCATCACGATCCCCTTTCCATCTTTTTTCGCATGTGCCAGAATAGTTCCGAAGATATGTTTTTTGCAATAGTAGCAACGGTCTGCTGGATTCGATCTGATCACGGGATATTCCAATGCGTCGAGGGAGATCACCTCGATATCCTGTCCGAGCCATTCGGAGGTCCTGACCGCATTGCGCAGTTCGAACAACGGTTGGAACTGCGTTTTCACGAAATAGGCGGTCACATCCGCCCCGCAGGCGAGTGCAGCATAGAAAAGGTATGTGGAATCGGCACCTCCGGAGAAGGCCAATGCCGGCGAGGGATTCTCTTCGAAGAATCTCTTCAATTCGGGGGGGACGGTTCCGAACCGTTTCAACGTTCCCACCCATTATGTTTTTTGAGGGATTTCCCGAAGTTGTGGTTGGCATAGTAGAGAAGGTCCATTCCGTGCAGATCGATGCTGGAAGGTCCGGAGCGGACGAAGAACGTGTCGGTTTTTCCCTCTCTGAGGAACACGGGGCGGTCGCTTTCGGTACAGATAATGCGCATGATGGATTTGTTGTCGATGTCGACGAACCTGTAGCCGATGAACGGGAGGAATTCGCTTCCGATCTGCGACGTTATGAGATTGTTGAGATGAAGGCTGAACTTGTCCTTGCTGCCTTCGAAGGAATCCAGGTCGACGCCGAGAATGGAACCGTCGTCGGCGACCCCGATGAGGAGCGTTCCGCCTTTGCTGTTGAGGAACGCAACCAGTGTTTTCAGGACCGCTTTTTCCATACGGGGATCTTTTTCTCCGGTCTTCAGATTCGTCCTAAGCGTCGATTTGAATTCGAGTTTGGTGCTTTCGCCCGCATTGATCTGTTCGAGAACAAGGCTGCGCACCCTGTCTTCTATTCCGAATGCATCCGCATTTCCGGAAAGGAATCTGTTCACCGTATAGACGAAAAGTCCGTTGTGGCGGTTGAGGTAGTATAATGTCGTGGAGAACATCGAACCGAATATGGTGAACAAAAGACCCAGCATCGTGTCGTCGACATCTCCTTCCGATGAACCGTAAAAGAAGTTGACGAGGTATGTGATGATTGTCAAGATCTGAGCCAGTGCGACCCCGATACAGAACGCGCTTAACGAGATGAAGAACGGGAGTCTGCTTTCGATCTCGGGTGAGGACATGATCATGGTTAGGATGATCAGAAGACCCAGGATGCCGGTGAAAGCACCCAGGATGAAGTTGGCGAACGCCGCGATGGAGAAATCCGTGTCTTCGAAGATCTTGGCCAGCTGCAGCAGGATCATGGTCCCCGCGAGCAGGGAGATGAACAGCTGCGGCACATAGATCCTGTTTTTGCGATGGAACGCGATGATCGTCAGGAATAGGGTGGGGGCGGCCAAGATCAGCGTCTCCCTATCCCCCGTGCGTAACGAAATCACGATGAAAACGATGGATATGACCAGGAGGATCGCGAGATTCAGTTTGCTTTTCTCGTATGGAAGCTCTGTCCGCAGAGGTTCTAACATGTCCCTGGGATTCTCTTGTTCGTATAAAGAATTGGGTAAAAATCGAAAAGGGTTTTTATGCTTGATACTGTTTGCATCTCTCGGAGTAGTTCTTTTGGTAGAAAACACTGACAAACCGCGCAGGCCTGCTAATAAGCAGTCGACCAGTACTAGGCCGGCCGCGGGCAGGAGTAATGCGCCGTCTGCGGGACACCGCGATACTTCGGGTACCGCTTCACGTTCATATTCTGATTCCAAGCCCCGCACCTATGCGGGCGCCGGTCGCTCTACCGAGCACAAGACCGGGGTTTCGGGCAACCGTCAGGGTCAAACCGGGCCTTCCTGTCAGGGACAGTCCGGAGCCAGGCCACAGTACCGTCAGGGTCAAACCGGGCAGTCTTCTTCGCGCCCTGTCAGGACCTATTCGGCTCAGAAACCGTCTGATGCCGCACGCACGCCGTATGCAAAACGCACTCCTGCGGAAGTACCTGCGGACAAGCCCCAGGATGTCGGGGACATCGGACTCGTCGATGATGAGCCGGTCTCCAATGTGAAGGTCCACCTTCCCAAGAAAAGCGATACCAACTATACGATGTCCTATCGCGGATCTTCTCAGAAGTCGGCCGGGAGATCGTCTCCGAACAGGCAGAACAAGAAGAACAATTCCGGCAGACCCGCAAAGGAAGCGTTCAAGAAACAGCCTATGCTGAACACGCACAGGATCTCTCCGTTCAAGTACGATATGAACGAGATCCTTTCGCAGTCTTCGATGGACCCCAGCATGGCATCCGGATTCCTTGCATCCGTCATCGCCAAGGCCTCCCGTATTTCAACCAAGGAAGCCAAAGATTATGCCAGGTCGTTTTTGGACGAAGGCAATCTTTCGAAAGAGGAATACGATAAAATCTGCCGTCTGATGGACAAATACAGCAAATACAGATGAGCAGATGAAGTCCGTTCTGATGAGCAGAGGGCGCACATTCGTCCTCACTTTGGATTCCGGAGAGAATATCAGGTCCGAGATCGAAGGATTTTGCAAAGAACAGAATATTTCTTCGGCAAAGATAACCATACTCGGCGGGGTGGAAGCAGGTTCTTCTTTTGTCTGCGGACCGAAGCTGGTCGACGGTCATCCGACCGAACCCATCATGCCCACCGAATACACTACCGACGCACAGACTGAAATGGCCGCTGTCGGGACTGTGTTCCCGGATGAAAAAGGAAACCCCGTGATGCATCTGCACGGATCCTTGGGTCGCAACGGTATGTCTGCGACGGGATGCTTCCGCGACAAGATGGTGGCGTGGCTGACCCTGGAGGTCATCGTCGAGGAGCTGATGGGTACCGCACCCGTCAGAAAATATGATCCTTCGACCGGTGTAGCTCCGTTATTCATCGAATGAGTTTCAGCGGCGGTTGTATCTGTCCGCCCATCTGTTGAAAACTTCGTCCGTATAGTCGTTGATGATCCTTTCGTCTTCCCTGCTGTTTCCGGGAGTGACAAATCCGGAGATCGGGTATTCTTTATCGCAGTAAGGACATCTGACGTTCGGACATCTTTGCGCGGCCTTCGGACAATATTTGCACGCTACAGCACGTGATTGGAACAGGCTGAATTCTCTTCCGCAATTCGGACAGAGGTATCTGCGTGCGGCGACCTTGAGATTCGGATTGATGCCTGCGGCCTTCTCCTCGGGCGTCAGGTACATAGGGGCCTGAGGAGAGATGGGTTTGTTGGTGTTGGTCGACTCGTCGTAGCGGCTCATGATCTGCCTCAGATTCCTTTGGCCGCTTTGACAACGGCCGTGAGGAGCGCATCGTCAGAGCATTGTTCGACGAATGTGCCGGTGACGATGATATCTGCTCCCGCGAGTCTTGCGGCAGCGGCCGCTTCGGGAGTTCTGATACCTCCTCCGATGATGAGTGGGATATCGAGAGATTTCTTTACCGCAGTGATCATTTCGGTAGGGATCGGTCTGTCGGCACCGCTTCCTGCTTCAAGATAGACGATCTGCATACCCATCATTTCGGCGGCGACGGAGAATCCGACGGCACGGTCGACATCATTCTGTTTGATGAGATCTGCATCCGTCACGCGACCCACGGTCATTCCGGGTTCGACGATGATATATGCCATGGGGATGGTCGGGATCTTAAGTTTTTTGATGTAAGGTGCCGCTTTGGAATGATAATGGGTGATGAATGCGGGATCATTGCTGTTGAGAATGCTCATGAAAAACATGGCATCCACTTTATCCGAGATAGCATTGACGTTCGATGGGAAATAGATCGCAGGCAGACCCGTGGCTTCTTTGACTGCGGTCGCAATTTCTCCGAGGTTTTCGGTGGTAACTCCTGTCGAACCGCCGATCATGAACGCATCCGTTCCGGCTTCCTGCAGCCTCTTTGCAATGATCTTGGCCTTTTCGATATCAAGCTTTACTGGATCCGGATCCAGAAGTGTGATATGCATAGTGCCGGTTTTGATTTTTTCATCGATATATTTCTTAACATCAATCATAGTGCCACACCTAGAATAAATGAGAACATTGCGACGAACATCGCGATTTTAGCTATTTTTTCGGACTTGTGCGAGTCTGTAAACACAAGATATGCACAGTAAACGAACAGTGCGTCAGCGATAATGACAACCAGGTAGTAATGGCTCATGATCCCGGCCGCAAACGGAATTCCGCTGAGTATCGGTCCGAGGATGAAGAATACTGCCGAGACGATTGCCGCATTTCTGTTTCCGATGATCATCGGAAGGGTCGTACGACTGCCCTTATCGGATTCTTCGTCTTCGATATCCTTCGCGATTTCACGACCCACGGTAACGAGTGCCGCAAGGAGTGCAAGGGTCCATACGTGAGACATATCTTCCGCCATAGCTCCGGCGAGAAGGAATACGCCACCTGTAAGAACTGCGATGCAGACATTTCCCGCAAATCCTTTTTGTTTGAGGGTGGTCTCGTATCCGATCATCATCAATGCACAGACGAATACCATGATGGTTGCATAATAACGGTCATCAAACAGGAAGAACAGCGAAAGGGCCGAAGAAAGGATCAGTCCGCCGTAACCGCATCTTTTTGCTGTTTCGCGGGAGATCTCGCCGGAGGGAACAGGCCTGTTCGGATGTGCTGTTTTATCGATCTCGGCATCGATGTAGTCATTGAGGGCATTTCCTCCGGCCACGAAAGAGAGGACGATAAAACAACCTAATGCGACCACCTCCAGGTGGTCGAACATGTGATACCCCGCAGCGATGAAAAGGGCGACAAGGAGACCGACGATTCCCAAAATACCGTTTTCGAATCTAAATAAGCGAAGATATTTGTTCACGGGTTCCAAAAACTCGTTCACTTATTATAATATAACGAACGGATGTCAGTCACTCGTGTCTGCTGAATATGTGGTAATAGCGGGATAAGGTACCGTGGACATATTGGGTGTAAACCGAATCGAGGACCATCGAATCTGTTTCGAACACGTACGGCATCACGACACCTGCTTTTCCGCCTTCGGCAAGGACCTTCGGAAAAGCCTCAAGAGCGCGAGCATAGATCTTTGCGATCTGTTCCCCTCCGGTTTTGGTGGATCTGCCGTATGGCGGGTCGCAAGCCACAGCGTCGATATCGTGGAACCTCTCCGTTATGTCGCTGATGTCCAAGACCTCGAAATCATGCAACGGCAGTTTGTAGAATTCCATATTTTCCCTAGTGCCAGCAACCATTTCCGGATCGAAATCGGAAGCAACGGCACGCATGCCCATCGAGGCCGCCTCGATAACGATCCCGCCGGTTCCGCAGAACGGGTCGAGCACCGTACCGCCGCGTTTGACGCCTGTCAGATTGATCAGGGCGCGGGCGTATTTGGGATGAAGCGAGATAGGCGAGAAGAAAGGTCTTTCGCTGACCTTTCTGACTTTTAGAAGATCCTCGTTGAACGCCCTTTTTTGAATATACAGGTGAATGCGGTCGCTCATGAACATCTGGACGGTTATGTCCGGATGCTTCAGATCGACATCGTTCTTTCTGCTGAGTACATCGCCGATCCTGCGGATCAGCTTCTGCGAGTCGACGTCAGCCAGCATTCCTTCGAATCTTCTATAACGGATGGCGAAAGATCCCTGCGGAAGATCCACTTTTTCCAGACCTTCCAGGGATCCGGGGTCGAACGACCCCAGATATTCGCCCATCATGTGCGTAAGTGCGAGGCGGTCGTTTATGTCGTCGATGTGCTTCTCGGGAAGCTCGATCACGACATAACCCGGGCCGTCTGCCACCACATCGATATCTCCGGCACACTCGGTCCTGCATGTGGAAACAACCTCGTCACGAGGCATGTTCTTAAGCTCGCCGAGCAGTTCGAAGAGATACGTTTTGTTCACGGGGGGTTGACACCTCAATCCTTAATACCGTCTTCGGTCACGCTGAACACAGCCTCTCCTTCGGGCATATTGGGTGAGTCGATCAGTCTGGCGATCCTTTTTCCCGCCTTTCCCTTTCTGAGGTATATACGGAATGTTGCGGTGTGGCCGACGACATGTCCTCCGATAGGTCTTGTCGGGTCTCCGAAGAACGCGTCAGGCTTTGCGGCCACCTGGTTCGTGACCACGATGGCGGCGTTGTTGAGAGTGGCGAAGTTCAGGAGATCGTGCATATGCCTGTTGAGGATCTGCTGTCTTTCTGCCAGCGATCCCCTCCCCAGGAATTCGGCCCTGAAGTGGGAGGTCAGCGAATCGACGATGAGAAGTCTGACTTTGACCTCTTTGGCGAGTTCCAGGGCTTTGTCGACAAGGAGGACCTGGTGCTGCGAATTGAATGCCCTGGCTATGTGGATCCTCTTCAGGGTCGATTCGGGGTCGACGCCGAGGTAGTTGCACATCTGAATGACCCTCTCGGGCCTGAACGTGTTCTCCGTGTCGATGATGATAACGTCGGAATCAAGTCCGCCCCTGTCTTCGGGAAGGGTTGCGTTGACCGCGAGCTGGAAGCATACCTGGGTCTTGCAGCTTCCGAATTCTCCGTACAGTTCGGTGATCGACTGGCTCTCGATGCCGCCGCCGATGAGCTGGTTGAACGCATCCGATCCCGTGGTGAGTTTGGTCACCGCGGCACGCCTCTGCATGATCACGTCTCCGGTCTCGAAACCGCCGATGTCCGCACAGAGTTTGGCACCTTCGATGATGTCCTGTGCTTTCTTTTCTCCGATCTCGCAGGTTTCTGCGAGATCGGAAGGCGCTGCAACGGCGATGGCCATGAGTTCGGTGTATCCGGCCTCGCGGAGTTTTTCTGCGATCGCGGGACCTACGCCGGGGATATCTTCAAGGGTCTTTTCTGCCATGATTATCACACTATATGGTATGAGTCATAGTGAGTATTTAAGGTTAAGAGGGGGAGGTCACTGAAAGTACCGAAAGTGAGAAAAAGTCATTTTTTTACGAAAAAGTAATCATTTATCTGTTATATCGTTAAAGAACACTTTATTAAGAACATTGAAATGTGTCAGCCATGGCTAAGAAAAGGCGTCTTATCAAAGAGGAGCCTGAAGACGAATATACGTTCACACCTACTGATTTCGACGAGAGGGAATTCCTCCTCAAAGGGATCTATTCCACCAAGGTGCTGATGTTTGCTATCATCCTCTCCATCATCGTAGGTTTCATTGCGGCCATGATCTGGAAAGTCTTGGATGATAAGACGATCGTTGCCGTTGTCGACACCATTCTCGTGTTCTTTGTATGTGCGATCATGAAGAAACTCTTTGTTTCTCTGCACATCAGGGCCGACCTGCTCGAGACAAAGACCATGCTCGGAAACTATCTGATCTACCTGGTCCTTGCTCTGGGTACCTGCATCCTTTTCATCAACGCACCGTTCGCCTGAACGCTGCATTTTACAGGGGCGGTCCGTGAACGGCACGGACCTCCCGATTTTTTATCAGTTTTTAAAAAAGCTATTTCGAAGACCCCTCAGTACTTCCAGGGAGATATCGGTTCCAGCAGGTCGGTCAGCAGTCCTCTTCCGCCGAGCCCGAGCGTATCCTCATGCTCGGAAACGCTCATCGATGCGATATCGATCTCCCTTCCGACCCCTGCACGGGATATCTCCCGGAGGACCATATCCTTGGCGGAGACATACCTGCGACGGGCCAGTACGCACCATTTTCCGTCCTGAAGGAACGGAGGCATGGCCGATCTGGTCTTCCATTTCGTCAGAAAGTTCTCCGCTCCGGGTTCCCAGGCCAACGGGCCGTAATGCAGTTCCGTATCCGGCAGCCGGTCCCGTTCGAGAAGGAACATTATCTCCATTCCGTTGGCATCCACTTTCTGTACGGCCCGCATGGCCCCGAATCCGAAATCGTCGAGTTTGGATTCGAGGGCGTAACGGGTTTTCCACAGCTGTGCGTACAGATTCTCGTCGACGGTCTTCGGTTTGTCGAACCTTACCGACAGCAGCCGGGAATCCATTCCGTTGCAGATCTCCGTCAACCGGTCCCTGCTCAGATGCTCCCTGGTCTTCGGGAAGAAAAAGTTCTCCGACGGCTCCGCAAGGTACGCTTTCGCGGCAGCGATGAACTTTCCGAGGGTATCGACATGAACCGCGGCGGCCACGTTCCTTTTTCCGTCCACGGGGTCGTAGAACACTAATGCGCCGGTCAGGTCGCAGTGTTTCTTGAACAGGGAGAGCTGCGTGTTCTCCTTCCAATTTTCGGACGCGGCGACCAGGACCTCGCGGAACGTACCGTACCTGAGGACGAGGAGTTCGCAGAGATATCCGGAGAATCCCCGTACATTCGGTTCGGCGCCGTAGGTGCCGATACCCTTCATGAACTTCTTCAGGAGACGGATCTGATCGTTCTGTCCCGGTTTCAGGGCATTGCGTACGTACTCGGTGTGGAACGGGGTGCGGTCCACCGCGGTGGCAAGATGCTCCGTGTCCGGAACGTGCACGTTGGGGACCAGGTCGACATCCACTCCTTCGAAGACCGCGCTCGTGTACGGATGTTCCGCATACATACGTTCGCCGTGAAGCACCTCCTCTCCGATTTTCAGTCCGACGGAGGACAGGGTCTCTCTGGAGGTTCCGGGAGGAAACATCACGAACAGGTCCAGGTCGGGATTGGAAAGATACGTGTCCTTGGAGTACGAACCTACCAGTTTCAGGTCTGCGACGATACCTTGCGCATCCATGTATTCGCGAACGGTGGCGACAAGGTGCTCCGCAACCGTTTTGATGCGTTCCCTGTCCTCTGCGGTCGGGACGATCTTCTTCAGGACCTCTTCTTCAACGGTCATTTCTTAGCCTCCGGCATATCGGGCGCCCATTCCGGGAACCACAGATCGTCGTCATAGATCTGCGCCTTCGACAGTTTCAAAGTTTCGATGTCCAGAACGTCAAGGTCCTTTGCCGAGACTGTACGGACGCCGGTGGCGTTCTCCACCATTTTAGCCTGTTCGTCGGGGCGTTGTCTGAGCATCACTATTCCCGCGTGGATGAATATGCAGAGTTCCGGTTTCACCAGTTCCGCGATCTCCAGGGCATCGTCGGTGCACATGTGGTAGCGGATCCTGTTCCCAGAAGGCGTGGTTACCGGGAGGATCAGCACCCTGCTTCCGAGATACTGTCTGCCGATCTCCGGAGAATATTCGGTATCGCTGAGATACGACACGACGCCGAACGGCGTGTGGAATCTGAATCCGACATTGTGCGGGTCGCTGTGTTTGGCCTTGCAGATATCGACCTTCATTCCGTCGATGTCGAGGACGTCGCCGGGCCGGAACGAAGTGGAGCTTATCGGGAGGTCCAGATGGTATTTCGAAAGGCAGGGTCCGAGTCCGTCCGCTCCCTCGATGACCGTGGGGCTTCCGTACAGGCGGCCTTTCTTCACCCACCCTCCGCGGGTCATGCCTTCGATGACCGACGGGGCATCGGAGTAGTGGTCGGGATGCGCATGGGAGACGATCACCGATTCGGTAAGTCCCAGATCGTAATGTATCCTGTTCATCTGGGTCAGTGCGCCGGGCCCCGGATCGATATGAAGATAGCGGGTCGGATCTCCGTGCTCGAACAGCATCCCGCCGGTGCAGCGCGACTGATACATCGTGGTATGTCTCCCTCCGCCGGTACCGAGAAATGTGATGCGTTCGACCATGTTATCTGTCGGAGCAATGGTCTCGGAGTATATCGATATGACGTTTTCGCAGGGCCCGGATACGGACCCAGAGGGGAGTAATATAATACCCCTTGGTAGATTAACGGTTATGATAACGGTCTTCAGAGACGCTTGGATTGCGACGCAGAACGCCAAGAGAGAGATCATCCGGGGCGATGTGGTCGTCGACGGCGAGTTCATCCGCTCCGTGGGCCCCGCCTACAACGGCACCGGGGACAGGGAGTTCGATTGTTCGGGAGACGTCATACTTCCCGGATTCGTCAACACCCATACCCACATCGCCATGACCGTGATGAAAGGCGTCGTGGACGATCTTCTCTTCCCGGATTTCCTGAACAAGACATTCAAAATCGACGCAGACCGTACCGACGACGATCTGGCCCTCGGCACCAAGATTGGCTGTATGGAGATGATGCTCTCCGGCACCACCACTTTCGTGGATTTCTACTACTCGGAAGACGTGATCGCAAAGGCCACCCAGGAGGCTGGATTGAGAGGGGTGTGCTGCTGGTGCTGTCTCGACGAGGATAAAACGACCCAGAAAGGCAGGCCGATCGACAACTGCAAGAATTTTTATGAGAAATTCAAGAACGAAAGAAAGATCGTTCCCGGTGTGTCGCTTCAGGGCGTGTACTGCTGCAACGAGGACACCTGCGTCGAGGCCAAGGCGTTCTCCGACGAGGTAGGGTGCCCCATCACGATGCACCTATCGGAGACCCGCGGCGAGGTGAATGCCCATAAGAGGGAATATGGTAGGAGGCCTGCCGAGTGGCTGAGCGACATAGGCGTTCTGGGCCCCAGGATGATCGCGGCACACTCTGCATGGCTGACGATGAGAGAGATCAGGCTGATGGCGGAGTCCGGAATGTCCGTATCGTCCTGTCCTGTTTCGAACATGAAACTCGCCACCGGAGGCGTTGCACCCGTGCCGGAGTTCGACAAGTACGGCGTGAATGTATCCCTGGGAACCGACGGGAGCACCACCAACAATACTTTGGACATGATAGCCGAAATGAGAACCCTGGGTCTTCTTCAGAAATCCAGCCGTTGGGATCCGACGGTCACTCCCGCACAGGAACTTTTGGATATCATCACGATAAACGGAGCCAAGGCGATCGGGATGGACGATAGGCTGGGGTCCGTCGAGCCCGGAAAATATGCTGATCTCGTGATCATCGACGGCAAAGCTCCGAATATGCGCCCTCTTCTTCCCGACAACCTTGTGGCCAATCTTGCATACTCCATGTGCAACGCGAATGTGAAGACGGTCATGTGCCAGGGAGATATCGTCGTCGAAAACAGGGAGATAAAGACCATTGATCGTGAACAGGTTCTGGGCAGATCCGAGGAGGCCTGGAGATCGCTCTGTCTCCGCTGAATCTTCAACGGCAGGTATCGAACACCGGAAACAAACCGACAGGGAGCGAATGATGAAACTCTGTGCTCGCCATACGGACGTGATCATGTCAGATGCGGTCGTCCTGATGAATCGCGACGATTCGCTGAAGCTCGGTGTCGGCCCTTCCGACCGCGTGTGCATCACCGGAACCGAATCGGTGGTCTGTGCGGTCACCATATCGGACACGGTCGTACCCAAAGGTACGCTGGCACTTCCGGTCAATGTTCAGAACAGGTGTCATGTCGCCGACGGGGACATGGTGGATGTGTTCTATTCCCCCATGCCCGAATCCGTCCGTTCCATCAGAAAGAAGATCAACGGAACGGTGCTGACCCGGGAAGAGATCGGTTCCGTCATAACCGACATCATGGAAGGCAGGCTTTCGGATACGGAGATCATCGCATTCGTATCGGCATTCAATATCAACAATGCCGTTCTCGACGAGATCTCCTTCCTTGCGGAAGCCATGGCGGGGACCGGCAGAAAGATACGCCTGAAATATGGCAGGATATACGATCTTCACAGTCTCGGGGGCATCTCCGGAAACAAGATCACTCCGATAGTCGTCTCGATCGTGGCTTCGGAAGGACTCGTCATTCCGAAAATGTCGTCGCGTGCCGTCAGCAGCGCCTGCGGTACCGCCGATTTCGTAAGCACATTCTGCGACGTGGAGATGAACTCCGACCGTCTCGTGGATGCGATCGACAAGGTCCGCGGAGTATTCGTCTGCGGAAACGAAGATTACGCACCGGTCGGCAGGAGGATAATCCGGGTGGAGAAACCCATGGGGATCGATCCCCTGCCTACGATGATGGCCTCGATCATGAGCAAAAAACTCGCAATCGGGATCACGGACCTGGTGCTGGATATCCCCGTGGGGAAATATTCGAAGATCTCCGATCTCGAAGAGGCCGAAGGGTATGCAAAAGGATTCATCCGCCTCGGGGAAAGGATCGGAGTGAACGTACGCTGTCTGATAACGGGTGCGGAGGAGCCCATAGGGTATTCCGTGGGGCCGGTCATGGAGGCCGAAGAGTGCATACGCATTCTGGAGAACGGCGACGGCGATCCGTTTCTGGTGGACAAGGCATGCAGCATCGCTGGGGCCATATTGGAGATGGCAGGAATCGGGAACGGAACGGCCCGGGCATTGGATTCTCTAAGATCCCGGAGAGCGCACGACGCTTTTCTGAAAATAGTGGAAGCGCAGGGCGGGAACCCGGGTCTGAGGTCGTCCGATCTGAACCGGGGCATGTATTCCAAGGATATCCATGCCAAGAAAAGCGGGTATGTGCAGTATATCGACAATCACGGTGCGATCGCTATCGCCAAGGCCGCCGGGGCTCCGGGAGATACGGGCGCCGGTATCGAATTCCTTCATAAGACCGGCGACAGGGTATCGGAAGGCGACGTATTGTTCAGAATTTATGCCGAAAGCGGTTCCAAACTCGAACGTGCCGTCGATTCTGCCAGGTCCCGCCGTCCGATGAAGGTGGAACCGATATTCAGAGAACCCTGTGCGACACGGTCTGTATTGAATATCCTATGAGGTTTCTGATCCGACATCATTCATCTTTTTATCTATGCGGATAATGTCCTGGCAGTGATTGATTGTCGGTGCTCGATTCGCTGGTGACCTTTTCGGAGATTATTTGGTATGTCCCCCTTGGCCTGATCGTACTGTTGGGATTGTACAGTACCATCCGTTTGAAAGGCGTACAGATAATCGGTCTTCGCGAGATGGCCCGTTCCGTATTCGGCGGTGACCGCAGGGTCGGAAAACCCAGTTCGTTCCAGGTCTTCTGTATGAGCATCGGGAACCGTATCGGCGTGGGAAACATAACCGGTCCCGTTCTTGCCATAACCATCGGGGGGCCCGGAGCCATTTTCTGGATGTGGGTTTTCTCGTTCCTCGGTACCGCCACCAGTATGTTGGAGACCACGGTCGGACAGATTTACAAGACGCAGCACCATGACGGGAGGCTGCACGGCGGCCCCGCATACAATATCGCCAAAGGTCTGGGCCTCCGCAGGGTCTCGATGATCGTGGCGTTCGTCATGGTGCTGATGTACCTTCTAGGTTTTGTCTCGATGGAGGTTTCGAGCATGTCGAGTGCGATCAGCGGTGCCTTCGGATTCGAGACCTGGGTCATTGCGATCGCACTGACCCTGATAACCGCATATGTCATCATAGGCGGCGTCACCCGTGTGGCGAAGATTTCGACCGTCATCGTTCCCCTCATGGGACTGCTTTGGCTTTTCCTCTGCGCCATATGCATCGCACTTTCCCACGGAGGTATCGTGAACGCATTCGTCATGATCTTCCAGTATGCATTCAACGTGCCCTCTGCCGTGGGCGGAGGTATCGGGGCCATGCTTCTTATCGGTATGAGGCGCGGGGTCCTTTCCAACGAGGCCGGTGTCGGTACCATCACGAACATCTCCTCCATGGCGCCTGTGGATCATCCGGTCAGGCAGGGATACTCCCAGGCATTGGGGGTCATCCTGGATACCGTAGTGTGCACACTGACCGCACTGGTCATACTCTCATTCGGTTCGTTTTCCGAGATCTGGGCGGAATATTCGGCCAACGGGGAATCCATATTGCTGCTTCAATCGATCATGGATTCTTCGATCGGAGGGGCGGCCCCATATCTCGTGGCCCTGTTCCTGTTCATATTCGCCTTTACCTCCCTTATAGCGGATTACGTCATCGGGGAGAACAACCTGGCCTTTATCACATCTTCCAGGTATGCGCGTCTGGCGACCTGTGTGTTCCTATTGGTTGTTGTGTTCCTTTCCAGTATGTTCGCATCCGATGCATTGTTCGCCATTGTCGACATCCTTTTGGCGGTGTGCGGAATGATAAACTGCATAGTGATGTTCAGGCTGGGGGGCAGGGCTGTCGAATCTTTCAGAGATTACTGCCGGCAGAGACGGTCCGGAATATCCGTTCCCGAATTCAGTAAGGAATGCCTGTCCGACAAGACCGGTGTGACCGAGTGGGACTGAATCATTCGAACGATTCGCGTTCATACTTAGGTTTCATCTACGCGGATTCTCGTCTATTCGGACAGGTCGAATTTGCCCTAGTATGCAGTCCATTTTAAAACTCTAAAATTTTCATTCTAAAACTCGAATGATCTTGCAGAGGTTGAATCCGTCTTCCAGGGCATCGCATCGT
>CAVIXW010000029.1:0-17323 GCA_963646785.1 Acutalibacteraceae bacterium
AGAATGGTTTCACCTTCGTAAATTAACTTAAGACTTGATTAATGAAAATTTAAATATATTGTAGACAAAATGATGACAGATTGTAGCAACGTTTTCCTGAATTCACGAACATCTCTTATCTGCCCTGGCAACAGTCATTTCAGCCTTCGGGGTGTCAGCACCTCAACCTGTTCAGCCTCCGAGGTCTGGTGCGATTTCCGCGTTCGATGCAGGTTATTTTTGTGTCATGCTGTCGCATTCCCGACAGTTTTTAAATCACGCCTGCCATTCACCGTCAACTCAGGTTTTGTTTGCAACCGATTTCTGATACGACAGTTTGAGAGGTTCGAAGGGGATTCAATGAAGAAGTTATTGTTGATAACGATGGTCGCCGTGGTCTGTATTTCCGCATACCTCATCTCGGAAGATCTGGAGAATGTTACGGCCACCGACAATTATTCCGGTTCTTGCGGTTCGGATGTTACATACGATTTTGATGAGACCACGGGCACGCTGACCATAGGAGGCTCCGGGCCGATGGATGATTACTCTTCCGGCAGCCCGTGTCCCTGGTATTCGTTCAGAGACTCGATCAAGTCGGTCGAAATAGGGGATTCCGTCACAACTGTCGGAACAAACGCATTCCAGAAGTGTTCATACCTGGTTTCCGTTACCGTCGGCAGGTCCATCGGATCCGTCGGTGAATCGGCATTCGAGGATTGCGCCGCTCTGACCACAGTTACCATACCCGATTCCGTCACCTCCATCGGTTCTTCGGCTTTCAGCGGATGCGCGGCACTGACCTCCGTGACAATCCCGGATTCTGTTACAGATCTCGGGTCCTGGGTATTTGCTTTTTGCAGATCTCTCGCTACGGTCGATCTCGGTAATTCGATAACATCCGTCGAAGGCAGGGCATTCTACTACTGTTCGTCTCTGCTTTCCGTAACGATACCGAATTCCGTGGGATCTGTCGGAACCTATGCGTTTTTCGGTTGCAGCTCTCTCGGATCTATGACTCTGGGCAGCAACGTCACATCTATCGAAGGCAGGGCGTTTTACAATTGTACCTCTCTTACATCCGTAACCGTCCCGGATTCCGTAGGTTCGATAGGTGACTATGCGTTCGGCGGTTGCGCCTCTCTTGCCACGGTATATCTCGGAAGATCCGCATCGTTGGGATCCGCGGTCTTCAGCGACAGTACCGCCCTTTCTTCGATCTCGGTCAGCCCCGAGAATACGAACTACAGTACCGACGGCGGGGTATTGTTCGACGGCAGCAAGTCTACCCTGATCCTGTATCCGGTCGGTAAAGTAGACCAAACATACGAGATCCCGTACGGTGTCAAAACGATCGGAAACTCCGCATTCAAAGGTTGCAGATTTATCAGATCGGTCACTATCCCGGATTCGGTAACCTCTCTCGGGGATTCTGTTTTCAGCGCATGCTCCTCCCTTACGGACGTGACCTTCGGTAATTCCATCTCCTCTATCGGATCCTATGGCTTCCATCGTTGTACGAGTCTGTCCTCGTTGAGCCTCCCCGATTCCGTCAAAACGATCGGAACCTATGCGTTTTACGGTTGTTATTCGATCCGCACCGTTGCTTTCGGCAATTATCTCGAATCCATCGGAGACTCCGCATTCAGCGGCTGTACCGACATCGGTTCCGTCGCCCTCCCGGATTCCGTAACTTCGTTGGGAAAATCCGTGTTCAGCGGCTGTACGTCCCTTTCTTCATTGTATCTCGGTACTTCTGTCGGGTCGATCGGATACTCGGCATTCGACAACTGCGTTTCCCTGCCCTCCGTCGTCATTCCAGATTCGGTGAAATCGATCGGATATTCGGCCTTTGCATACTGCACAAAACTTGCTTCCGTGACTTTGGGCAACAACCTTACAAAGATCGATGCCAACGCATTCAAGGGATGTTCCGGTCTTGAATCCATCAATGTCCCGGACTCCGTCGAATCCATCGGAGACTCCGCATTCAGCGGCTGTACTTCGGTTACTGAGGTAGTTCTCGGTAGATCCGTCACCGCCATCGCATCGTCCGCATTCAGCGGATGCACCTCGATGAGTTCGTTCGTCGTCAGCCCGGAAAACGCAAAATACTCTTCCGTGGACGGTGTGCTTTTCGATCATGACGGATCCATCCTGATCCAATATCCGGTGTGCAAGAACGATACATCGTATTCGGTCCCCGAATCGGTCAAAACGATAGGCGACTATGCATTCAGCGGATGTACCTATCTCGTCTCCGTGACCTTGGGTAACTCTCTTACCAAGATCGGATCTAACGCTTTCAGCGGCTGCACATCAATCGAGAACATCGTTTTCCCAGAATCCGTCGAATCGATCGATGCCTACGCATTCAGTGGCTGCACCACACTTGTCTCCGTGTCCCTCGGCAATTCCGTAAAGACCATCGGAGAATATGCGTTCTATGGCTGTACGGCCGTCGGATCCGTAAATCTCGGCACTTCTGTCGCAAAGACCGGATATTATGCGTTCGGTGGGTGCACTTCCCTTACAGTTGTGAATATTCCCGGATCGGTCAGCTCTTTGGGTGACTGGACGTTCTTCGGATGCACCGCACTGACCTCCATCGATGTCGACGAGGGCAATCCGTATTACAGTTCGATAGACGGCGTGCTTTTCAACAAGAACAAGACCACGCTGATCCAATACCCGGTGGGTAAAACCGACCTTTCCTACGTGATCCCCGACACGGTCACTTTCATTTCCAACAGGGCCTTCTTCAACTGCACGTCAATCACTTCCGTGATCATCCCGGGTTCCGTCACAAAAATCGAATACTCTGCGTTCGAGGGTTGCACCTCTCTCGGCTCCGTATCCATACCGGATACCATCGAATGGATCGGAAACCGCGCATTCAGTGACTGTACCGGTCTGAAAGAGCTTACCATCCCCGCAAATTTCAACAGCGTCGGCTCCGTCTATTCGCCTACGTTCCTCGGTTGCACCAATATCGAGAAAATCACTTTCACGGGGTCCGGAACATGGTACTCCTACGGATCCTGGAACGACTATACTCCCTGGCAGCTCAGCAGGTCCGCTCTGACGACCGTCATCATAAACGAAGGCGTGACATCGATCGGAGACCGTGCCTTCAGCGGGTGTTCCTCTCTGATCTCCGTTTCCATCCCCGGGTCCGTTACCGTGCTGGGGGAGTCGGCATTCGGAAACTGTGCCGGTCTGAAAGACCTTGTCATCCCGGCAAGCCTGGACAGTGTCGGATCCAACGAGCATCCTTTCTTCGAGGGATGTGTCAATATCGAGAACATATCATTCGTCGCCGGAGACGGAACCTGGTATGCCTACGGCACCGACAGATCCCAACAGGCATATTACAGATACGCTCCCTGGCAGCTCAGCAGATCTGTCCTGTCGGCCGTAGTCGTATCCGACGGGGTGACCTCCGTCGGAGATCTGGCCTTCAAGGATTGTACCGCATTGGCTTCGATCAGTCTTCCGGACTCGCTCGCAGCAATAGGGAACGGTGTGTTCTACGGATGTTCCGCACTCACGACGATCGAAGTCGGAGAGAAAAATGCGAAATACTGCTCCGACGGAGGCATACTTTTCAGCCATGACAAGACGGTTCTGATACAGTACCCTGCGGGCAAGACCGACAGGTCCTACGAGATCCCCTATTATGTCACAGCTATCGGCGATCACGCATTTTTCGACTGCGCCAATCTCGCCGCCGTCACCATTCCGAGCTCCGTCACATCTATCGGATCTTCTGCGTTCAACGGAAAATTCTACGACATCGACGGCGAAACCGAACTCGAACAGACAGCGGCAAATCTTGCGGGATCGACTTTCAAAAAGATAGACGACAGATGGGTCAAGCAGGAACCGCCCTCGGCAACGGATGCAGATCTGATCTACGTGATCATAGCGATCTTCATCATCGGTCTGCTGCCGCTCGCGGTTTTGGCGAGAAGAAAAGTCTGAAACATATTCGGGGGCTCTGCCCCCGTTAATTGTCGAATCTTTCTCCGGAAGAAAGATCCTTGCACGGATAAACGGGATTCCCGATCCGTCGTTTCAGGATTTCTGAGAAACGGTATCGAAGGTGTTTGAGGTTTATGAACACACCCATCGGAAATCCGACGGGGGGTTACCAGATCAGTTCCACCAATCGTTCCTGCGGGAGATGGTCTGGTCCCTGTCGGGTCCGACGGAGATAAGGTCGGCCGGGACACCGGTCTCCTTTTCGATGAAAGCGATGTAATCCTTCATTTCTTCGGGAAGTGCGTCGTAACCGCCTTTGACGAGGGCCTCCGTGTCGTTCCACCCTTTCCATCCTTTGAGTTCCGTATACACGGGCTTTGCCCTTTCTAGTTTCTTGACGGAAGCGGGGAAGTGCCTGGTGACGGTGCCGTCGATCTCGTATCCCGTACATACGGGCAGTTTTTCGTAGTCGTTCAGCACATCGAGTTTGGTGATGGCGAGCGAGGTGAATCCGCAGGTGGTCTTCGCATGGTTGACGACCACGAGGTCGAGCCAACCGCATCTTCTTCCCCTTCCGGTGGTGACGCCGAATTCTCCGCCTTTTTTCTGAAGGAGCGCTTCGTCGTCGCCCGTAAGCTCGGTTACGAACGGTCCCTCTCCGACACGCGTGGTGTACGCTTTCACGACACCCATGCAGTTGTCGAGCCTGTTGGGGGATATGCCCGATCCGGTGCAGATCCCTCCGCCGGTGGTAGAGGACGAGGTCACGTAGGGATAGGTTCCGTGGTCGATATCGAGCATGGCACCCTGTGCACCTTCCAGCATGACGTTCTTTCCCTCGTCGAGCGCCTCGTTGACGAGAACTCCCGTGTCGGTGATGTATTTGCCGATCTTCTCGCCCCAGCCGAGCATCTTCTCCATCAGGGATTCGACCGTGCATGAGCATTTCTCGGCACCCAGCATGTCCATGAGGTCCTTCTTGTACGGGAGGAGAAGGGAGATCTTCTCTTCGAGAGTATCCTTCTCGAGTAGGTCCCCGGCCCTGAGTCCGATCCTCGCGATCTTATCCTGGTATGCGGGACCGATACCTTTCTTCGTGGTTCCGACAGGCTTGCTGCCGCGGTATTTCTCTTCGGCACCGTCGAGTCTCTTGTGGTAGTTCATGATGAGCGCGGCACGGTCGGAGATCCTCAGGCCATCGACGTTGCCGCCCTGTTTTTCGACTTCGGCGATTTCGTCGAGGAGCTCCTCGATATTGACGACCGTTCCGTTACCTATAACCGCCAGTTTGCCGGGTCTGACGACGCCGGACGGCAGACCGTGGAGTTTGAACACCTTGTCGCCGACGACGATGGTGTGTCCCGCGTTGTTTCCGCCCTGGAAACGGACGATGAGATCCGCCTTCTCGTCAAGATAGTCTATGATCTTTCCTTTACCTTCGTCACCCCACTGGGACCCGATGATTGCTAGGCTCGGCATAATATCTGATTCCCCGTAAGGACCATTGATTAAAAGAGTTAATGGACGGTTCGGGCCGGACGGTTGGCGGTTTCGCGGTATACCGACAGGACGTCTTCCAAGGAGGCCTCGGTGACGAACGAGGTGGGGGAGAAATGGGTCTTGGATGTGGGTGCGATCTCGTTCATCTTCTCGATGAGCCGTTCCAGGTTCGGAGGGGAGAGTTTGGAATACGAGGAAAGCTCGCTCATATCGTAAAGGTACGGTACGGAATCAATCTCGTTCCTCCAGATATCGAGGGCCTTTGCACATTTTTTCTCGCGCGCCATATTTTCGGAGGACATCTGGGACAATAATTCTTTATCGAAGAGCGGCCCCAGCCAGAAAGGTCCGAGGGGGTGGTCCCGATCGTATTCCCGCGATACTTCTTTTCTCGGATTTCCGGGCACGTAGCCCATATATCCGAGCTGGTCCAGCATCCTGTCGCAGGCCTGGGTTCCGCCGTCGATCTGGACATACGCTCTGTAGTAGTGGTCGGCACTGAAACATAGTAGGGGCCTCATGCCCATGTCGAATTTTCCCATTTCCCGGGCGATGGTGCACAAGAGGATGCGGAGTCCACCTTCATGGCACATATAGCTTCTCAGCGGCTCACACTGATACCTGCGTCTGCATTTGGCGGCCTGGGCCCCGGCCAACGGGGCGGTGTCGGTGGCGGTCACGGCAAGGATCCCGCCTTTGCGGGTTCCGCGGATGGCGGATTGGATGAACAGCGAGGGAGAACCGAACGGGTCCAGATCGACGTAATCGAAAGATCTCTCGGTGAAAAGCACATGCATGTTCGCATGGCTCGACGTGATGTTCTCCAGGTTGTTCAGGCGTATGTTCGCATCGATGTACGGGATGGCGTTCTCGTCGTAGTCGTTGGCGACGACCTCGGTTCCGGGAACCTCGTTCGCTATCCTGACCGCTCTGCTTCCGGTGGCGGTCATCGCATCGGCAACGGTCATGCTGGGTCTTTTCAGAGCGCGGAGCAGCATAATGCTGATGTCCCGGTTGAAAGCCATCTGTTCGTTGAAAAATACGGAACCCGCATGGATCTTTCCGGGCCCGTTGACCGAATGGACCTCGGGAACAAGGAGGTCGGTATTTCCTTCCCGGATAACCGTTCCGGGGGGATTCAATTCCTCTCACCGTGCATGATATTTACAATCTTGGCGGGGAGGATGTTCCTGTTGATCGGTGTGACCTCCAGGATCCTGACATCGTCTCTTCTTCTGATGTCCTGCAAAAGCGGATTCCTGGATTTCTTATGAAGGGTGATGATCATCGGTTTGTCGAAATCGAGTGCTTCTTTGACGACATCCACAAATGCCTGGCTTTCGACCTCGACCCTTCCGACCTCGTCGATGACGATAATATCGCAATTCTCGCAGGCGTTTCTGATGGCATCGATGGCGACGGATTCGAAAAGCGACAGGTCGACCCCGAGCGTACCGATGGTGATCTTGCTTTCGATGTCCGGTTTGGCAAAGACGACCTCTTCCTTGGTCATGAAGTTGCAGACCTTGATGCCGATGTCGTGTCTGCCGTCGGTGATCTTCTCGTCGATCATTCCGCCGATGGTTAGGTCCTCTTCTTTCAGCAACACTTCGATTACACGCTTCAGCGTGTGGGTCTTGCCAGAGCCGGGAAGACCTGTGATACCAATCTTTATGTTGTTGACCATGTGTGGACACCACAGGGGCAATGGCATTCTTCATATATATAAACTAAGTCGATGCTGGCAGATTAGGAAGTCCTAACGGGGTTCAGATAACCGACACTTCGGAAACGAACATCAGCGGATATTTCAGCTCGGCATCATAACGCATTTCCGCCGTTACCCTGGTGTTTTCGATGCCGATTACCACCTTCGCATCTATCATTTCGCCGGTCAGCGAGACGTACGAATACTGGTCTTCTTTATTGACACCGTTGCAGTCGATCTTCACTTCTGCCGACAGAACGTACGGCTGAACCTCGATGCAGCCCGCAATGGTCTTTTCGAGTTCGGCTACATTCCTTCTGCAGAACGGGCTTCCGACGAACTGATGGTAGATCGTGGCCATCTTTATGCCAGCTTCGAAACATGCACGTTCCGATTCGGAGCACTTGAAACGCGAATTCGCCGTCTGTTCCCTTTTGTCCATGAAAGGAAATCTGCTCTCCGTATATAGAATGTTATAAAAACGAGGCAAAAATAACCACGCCTATGGAATCCGTCGCAAAACGCATTCTCGAATTGAAGAAATCGAAGAATGCAGTGATCTTGGCACATAACTACACCACTCCTGAAGTACAGGATCTTGCAGATTATGTCGGCGATTCCCTCGGACTGTCCCAGAAAGCCGCCGCGACGGATGCGGACATAATAGTTTTCTGCGGTGTTTCCTTCATGGGGGAGACCGCGAAGATCCTCTCGCCGGGAAAGAAGGTCTATCTTCCGGAACCCGAGGCCAAATGCGCCATGGCGTCCATGTGTTCGGCCGAGCAGATCAGGCAGGTCCGGGAGAAATATCCCGATGCGGCCGTCGTGGCATATGTCAACACGACTGCGGAGACCAAGACCGCCGTTGATTACTGCTGTACCTCCGCAAACGCTCTGAACGTCGTCAGGCAGATACCCAACAACCAGATAATCTTCGTTCCCGATACGAACCTCGGAAGATACGTCAGGGAGAAAAGCGGGAAGGACATCGTTCTTTGGGACGGATTCTGCCCCGTCCACCAATGCGTCACTATCAGGCAGGTCCGCGAACTTCAGGAGAAGTATCCGGATGCGGAGGTGGTCGCACATCCCGAATGCAGGCTCGAAGTTCTCAACATCGCCTCGTTCATCGGTTCAACCGAGGCCATCCTCCGTTATTGCGAAAATTCGGACAAGAAGGAATTCATCGTCCTGACCGAGATGGGTATGGGGCACAGGCTCGAAAAGCACTGTCCGGGAAAAACATTCCATTTCACAAACCAGTCGCTCTGTATGACCATGAAGATGATTTCTCCGGAATCGATTCTGGATTGCCTGGAGAACGGCACTGGCGAAGTATGTCTCGACGAGGAAGTTATCCGGAATGCGTATCTTCCCGTCAAACGTATGACGGACATCCTCGGCTGAACCGGTCTTCGGACGCAGGTTTCAGGCCATGGGTTATTTACCCGCTTGCGGATGTACCGGCGAGGTGTCCGGATGAAGAGCAAAAGGGCTGAACCGGTGATGAACCCTATGAGTGCTGACGTTCACCTCACGGTTCTTCTTCATCGAAGAGTTCTTCCGGCGAGGCCATCATACATGCTTCTGGCACATCATCGAAACTGCTGAGTCCGACGAATCTGAGGAAGTCGCTCAGCTTCATTCCGTCATTCCATCTCATGATGAAATTTCCGTTGCGGCTGGAGTCCAAAGCGGGGATCTTCCTCCTCAGCAGGGCCGCATGGCCCCTCAGTTCGTTCTGGGACGGGATGGTGAATATCCTCCACGGATCTCCCTTGACCCCTTTGAGACGGAAAGCATAGATCGGGATCACATGCGACCTGTCGCAGCTCTCGAGCATGGTCTGCGCTTGTTCGATGAGTCTTGCGGTTTTGCTCATGTACAGCGTGTCGTTGTCCGAGCTTTTGACCTCCACCGGGAACGAGAAATCCCACCTGAGTGCCACGAGGTCCACGCCGAGCGAGCCCGCGGCCCGTATCACCAGGAACGGATTGTCGATCATGGAACAGTATGCCTGGGTCTCTTCGTCGTTGCAGGTCTTTACCATTTTCGTTATCGCTTTGGTCTCTCCGGAAAGGAGGTATTTCAGTTCGCGTTCGTATGTATCCCCTGGTGCGGCCATATTGGTTCCAGCGAACCTTGAGTATATAAAGAAAATCGGGGGGTGGCCGAAAGTGACCGCCGCCCGTTTAAGGTTTAGTAATCGTTGCGTTTCGAGGAGGGAAGGGTCCCTTCGAGATACTGTTCGTACCCGTAAAGGTCGAGCAGACCGTGGCCGGAGAGACAGAAGACGATGGTCTTTTCTTCGTTCTTCTCCTTAGCTTCGAGCGCTTTGTCGATGGCGCATTTGAGTGCGTGGCACGATTCGGGAGCGGGGATGATGCCTTCGGTCCTGGCGAACAGGACGCCCGCTTCGAAGGTCTCGGTCTGGTCGTACGACGTGGCGGAAAGATATCCTTTGTTGTACGCGGCGGATACGAGAGGGGCCATTCCGTGGTAACGCAGGCCTCCCGCATGGATCGACGACGGGATGAAGTCGCTTCCCAGGGTGTACATCATAAGGAGGGGGGTGAAACCGGCGGAGTCTCCGTAGTCGTACCTGTACTCTCCCTTGGTCATCGAGGGGGCGGCCTTGGGTTCCACACCGACGAACTCGGTGTTCTCGAACATCCTGTCCCCGGCGATCTTGGCACCGATCATGGGGAGCGTCATTCCGCCGAGGTTGGAACCTCCTCCGGCGCATGCGATGACGCAGTCGGGAACGATCTCTCCGACCTTCATCTGCTGCATGGTCTCGAGACCGATGACCGACTGGTGGAGCATGACGTGGTTGAGAACGGAACCGAGAGAATAGCAGATGTGCTCGTCTTTGGCGGCGACCTCGCAGGCCTCGGAAATGGCTATTCCGAGGGATCCGGGCGTGTCGGGGTGTTCCTTCAGGACCTTCCTTCCGAACTCGGTGACGTTCGACGGGGATGCGTAGATGGTGGCACCGTAGGTGTTGATGATGGTTTTTCTGAGAGGTTTCGCAAGGTAGCTGCCTTTTACCATGAAGACGGTAGATTTGATGTCGAAAAGGTTGGATACCATGGCGAGAGCGGTACCCCACTGTCCGGCACCGGTCTCGGTGGTCAGGGTGTGGATACCGGCGTTCGCGTTGTAATACGCCTGTGCCAGTGCGGTATTTCCCTTGTGGCTTCCGAGGGGGCTCATATCCTCTCTTTTGAAGTAGATCTTGGCGGGGGTCTTGAGCGCCTTCTCGAGCCTGTATGCGCGCTGAAGGGCGGAGGGGCGGTTGAGATTGACAAGGGAGTCGCGGACCTCTTCGGGGATATCGATCCATCTTTCGGTCGAACCTTCCTGTTTTATGATCTCTTTGCAGAATATGGGTTCGAAGTCGGAGGGTTTTGCCGGTTCGTGCGTACCCGGGTTAATCGGGGGTGCGAGATCGGGAACCTCGGCCGCGAAGTTGTACCATTTTTTGGGAATATCCTCCGGAGAGAGGCTGATCCTAGCATCTTTGGGTATTGCCATAAAAGTACATATCAAATAGTTATATTTAATACATTAATGTACATAAATATACATCATTAATCTCGGCAGCCGGTCTGCAGTCTGACCGTCGGTTTGGCTGCTGGGTTCGAGAGATTTTCCTCCGCCTCTTCCATGGTCATCGTGTCGAGGACAGCGAGATATTTGTCGAGATTCTCCTCTTTGAGCGGGATCAGCGCATCCTTCAGGACGAAGGGTTTGATCCTGAAATCATGGGCACCGAAGTATGTCGAAGCAACGCAGAATTCCAGATACATTCCGACAAGAAGCACCGCATCGCAGCCGCTGAAAAGCAGCGCGTCCGAAAGACAGGTGTTCTTGAAGGAATTCATGTTGTACTTGTGTATGACGATGTTCTCCGGCGCCTTTACAATCCCGTCCATCACCGCATCGCCTTCGGCCGTATTGTCATCGATGTAATGGGTCAGTCCGTCGTAACTGATGAAGAACACGGGCCTCCCGGCCCTGTTGAATCTATCGACCGCTTCGGAGATGACGGGAATGCGTTTCTTCACCGATTCAAGGGTCTGCTCCTGTGCCCCGACGAGGAATTTGTTCTGCATGTCGACCACGACAAGCGCCAACTTTCTTTCCGATTTTTTGGGAACGACTGGAATACCGACCATATCAATCGTCTCGCGATGGGTGTCCGGATAATTAAGAATCCCGACGACGGAGGCGGGAAAAGGTTTGCACCAGGGAGATAGGATCATTCCATGGCGGTATCGATGGCGGATTCGGCGATGTCTCCGCAATACTCGACGATCCTGCGCGCACTTTCGGCAAGCAGGCTGATGGAGGATGTCGCCACATTGTCCTTCTCGTGCGATTTGAACAGGGCGGTTATCTTGCCCGCTTCCGATTTCGAAAGCTCGACGTATTTCTCTGCGTTGACGATGTCGTTCTCGAGCCATGCCTGCAGAACTCCGTCGATAAGCTCGATGATCTCCTTGCCGATCTGGGTCAGTGTATCGAACACGGGCCGGGTCGTGTTTTCGTGGTTGAGGCCTATCAGGATGCGGCTGATGATGACCGCATGGTCCCCCATTCTTTCAAGGGTCTTGCTGACCGCCACGCACCCCGTGACGGAGCGGAGATCTATGCCCATGCGGCTGCTGAGCCCGATATCCATCTGGTGGATGCTCGACTGTCTCTGAACAAGCCAGTGGATACGGTCGACCTCGGTATCGCGGTTGTCCATGGATGCTATTCTCGACACGTCCCCGTCTTCGGAACTCTGGATCACGTCGGAGATCATCCTCTTTACGAGAAGATACTCCCTGCGGACGTTCTTTTTGGGAAGTACTTCGGTCTGGTCCATGAGGTCCTTCATGACTATGCGACTCTCGTCCTCCTCCACGATCTCCATTCCGATTGAGGTCTGGGTGAATTTGGAGATCGTTTCCAAAGGCTCCCCTCTGAGGGGTTGTGAGGATGTGATGATGATCTGGCCGTGCCCCGCAATGTAGGCTCCGATGAGCTGTCTGTACAGGGCTTCCGGATCCGAGACCGAATCCGTGGATATGGTGATGGGATATTCCGAATTCTGTTCCGGCATATTCCCCGCCGTGAGAAGCAGTCCGCCACCCGGCTGCGGACTGACCATCACGGGATCGTTCTTTTTCAGACTGACCGAGTCCGCCCAGGATTTGGGCAGCGTGATCATGAACGATGACCCGCCGGTCATCTGCACTCTTCTTATGTCCACGGAGCGGTCGTCGGGATATATATTGATCATATCTTTCCTCTCAGAGTATATATTGATACTCACCCAAATATTCCGCGTATATAGTTTGATGTTATTTCCTTTTCCGGAGCCTCGAATATCTGCTTGGTGTCTCCGAACTCCATAAGCTCGCCGAGCTGCATGAATCCGGTCTTGTCGCTGATACGCCTTGCCTGCTGCATGTTATGGGTGACGATGACGACGGTGTAATCCTTCTTCAGTTCGCAGACGAGTTCTTCGATCTTCGCGGTGGCGATGGGGTCGAGCGCGGATGTGGGTTCGTCCATCAGGATAACCTCGGGATTCACGGTCAGGGCACGCGCGATGCACAGCCTCTGCTGCTGTCCTCCCGAAAGCGCCAGGGCGCTGGAATCCAGCCTGTCCTTCACTTCGTCCCAGAGGGCGGCCTGCCTGAGGGTCCTCTCCACGATCTCGTCATGGTCTTTCTTTTTGTCGACACCGTGGATCTTCGGCCCGTAGGTTAGGTTCTCGCGGATGGACATGGGGAAGGGGTTCGGTTTCTGGAAGATCATTCCGATTCTCTTCCTGATCCCGTTCACGTCGGCACCGGGAGCATAGATGTTGTTTCCGTCGAACACGATCTCTCCCTTGATCCTGCAATCGGGGACGAGGTCGTTCATCCTGTTGATGCTTCTCAGCAATGTGGACTTGCCGCATCCGGACGGACCGATAAGGGCCGTGATCTTGTTTTTCTGTACGGGCATGCTCACGTCGAAGAGGGCCTGTTTCTCCCCGTACCAGAGATTGATGTTCCTGATGTCCAGGACGCATTCGCTGTCTGATTGTTTTTCTTCCATGTTTTCACCACTGGTTCATTTTGTTGCTGCGTTCCCTGATGTAGTTCGCCGTGAGGAACATCGCGAGGACTATCGAAAGCAACACGAGCGCGGTGGCGTATTGCAACGACGGGTCGGCAGTCCCCTCGGTCGCAAGGTAGTAAAGGTGGTACGGCAGGGCCATCACGGGCGAGGTGATGTCGAAATCGAGTTTGTATTTCATAAGCACTACAGCAGTGAACATGATCGGTGCGGTTTCGCCTGCCGCACGTCCCAGTCCGAGGATAGATCCGGTCATGATACCGCCGAGGGCCGCAGGGAGGACGACCTTGAACGTGGTCTGCCATTTGTTGGCACCCATTGCGTACGATGCCTCCCTTATCTCTCTCGGAACGTTCCTGATGGCCTCTTCCGTGGTCCTGATGATGACGGGGAGGATCATGAACGAAAGCGTGATGCAGCCTCCGATGAGCGATATGCCCAGCCCCATGAGGACGACTATGGCGGCCACGCCGAACAGACCGAAGACGATGGACGGGGTTCCGTTGAGCACGTCGATCGCCTGCTCGACCATCGAGGAGAATTTTCCCTTCCTGGAATATTCGATAAGATACGTACCGGAGAGGATACCGATGGGGAGGGCGAGGACAGCCGTTCCGATGATCAGTTCGACGGTACCCACGATGGCGGGAAGGATGCCTCCGGCGGTCCCGGAACTCCTCGGATACTGCGTGAGGAAATCCCAGTTGAGAGCGGGAAGGGCACCGACGACTATGGTTCCGAGGATCCATACAAGATACAGGGCGCAGAACATGGCGGTACCGAACAGGGTCCAATGGGCCAGTTTCTGTTTGGTCTCCCTGCTTCTGTTGATAATGAAGATGCGGGCCATATCCACCAGGATGGCGAGGAAGAGGGATCCGAACAATGCCTCGTTCTCGTTCACGAAGAGCGAGAGCACCATATAGAGAACTATGACGATAAGGATGGCCCTGCAGCCCTTCCTGAACTGCTTGGAACCTTTCTTGCCGAGCATTCTGCGAAGCTGGGGGTTGTGTTCTCCGCGGAATTTCTTCTCCGTCATTTTCACGATCTGCCTTGCCAGGTGGTTGATGACGAACACCATCAGCATCAGGATAAGACCCAGCAGGAACAGTGCGGAGTAGTGGGTGCTTCCCACGACGACCTCGGGCATTTCCAATGCAAGCGTGGCCGTGATCGTACGGACGTACGAAAACACGTCCCAGAGAGGTTCCGGGATAAGCGCGGAGTTGCCGGTGACCATCATGACGGCCATGGTCTCCCCGACAGCCCTTCCGATACCGAGGATGACCGCGGATGCGATACCGGATATCGCCGCGGGGACAACGACCCTCGATGTCGTTTCCCAGCGGGTCGCTCCCATGGCGAGGGAAGCTTCCCTGAATGTACGGGGTACCGCCCTGAGGGCATCTTCGGAGACCGAGACGATGGTGGGTAGGGCCATTATACCCAGAAGCAGGGATCCGGTCAGCCATCCGAATCCCGATACGGTCTGATCGGGGAACAGTTTCGCAACGAGGGGGACGAGGGTGACCAGTCCGAAGAATCCGTAAACGACGGAGGGGATCCCCGCGAATATCTCGATCGCGGGTTTGAGCGCCTTCCTGATCTTCTTGTCGGCAACTTCCGACATGAAGATGGCCGTTCCGACACCCAGGGGGATCGCGATGACGATGGCCCCGAAGGTGACCAGAAGGGTTCCGAGGATCACTGACGATGCTCCGTACAGCCCCTGGGAAGGTTTCCAGACGCTGCCCGTGATGAATTTCCAGATGCCGATCTCCCTGATGGCGGTGACCGAGTTGTTCAGTATGAATATCAGGATGAAGAGTACAACCAGAACGGCGACGGTCGACACCGCCATCAGCACGTATTTCACGATGCTGTCCGAATCCGTTTTGATTTTCTTCATCGAGCCGTTCGGGAAGGAGAACATGATCATCCACTTATACTGATATATCCGTTTTTAACAAGCAGTTCCTGTCCTTCGGCTCCGAGAATCCAGCTGATAAGGTCGGCAGTGGCACCAGTCGGAGTGCCCTTGGTCGCAAGCACGAGGTTCCTCTGGATGGAGTAGGATCCGTCCTTGACGTGTTCCTCGGTGGGAGTTACCCCGTCAAGGGTTGCGATGGCGATATTGGACTTCGAATTGATCTTCTCGGTGTGTCCGATGCTTACATATCCGATCGCACCGAAGGTATTGTTGACCGCGAGTACCAAAGCGTTGGTCGATGACGTTTCGATGGCGGATGATACCAGGCTGTAGTTTTCATCCACCTTCTTAAGGGCCTCTTCGAAACCGTCGCGGGTTCCGGATCCGGATTCCCTCGTAATAACGGTGATCTTCTTATCGTTGCCTCCGACCTCTTTCCAGTTGGTGATCTCTCCGGAGTAGATCTTTTCGAGCTGTTCCGATGTGAGGCTGCTGACCCCCGCATCCGTGTTGATGATAGCCATGATCCCGTCAAGGCCGATGGTGGTCTGAACAAGTCCGCTTGCGATTTCGGACTCCTTGAGATCACGGGAAAGCATAGCGAGGTTGGCGGTACCGTTGAGGACCGCGGCCGCCCCGGTTCCGGAACCGTGGGCGGTCATATCGATGGTTATGTTGCTGAATTTGCCCTTGTAGATCTCCTGTACTTTGAGCATGTAGGGGGCAATGGTGGTGGATCCCTGTATCGTGATGGTCTGGGCGGAGGGGTCGGTGCTCCTGATGTTGACGAATCCTCTCTCGAGGAGAAGTTTCTGTCCGTCCGCTCCGAGGATCCAGTCGATAATGTTTGAGGCAAGTCCGGTCGGAGTGCCTTTGGTCGCAAGCACGAGGTTCCTCTGGATGGGGTAGGATCCGTTCTTGATGTGTTCCTCGGTAGCCGTGACGCCGTCTAGCGAGAGAACGGTCGAATTCGATTTGACGTTGGCGGTGTATCCGATACTGATGTATCCGATAGCACCTGCGGTCATGTCGACCGTGTTGATCACGGCGTTGGTCGATGTCGTTTCGATGGCGGATGATTTCAGACTGTAGTTTTCATCCACCTTCTTAAGGGCCTCTTCGAAACCGTCGCGGGTTCCGCTTCCGCTTTCTCTGGAGACGACCGCGATATCCCTGTCGTTGCCTCCGACTTCCGACCAGTTGGCGATCTGTCCGGAGAATATTTTTTCAAGCTGTTCGGAGGTGAGGTCGTCGACCCCTGCCGCCTTGTTGACAATGGCCATGATGCCGTCGATACCGATAACGGTCTGAACAAGTCCGCTCGATTTTTCCGAATCCTCAAGGTCACGCGAAAGCATTGCGAGGTCGGCAGTTTCGTTGATGACTGCCGATGCACCCGCTCCGGATCCGCTGGCGGTCATCTCTATCTCGACCATGGGGTGGACATGAAGCCATTCTTCCTGCACGGCGGTCATATAGGGGGCTACCGTGGTCGATCCCTGGATGCTTATGGTGCCATTCAGGCCGGTTCTGTCATCGTTATGGTGGTTGAGCATAACTGCGGGTCCGGCACCGGTGATGACCGCAACTGCGATGATTGCGATTAGAGTTGTTTTTATGTTCAAGAGTTCACCTTTGATTTCTGGTACTTCGGCGAAGTATATAGATAAAATCGACATAATATATATTCAATTATATAGGATATATTGTAATATATAAGATATTGAGAAGATTATAGATTATTTTTAATGATTATAGATTTGTGTATCAACAATATCTATTCGGGCCCCGTACATGCTTATCCATATACGGTCGGTGACGAAAATCAGTATTATTCACTTGAATTAGGTTATCTTTGAAATAACCATGCCATTCCGGGAGGAATATTCCCTGTGAATGATCGATCTGTGGAAAAACGGCCGAACATAATCCGATACGCCCCCCGGGTGTCCGGAGGGCTTCGAAGTCTCGAACGGATCTCATCGACTTCGGGTCATGCGTCGGTCAAGGAAACGGTTTCAGGTTCAGCACTGCTTGCGTCTGCAGTACATGAATGCTCCTCCGATAATGACGAGAGACACGATCGCGCAGGCTATCAC
>CAVIXW010000030.1:0-17033 GCA_963646785.1 Acutalibacteraceae bacterium
CTCATATTCTCTCGCGCGTCTTTGCTGTAAGATTAATTGTTTTCTAAAACAATATGTTCCAGATTGCCGGAAAGATCTTCCGGGACGCATCCGAGGATCTCTTTTTTATCCATGAAGCGGTAGAATGGAATCGTGGTTAAAATCACTTTTTCATTTATTTTGGTGTGATTTATGTACTAAATTGTCAATGACGTCACGATATGTCCGAGAAGATAACCGTTACGGAGCTCAATACCCGTGTAAAGGAGTTGTTCTATTCGACACCGGGTCTTAAGGATATCTGGGTTATCGGGGAGATTTCCAATTTTAAGCAATATGCCTCCGGACATTACTACTTCACGATAAAGGACCCCGGGAGCGAAATCCGTGCCGTGATGTTCCGCAGTGCGGCCAACAGGATCGATTTCGTTCCGGGCGACAGCATGAAAGTGGAAGCCTATGGGCATCTCGACATATATGTCGAAAGAGGCTCCTATCAGTTCATCGTCGAATCGATGAAAAGGTCCGGCATTGGCGATCTGTTCCTTCGTTACGAGGAATTAAAGAGGAAACTCGAGGCCGAAGGACTTTTTGCACAAGAACGCAAGCGCAAACTGCCCGCCTATCCGAAAACTATCGGTGTCGTGACATCCCCCACGGGCGCTGTGATCCACGATATTCTCACCACGACGAAGAGACTGTTCCCCGTCGACATCCTCCTCGCCCCGGCCCAGGTACAGGGGGAAGGGGCCGCTTCTTCGATAGTGGCGGGGATCGAGCTTTTGAACAGGGTGGGAGTGGATGTTATAATCGTCGGGCGCGGAGGGGGATCTCTGGAAGACCTGTGGGCATTCAATGAAGAGCCGGTGGTCAGAGCCATCTGCGCATCAAAGGTTCCTATAATATCTTCCGTCGGACACGAGACCGATTTTACCCTTGCCGATTTCGCTGCAGATATGCGGGCTCCGACACCCACCGCGGCCGCACAGGTGGCTGTCCGCGACAAAGCCGAGATCCTCCGCCAGCTGAACGATTATCAGACACGGTCCTACCGTGCCCTTACCTCGTTGGTCAGGGTGATGGAGGAAAGATTCAAGGCTGTTGATGCCAAATTATCCCCCGAGAGAGCAAGGGAGAAAATAGATTATCTGGGACTCAGGATAGACGAACAGTCGGCCAAAATGGATGCCTGCGTGAAGAGATTGGTTTCCGATATGCACGGGCGCATCCTGACGGTCGGCGGACGTCCCGAGGCTGCTTTGGCGGCCGTTACCGCTGCCAAAAGGACGGGGGCCGAACGCATTTTCCTTAGGGTCGATATGTCGATCAAGTCTTTTGTCACAAACGAGGTTCATACTCTGGAGGGGTTATCGGGAAGGCTCGATGCCCTCAGTCCGTATAATGTCCTCGACCGCGGATTCAGTTTCGTGGCCGACGATAAAGGCAATGCAGTAACTTCGGTGTCTTCATTGCAGCCCGGAACGGCAATAACCGTCCGTATGAAGGACGGAAGACTGAAAGCAGATATCACAGACAAAGAGGTATTCTAATGTGCGATAACACGGAAACGAAAATAGACACGGAGAAATTGAGTTTCGAAGAGAGCATGACCATGCTCGAGGAACTGGTCAGAAAGTTGGAAAGCGGGAAACTGGATCTCGATCAGAGTCTCAAGATCTATGGAGATGCGGCCGCTCTGAGGGAACACTGCAAGAAAATCCTCGAGGAATCGGAAAGGAAGGTCCAAAGCATAATGGAAACCTCCTCCGGAGAGAAGAGGGAGGATTTCAAAGAGCTCGAGTAACCTTCGTTCAAGCTCTCGTTTTCCACAGTGCCAGGTGTTTGTCCGAGCACCATTCGTCAGACTTCCTGTAAAGATCCGAGTTCTCGAAATAGTCCCTGCTGTAGGCAAGTCTCAACGCACCGCCCAATTCGTTGTCCGTGAGGTTGCGGCAGTTGTATGATCCGAAGATGCACTTCAGCCCCAGCCTCAGCACGGATACCGCATCATGACCTCTGGCGATATCCCAGGAGGAACCCCACTCTTCGCAGAGCGAGCGCAGCTGCTCGGTGATCGCCCGGGGCGAATACCTCTGCTGCATCGAGTTCTCGAATACGGCGGCCACGAGTTTCGAATGGTCGACCTTCAGGCCGTCGCGGAGGACGAATCTCTCATGTTCCAGATCTTTGAAACAGAGGTTCATTCCCTTGCGGTATGATATGTACATCAGCAGGCCGACGGTATCTGCGGCTTTCGCGACAGCATCGCTTATCAACCCGTACGACTCCGTGAATTTCTTCATTTTTCCGGGGTCGCCGTATTCGGCAAGAATATCATCGAATGCGGCGGTCGAGAGGATCGTCGCCTCCATATCGCGTTTGTCGGTTTGAAAAACGGGCGGTTTGCATTGTTTACCGAGCAACGAATCAAGATCCCTGTCCACGAATCCGACGACCGCCCCGTCTCCTCTTTTTCCGACGACCTCGTTCACGGCCTGTATCACCGTGGTTTTGGAATGGGCGACGATTATGCTGACCTTCTCTTTATCGATGAACTTGGTGTACAGCCTGCAGTCGCTGGCCCCTTCGACGACCAGGAACGTTCCCTTGAATACGGAACGCATCATGGACATCTCGTTCGCCACATCCGACGAAGAGATCGTACCGATCATGAGAAATCCTCAGTGCGTGCCGTCGGGGGACAATTCGACTGCCAGGTCCCAATCGTCGTGGATAACGGATGGGGAATGGGTGGAAATGATAAGCTGGAGCTTTCTGATCCTGGCGATGTCCTTAGCAAATTTTCCGATCTGCTGCTGCCAGGAAACATGCAGCGAGACCTCCGGTTCGTCTATGATAACCAACGATCCGGGGACCCCTTTGAACAGCAGGAGGTAGAACATGATCATAATCTGTTTCTCGCCGGAGGAGAATTTGGAGATCTGGACGATGGTATTGCTGCGGTCCATTTTGGCTTCCGGGAATCCTTTTACGTTGATGCTGACGGTCTTGTTGACGAAAAGGGAATTAATGATATCCAGATATACGACGATGCTTTCCGCGAAGAGATAGTACTTGTCCGCATATTTTTGAAGCGAGACGGCCAGACCTTTGTATTTGGAGAGGTTCTGGCCGATCTCGTAACGGGTCGGAGGGAACCTGTATCCGGAAGGGATCACGGGGCCGAATCCAGCCTGGCGGATGAAGTTGAGCTTTGCTTCTATGTTCTTGAACATCGTATCCAGGTCGGTTTCGGAATATTCTATGTCGGCCGCCTCATCGGGAATTATCTTACTGTCGTCGATGGCTTTTCTGATACTTTCCGAAAGTTCGGACATGTAGAGGTCGACCGCAGGACACAATACCCCTTCGGAGTTGTAGATGTACGTTCTTTCCGGCCCGATGTAAAGCGTGTTGAGGACCTCGGTCAGATCGTTTTGGGTGGCCTCCTCCTCCAGTCTGCTTTTCGAGAGGAGAACGTTCAGTTCCCGGCTGCGGTTTTCCACTATGATCTTGGTTTCATCATCGAAATAGAGCATCAGCCTCTGGAATGGGATGGAGCGGACCTCTTCGAGATTTCCGCGGAGTATGTTGTACACCAGTTTCATGAGCGTGGACTTACCGTAACCGTTCTGCGCATGGATGAATGTGAGCGGTCCGTTTTTGAGCTGAAGATCGTAATCGGTCTCGTTGAACAGTCCTTGGATGGTGATTCTCGTCAACATAATGGATGCTCGTAGACCGCAGTGAAGATATATATGGCTGATGGATGAAGAACTGTCAAACAAAATTGTCCGATTGTTATAGTCTGGCACTTATCAGTGGCTTCAAAAAGGGAATGGCGCATCAGGCCGCTATGAACTTTTAAAGTCCGAAGGTTTTTGGTCACATACAACAACGGCATATATCCCGTTACACACAGTGATGCTCCGAACAGAATTGTATGCATAAAACCGCTCATGTCCCGGAAGGGTCGTTGATGATAGCAGGGCCCGTACCGGTCACGATGTTGGGGGACGGTTTGCGGAACCGATCGGTCCGTTTTTGTTGAATATAGAATCCATTGAGGGTAGGATGCTGATGCCTATATCCATGAACTCTTTGCGGAATCTGTCTGCTTTCGGATCTTTTTGAGAATCGAGGTATGTGATATACGGGGTTACAGACGCAGAGGCGATCGTTTCGGGGATCAGCCCTTTCGAGAATCCTTCCTGAATGACACGGCACCCTTTATCGGCATAATCGGTTTCGATGATATCCTTGTCGTTCAATGACGAACGAAGGAAATACGCCGTGGCAAGATAGGTATATTTCTTGTCATCATCGATGTTTTCCAGGAATTCGATCGTTCCGTCCATTTCGTCCTTTAAGGCGGGCGGTATGTCCGAATCGGTGGAGTTGACGAGTTTCGCCTTCCCGATCACTGCAGCCGCATATGGGAACGGGCATTCCGATCTGTGCCTGGAACATATCCTGACGCAATTCTTGGCCGCTTCGATACCGCGTTTTAATTTGCCGTTCAGAGCACTCATTTCCGAGAACTCGAAAGTGATGCGCACAAGCTCCATCAGCAGGGTTTCGGAAGAATCACCGCACTGCTCGCACATTCCGTACATCTGGTCGAATGCTTTTTTCAGGGCTTTGAATGACTTTTCCGAGTCTCCTTTGCATAACAGGCACATTCCCAAGGATTCGTACGATCTGATCAGGTAGATATCAGATCCGCCCAGAGTGCCGCACCTTTTCATCGATTCCAGCTCATCGATCATTTTCCGACGATATCCGATGGATCCGTTCGGATCATCACGCGACAGCGATTCGGCGTAATGGTCCCTTATGCGGAATCCCCCGGCGGTCGGCATTCCCTCGGCCAGGGGCAGGAATTCTTTCAGAAGTTCCGAAACACGTCCGAGTTTGTCGATGCAGAATGCCCTGTTATAGATCCTTGTGATCTCCTCGAAACAGTCGTCCAATGCATCCCCCCAGCCTTCTTCGCCGATGTGTTTCCTGTATTCCCCGACTATCCGGACCGACAGGTCGATGGATGCGGATATACGGCGCGTATCCGCATATTTTTCGGATAACCCGGAGAACAGTGCCAGAGTTTCTTTTCCGGAACCCGGGACCGTTGCATCTCCGAGTTTTTCTTTCAATTCGAAACATTCCCGGTCCGGTTCGTAGGGATCGTCGGAATCTTTGATGCGGATAGAAAGGTTTTCGTCTGCATCGAGGACAGGTACCAATGCGGTTTTTCCGCAGGAATCGCATATTGCGACAAGATTTATGATCTCCCTGTCCTGATCGAATCCGGCATCGAAAACACATTCTTTCCTGCATTTGGGGCAGATACGGCAGCTGTTCTTCAGGTACCTGGTCAGGGCGAACGGGTTTGCGTACCCGTAATCGATGTCTTCCGAATTCATCAAGGGTCTTAAAGGCTTACAGGATATAAACAGGACGAATCTTATAATGAAGATTGGAGTATCCGTTACGATGACAAACGAAGAGGCCCTCGAGGCCATAAGAAAGACGATAAAGGAAGGCAGTGCAGACAAAGCATCCATGCAGATCATGGACCTCGCCTCCAAGAACTCGGACGATCCGATGCTCCTTCTGACCTGCGCATCCATGCTTCTGACGATCGGCGACAGGAAGAACCATTCCGTGATCGTATCCCTGATAATGTCGCATGTTCCCGAGGATGCGGATCAGAAATACCCTATCGTGCAGGGACTCATATCGCTCGGATGCCTCAAGGATGCCAACATCCTTCTTTCGGAACTCCCAGACTGCGACAGGGTGTTCCGTGCCCGTGCGGCCGTGTTCAACGGCACCAACAGATACGACGACGCCATGGACGCTCTTTCCAAAATGTCCGTCCATGAGGAGATTGACCTGGTACTGAAAGTACAGGTCCTGGGTTCCCTGGGAAGGCATGACGAGGCCATCGCACTCGCGCAGGAAATCCTTGCGGGAAGCAACAGCTACCGTGCCGGAAGGTGCTACCTTTCTGCACTGGTCCTTGCAGGCAGGACCAAAGACGCGGCCAAATATGCCAAAGAGCGTATGAAGGACAAATCCGCCGACGGTTATGCGTTGATGGCGTTCTATCAATGGCTGAACGGGAATTCGACCGCGGGCGGCGCATTTTCCTCGAAGGCACTGAAGATAGAGAACAAGCACCTCGGCGCTCTGGAAACCATCGGTCTCTGCTTTGCCGAGAAAGGCTCCTACTGGGAGGCCAAGATCGCCGCGGGCGCCATAAACGAAGAAGAACCCGGAAGTCCTGCGATATTCAGGATCCTGGCTCTTTGCAGGGACAGCTGAGATTTCCGGGGATTCGGCCTCGGCAGATCATCTGCTGTGGGTCCTTTTCCTGTTCCCGAAACTTCTTTTTCTTCCCGCTTCCAGTTTGAGATCGGTCCAGAATCCTTTGGTGAAGAGGATTATGACCATCACCATTTCCATACGACCCAGCCACATCAGGAAGCATAATATCACCTTGGATTCGACAGATAGTACGGAAAAGTTGTCCAACGGAGCGATTCCCGCATTGGTGATGGCTGCGATGACGATACCGAACTGCTCCTGAAGGGTCATGGCCGGATCGAAGATCATGATCAATGCCAGACCAGCGAAGATACCGATGATGAACAGGAAGATCGTGGACAGGACATTGGTCACGGACTCTTCGCTCAGATATCTGCCGTTCGCCCTTATGGAAATGACCGCGTTCGGGTGGAGGATCCTGTCCATGCTGCTCGAGATGTATGATTTCAATGCCATCAGACGGTAAACCTTGATACCTCCCGTGGTCGAGCCGGAACATCCTCCGATGAACTCGACGAACATCAGCATGAGGAAGATGAACGTGAGATTTCCCGCTCCGGACAATTCGCTGTAATTGTAGATCGAGAAACCGGTCCCCGTACCGGAGGATATGACGCTGAACACCGATTTCCATAGCGAATTGCATACGGTATCGGAATCCAGATTCCCGGTCGGGATGACGAATGCGAGGAAAACGATGAATGCCACCATCAGGTACCACCTCAGCATCGATTTCTGCTCCCCGTCTCCGAGGATTGCGGCATCCCGTTTGAACATCGCCCTGAACACAAGATAGAAATTTGTCGCCCCCAGCAGCATGAACGCCAGAGTGACCGCCTGTGCGGAGACGGGATAATAGGCTATGCTTTCGTCATGCGGAAGCAGGCCGCCGGTGGGGATATTCGAAAGCGCTATGCACAGCGCATCGAAACTGCCGACGCTGCAGAACATGAGTGCTACCACTTCGGCCACGGTCAGAAGGGCATAGATTTTCAGGAAGTTGAGGGAGGCGGAGGTGACCTTCATCGTGAAGTTGTCGCTTCCGGAACCTTCGAATTCGTTCGAGTTGAATCCTGCGCCGCCCATGCCGATAGCAGGGAGCAGGAATGTGAAACTCAGCAAAAGGGTGATACCCCCGACCCATTGGATAACCCCCCTCCAAAGCAGCAGGCTGCTCGGAAGCCGGGAAAGATCGCTCACGGCGGTTGCGCCGGTGGTGGTGTAGCCGCTGATCCCCTCGAAGAACGAATCCACCAACGGAAGTCCGTACAGAACAAAAGGTAGCGAGGCGATCACGAAGGATACCAGCCACATCACGGCTATGAGCAGGATGCCGCTTGCCGGATTGAGGGAGGACCTGTTGGAGAAGAACAGGGTCTGAAAAAGACCGAGGCCCCCGACGATGGGTATGAGGTATGTGTAGTAATGGGCATCCTCCCCCGTCGCGGATGCGTATGCGGCCGTGACCATCAGCGATGCGGTCAGCAGTATCTCGATGAGACCCAGGATCCTGATGAACGCGCTGTCCCAGCGTTGCAAAGACCTGACACGTCTCAACGTTCCGTCCAACATGGTCATAACTCCGGCGTGTTACGTCCCAACAGCGCAACGAGCTTGATCGAATCCACGGAATGGGCGAAGATAAGTACTTCGTCCTTCGGTTCGAACTTTGTGAGAAGGTCTGTGAAATACGTGGTCCCGTTGCGGCGGATACCGCAGATGCTGACCCCCTCGGGAATTTCGAGGTCCCCGAGGAACCGGCCGTTCAGAGGCGAGGTCTCGTCCATGGTGAAACAGAGAAAGAAATCTCCCGGATTTTCCAGGACGTGGACGGAAATATTGTCTTTCAGGTAAATGACGCGGATGACCTCGTTCGAAATGATCCTGTGCCAGCCGATGACGGATTCGATCCCGGCATATTTGAAGACGCCCTCGTATTCTTCGATCGAATATCTGGAAATGATCTTTCTGATCCCGAACCTCATCGCGGTCATGCATGCAAGAAGATTCCTTTCGTCGGCATTCATGACGGAGATCAGCGCATCGGCACGGTCGATACTCTCCGATTGGAGGAATTGGGGGTCGATGACGTTTCCGTTGACGACAATCGTCCTCTTCAGCGTCCTGGAAGCTTCGCGGCATCTTTCGAGATCGTTATCCAGAACCTTCACGAAGAATTTCTTTCCGGCCTCGGTGAAACGGCGTGCGATGGCGAGTCCCTGCGGGCCGGCACCCAGGATGACGAATTCTCTCGCTTCCTTTTTGATACCGATCAGTTCGTTGAATTCCGACGTGGCCTCGGAGTTTCCGAGAACGATTATCCTGTCGTCCGCATGGATCTCGGTCGTGGCGATCTCCGTGATCGCATTATCTCCCCGGTAAATGCATACGATCGCACATCCCTTGGGAAGTTCGATGTTCATCACGGTCTTGCCGACGATCTGATGTCCGCGTTCGATACGGAACGTGGTCAGCGCATAATCCTCGAAATTCAGTTTTTCGTAGTTGGTCGCATTTTCGAGAAGTGCTATGCGGATCATCTTTTCGGAGGTGATGATATCCGGCGAAATGAGGGTGTCCACGCCCTCGTAGCCGTCGGTTTTGAGGAATTCCGGATTTCTGATACAGGAGATCGTGCGGATGCTCGGAAGATGACGTTTGGCAACTTCGCATATGAAAAGATTGATCCCGTCGTCGCTGACGGCGGAGAACAGAAATTCGGGGTTGATGCGGTCCAGCGCGGCGATGAGGACGTTGGGATTACTGGCATCCTCCTTGAGAACGGAGACCGGGAGACTGTTCTTGATGGTCTCCGCTACGGTATCGTCTTTTTCGATGACGTATACGTCGTTTCCGGCCAGTGCGGATTTGGCGGATGCGGCACCGACGGTGCCCCCGCCTATAATGAGGACCTTCATTGAATCCGTTTACCTGCTCTTCTTATTTAATGTATGTCAGACGCATCGTGCGGGAAAGATGCGGTCAAATGGGAGTTAGGTCGCTTTTTGCCCAATTCCGTAACCGTCCGAGTTTCGGTTTCCGGCCCTTTTGTTTTTATCGTATCCGAAGACCCAGGCCGTCAAAATCACTACGTACGTGTTTTAGTTTCCGATTCGGATATTCGGTCCTCCGGAAGCGCCCCTGGAAGTGGCGGTCGATTCCGACCGGGTCCCGCACGTTCGCATACGGTTTTCCGCGTGCGTGCATTACTATAATAAGGACCCCCGCATAGCAGGAATCATGGCGAAGCAAACAAAGTCCGAACCGTTCGTTGCACCCGATAAATGGAAGGAGATCAGTGAGGAGTTCTGGATAGCAAATCGCAAAAACGAGACCGACAAGGTCAGAGATATCGTCGAGGGGATCATCGAACAGGTTCGCACCGACGGAGATAAGGCATTGATCGAACTTACCGAGAAATTCGACAAGGTCAAGCTCAAGAGCGTCCGCGTTTCCAGGAATCAGATCGACGCGGCCTACGAAAAACTCGAACAGGATGTCGTCGACGAGATCGAGAACGCGACCTACAACATTCAGCGCTTCCACAGGATGCAGCTTCCCCCGGACATGTGGACCACGGAGGTTGAACCGGGGATAACCCTTGGCATCAAGAGCACCCCCCTCGAGAGGGTAGGCTGTTACATTCCCGGCGGTCTTGCGGCGTACCCCTCGTCCGCGCTCATGACGGTCGTTGCCGCCAAGACCGCCGGCGTGGACGAGGTCATCTGCTGCACTCCGGCACCCGTCACTCCCGCGGTTCTGGTCGCACTCGATGTGGCCGGATGCGACGAGATCTACACCGTCGGAGGTTCCCAGGCCATAGCCGCCATGGCCCTCGGTACCGAGAGTATCGAGAAAGTACAGATGATCGTCGGCCCGGGCAACATGTTCGTGACCGAGGCGAAGATAATTCTCCAGAAGGACATTCTCATCGACTTCCCCGCAGGACCCAGCGAGGCTGCGGTTCTGGCCGATTCGTCCGCCGTTCCCGAGTATGTGGCGGCCGATCTCATCGCACAGGGGGAGCACGGTCCTTCCTCCGCATACGTTCTGGTCACCGACGATCCCGGGCTTCCCGACAAGGTCTGGAAATGCATGATGGACCTTCTCAAGGACGAACCCCGCAGGGACATCATCGCAAAATCAACCGCCAATTCAGGATATATCGTGTGCAAGAACATGGACCTCGCCATCGAAACCATGAACGGGATCGCACCCGAACACCTGTGCATCCAGGTCAGGGATCCGCAGGACGTCCTTTCGAAGATAAGGAACGCGGGATCCATCTTCGTGGGCCCCTACACCCCCATCGCCGCCGGAGATTACGCTTCGGGAACCAATCACGTGCTTCCCACTTCCGGATACGCAAGGGTTTACTCGGGCCTCACCGCCAACATGTTCCGCAAGACGTCCACCGTGCAGATGCTTACCGAGGAGGGACTCGCCAACCTGTCCCCCACCATAACCACCCTCGCGAAAGTGGAAGGTCTCCACGCCCACGGGATGTCCGTGGACATCAGGTTCGGAAAGAGCAGGAAATCTAAGGTCGGAAAGAAGGAGTGATATCATGGCAGGAAACGGAGAGATCGATCTTTACGGGCGCTCCCTTTACATCAACAGGGAGATCTCGTGGCTTGCATTCAACAAACGCTGTCTCGACGAGGCCATGGACCGCACCAACCCCGTTCTCGAACGTGTCAAGTTCCTTGCCATCTGCTACGGGAACATGGACGAGTTCTTCATGATCCGCATGCCCGGTCTTCTCGGAGCCTATGTCGACCGTCTCGTCAACATCGGTCCGGACACCATGGAGGACAAGGACGAGCTGATCAAGCTCATCAACGAAAAGGTCAACGACCTGACCGACGGGTACGAGGCCTGCTGGACAGACATCGAGAGCGCGCTGGTGAAGAACGGGATATCCATCCTTTCCGTTTCCGCCCTCGATCCGAAGCAGAAGATGTGGGTCGACGATTACTTCACGGAAAGGGTGCAGCCCCTTCTCACCCCGTTGGCCCTCGACATCTCCCATCCGTTCCCGTTCATTTCCAACAATTCACTCAATGTGGCGGTGAAGCTCCGCCGGGACCAGGAGATTCTCTACGCACGCGTGAAGGTGCCGGTCGGCATCCTTCCCCGTTTCGTGAAGGTGCCCTCTCCTTCGAAGACGCACCAGTACGTACTGCTCGAGAACATAATCAAGGACAACATCGGATCGCTTTTCCCCGATCTCGAGGTCCTCGGAACCTACAAGTTCCGCATCACCAGGAACGCGGACGTCAAGGTCACCATCGACGAGGCGGTCGATCTCATGTCGGCCGTCGAGGATGCCCTGGACTCCAGGGATGTGGGATTCCCGGTAAGGATGGTTGTGGAGGACACCATGCCCACGGATCTTACCAACGTCTTTGCGCGCAACCTTAAACTGAGGGACAACCAGGTCACCTGCGCTTCGGACAAGGGGATGATGCTCACCGACCTCTGGGAGATCGCGGGACTCAACCGTCCGGACCTCAGGGATAAGCCGTACACGCCCGTGATCCCCGCGGAAATCGCGGAGAGCGCGAGCATGTTCTCCGCCCTGAAGAAGAAGGACTGGATCTTTTTCCACCCTTTCGAATCTTTCGACGTGGTCGTCAGGTTTTTGAAGGAGTCCGCCGAGGACCCCAACGTCCAGTCCATCAAGATCTGTCTGTACCGTATCGGAAAGAATCCCGAGATCATAAGGCAGCTCATGCGCGCCAAGGACCAGGGCAAAGCCGTATCCGTCCTTATGGAGCTGAGGGCCAAATTCGACGAGGTCAACAACATCGCCGTCGCCAGGGAGCTGGAGAAGATCGGCGTCCACGTCGTCTACGGCCCTGTCAATCTCAAGGTCCACTCCAAACTGCTGCAGGTGGTCAGACTGGAGAAGGACCACCTGGTCCGGTACACGCACATGAGCTCCGGCAACTACAACGAGAACACCGCCAAGCAGTACTCCGACATCTCGTTCATGACCTGCAACAGGGAGATCGGAGAGGACGTGGGGGAGCTTTTCAATGCGCTCACCGGTTATTTCGGTCCGAGGAACTACAAGCATCTCCTGGTCGCCCCGCTGAATCTCAAGAGCACGCTTATCGAGATGATAAAGCGGGAGGCGGAGCACAAGAGGGAAGGCCGCAAGGCCTACATCGCCATGAAGGCCAACGGACTCATCGATTCGGATATCATAGCCGAACTGTACCGCGCGTCGCAGGCAGGCGTGAAGATCGACCTCAACATCAGGGGTCTCTGCTGTCTGCGTCCCGGCGTGAAAGGGGTCTCGGAGAACATCACGGTCACCAGTACCGTCGACCGCTTCCTGGAACATGCGAGGATATACTATTTCCTCAACGACGGCGACCCGAAGATGTATCTGGGATCTTCGGACCTGATGCCCAGGAACCTTCTTGCCCGGGTGGAGACCCTGTTCCCCATACTGGACCCCGATATGATGGTCGCCATCAGGGACAACATCCTGAACATCTGTCTCGGGGACAACGTCAAGGCGAGGGTGCTGCAGCCCGACGGCACCTATGTGCTGAAGAAGAGGAAGACGGGGGAGAAAAAACTCCGTTCCCAGGAATGGTTCATGGAGCACAAAGGTGCATGGCATGCCTGAGACGGTAGCATTCATAGACGTGGGCACCAACTCGATCCATATGCTGGTGGTCCGTTTCTACGACGGTTCCACCGGTACGGCGGTCTATCAGGACAAGGAGTCGGTCCGTATGGGGAAATCCCTGTACGAGACCGGGGAGATCGACCGTCCGACCCTTGAAAAATCCAGGATTGTCCTATCGAAGTTCGTATCCATCGCCAGGGCGAACGGCGCGGAGAACATCATCGCCATGGCCACCTGCGCCGCCAGGGAGGCACCGAACCGCAACGATCTGGTGAACGTCGCAAAGGAATGCGGCATCAATCTCCGCGTCATCCCCGGTCTCGAAGAGGCCAGGCTGGTGAGGCTGGGGGTTCTCGGACCCGTCAGCCCCAAACGTACCCTGTGCATCGACCTCGGGGGCGGAAGTACGGAACTTGCTCTCGCCTACGGGAAAGAGGACCTGTACCTCGACAGCCTCTCCCTCGGAGCGGTGAGGCTGGCGTTCGGATCGGGTATCGATCAGAGTCAAAAAGTGTCCGCGAAGCAGTACGGATCCCTGAAGATGTCCGTCGCGGAACAGTGTTACCGTTCGGTGGCATCCATAAAGGAACTGGGCTTCGACAACGCGGTCGGATCTTCCGGTACCGTGGAGGCTCTGGCGGAGGCATGCGCTTCCAGGAGGGGCGACGGCGACGGTTCGTATCTCGCCCTGTCCGAGCTCAAATCCTTCATGAGCCTGCTCTGCGGAATGACCTCCGAAGAGAGATGCAAATTATCGAAGATAAGCCAGTCGCGCGCGGACATCGTAATCGGCGGCGGGGCCGTCATCGAGACATTGATGGAACTTCTCCACATCAACAGGCTGGAGGTCAGTCCCAACGGGCTCAGGGAGGGCATGAAGACGGATTACCTCCTCAAAAAGGGGCATTCCGACTTCAGTGTCAGATCCTCCTCCGTGCGTACGCTTGCCGCAAGATGCGGCTGCGACACCCCCCATGAGGAAGCGGTCGTGAGATACGCGGGGGAGCTCTACACCGAATTCGTCAACGCCGGGCTGATCGGGGAATCCGAACACAACAGGGAGCTTCTTCTTTACGCGGCCCGTCTTCACGACGTGGGGGCCTTCATCAGCTACGAGAAACACAACATGTTCTCCTATATGATAATCAAGAACACCTACCTTGCGGGTTTCGACAGCGACGAAAGGGGTATCATAGCGCTGCTCACCCGTTTCCACCACGGTTCATTTCCCACTCCCGGCAACAAGTGTTTCGCAGGGTGGGACCGCAAGGACATAACGGAATTCCTGAAATATGCCATGATCCTGAAGTTCGCCGACGTTCTCGACCGCGGGCGCGACAATACCGTGGAGGACATCAGGGTCGAACGGTTGAACGGAACGGTTAACATGACCGTGATCTCCGATTCGGACCTCAGTCTTGTGGAATGGAAGATGAGCTCTATGTGTCCGGAGTTCCGTACCGTGTTCGGATACCGTATCAATATCGAGTATTTGGTGCTCTGAATCGACGAAAATTTCGGTAAAATATTGTTTTTTGGTATAGTATTTAAAGATTTTTGAGCAAAATTACGGCGATTCTGATGATTTTCTCCAAATTTGAAAAATTACGTACCCAATATTTTATACTGAAACTGATTTCACGCAATAAAGTGTGGGCCGATCCTCTTGCAATTGGCTTCGGCCGTTGGCCCATGCTTCCATCTCTCTTTTTCCGTTATCAACTGTGCTCAGCCGGAACGGTGTCGTGATGTCGAAAGCCCCGTATTCCGGAGGTTACGGGACCGCTGCGGTCAACGGGGGGTTGTGCGTCGTATGCAAAGGTGCGCACCGTCTCTGCGGGAAGGAACGCTGTCCGCTGATGATAAAGTTCTATTCGAGATCGAAGACGATGCCCCTGGTGGATATGAAGGAACTCGCGGGCAGTTCCCCGCCCGGAGTTTTCGTCGGCAGGTACGGATATCCGAAAGTGGACGTGGGCCCGCTGATCCCGGGCGAGTTCGGAGATACCTCCATAATGGACCGTCCCGAGGAATGGGTGGGGAAGTCCATCGACGACATCGTTGATATGAGGTACCGTCTCGTCAGGGGAAAATACACGATCGATGCCACCGATTTTGCCGCTTCCGGAAAAATCGTTACCGACATCCAGGAGATGGCGCTCGCCGAAAGACCGGTGGATGTCGAGGCAAACTTCAGCGAACGCCCCCACGGACGTATCATCCTCGACGACGATATCCAGCCTTTCGGTCCCGCCGCCCGCCTGGAGGGGTTCCGCAAGAGCAACGGCAGGTGGGAGCACAATCTGGAGAAGAACTTCTATGACACGGACCTCACCGCCGCCAGGGCCGTCATCGAAGCCTATCGCAACGGCACGCTCATCTCGGAGATCCAGAAGGCATTCTCCGTGGGCACCATGGGGATCGGAAAAAACAGAAGGTTCGTACCGACGAGATGGAGCATCACCGCCGTCGACGACATCATCGGAAAGGACTACCTCAAACGTACCCGTTTTTACCGGCCCATAGACGAATTCAGAGTTTACTACTGGGAGCAGCTGGACAACCGGTGGGCCATAATCCTTATGCCCACGAGCTGGCGTTTCGAGCTGATCGAAGCCTGGTATCCCGGAACTTCCTGGAATCCGGCCTTCATGTCCCCCGAAGGTCCGAAGATCGAGATCATCAGCGACTGCGAGTTCTTCGGCGGGAGAACGGAGTATGCGCACATCGGCGGCTGTTACTACGCATCAAGAATGGCCGTCAACGAACTGCTGGAGAAAGAGAGCCGTTCCGCCGGCGCGGTCATCTGCCGCGAGGCCCACGAAGGATACGTCATGCCGGTCGGCGTGTGGAACGTGAGGGAAAACGTCCGGGTATGTCTCAGACAGAAGCCTCTGCGCTTCGGAACGCTGGACCAGGCGTTGGATTGGATGTGCACCAAGATGGATATCGACAGGAAACGCTGGATCCAAAGTTCGGAGGTCTTGAAAGATTATTATCGGCAGAGACGTATCGAGGATTATTACGGAAAAAGTGCGACGGATACCGAGGAGCCTCCGTCTTCCGGGAATGATGCCGACCGACATTCCCGATAAGGGTTATCATATTTCGGCCGCTGGGTGATATGATGGGTGGATTGGAACGTTGGATCAGACCTGCAGAGAAAAGGCTGATCGAATTCGAGAATGCCGATGCATGGAACGGCGAATACCGCCTTATTCAGTGCAAACGCGCTCTTTCCCCCTCGCGCCTGCCGGAGATGGATTATGCTCTGAACCCATACTCCGGCTGCGAACACGGCTGTGTGTACTGCTATGCTCCGGAGGTGACCCATTCCGATCCCGGAACCTGGAGGGTGGTGGGCGTGAAGGTAAATATCGTCGAAAGGGTTGTCAGCGAACTTCCCGGACTGTCCGGAACCATCGGGATCGGCACTGTCACAGACCCCTATCAGGCAGCAGAGGCCAGATTCATGCTCACAAGGAACTGTCTGGAAAATATGGCCGGCAGGGGATTTCCGATCCACCTTCATACAAAATCCGATCTCGTTCTGAGGGATATCGATCTTCTGAAAATGTTCGAAGGGCAGGTGGCTGTGACACTCACCACCTGCGACGACCGCATCTCCCGCATCACGGAACCAGGTGCACCGCTTCCGGGTGTCCGTTGGAGAGCTTTGAAGGAACTTACGGATGCGGGGATAAACACCTACGCACTCATAGCACCCGTCCTGGACTGTCTCGAAGGTCTGGAGGAGGAGTTCAGCGATATGGTGGCAGCAACCGGGGTGAAGAGGGCCGCTTTGGATCCTCTGAATCTCCGTCCGCTCATGTCCAAGAGACTGGAGAGAATGGGAATCGGAAGGTCCGACACGGCTTTAGCAAAGGTCCGCACACTTCTGGAAAAGAGAGGGATCGAGGTTCGGGACGTGTTTCCCCGGTCGAACCGTTAATTTCTCCGTATATGAATTTGGTAAGTTTTTCTTAAAAAAAGTATATTTTCCGCATCAGTTACATATTTTTTCCTCCTAAGCAACCACCGTGTTGATGAAAATTTTAGGCATGCTTTAAACTACGGT
>CAVIXW010000031.1:0-16799 GCA_963646785.1 Acutalibacteraceae bacterium
CGCGCTTCCCAAGCATCGATTTAAAAGTATAGTGCCTCAAATTGGGAAAGCGTTAACAGATCATCGGGGAATATGTATTATACTCGTTAACGGATGGTATTTACGTGAATGCAGGAAAATTGATCGCACAGATAGCGGTCCTTGCAATCGTCGTGTGTTGTTGTTACGGGACCATCGTCAAGGCCATACCTTTCGGTGTTACCTCTCCTGATGACATATTCCAGGTCAACACCATGGAGGTCAACACCACCACAGACGGATTGGATCTGACCGTCGGTTTCAAAGGAAGCGTCACATCGGGGCTTCCGCAGGACGTGGATGACGTTACCGTGACGATCTCCCTCGGCGAAAGAGAGGAAAGGCTGAATCTGACAACGATAGATATAGGGTCGTTGAAAGCCAAAACTACGACAGAGATCACCAAAACAGAGACCATACCGACCTATGCCCTGCTGGCATACGGAATAAATGTGGATGAATCCGGCACACTGACGGTACCGTTGGTTCTCGAGTTCACATTCAAATACATGAAGTGGCAGGGATCCTATCTGATCGACATGGGTATCGGCATAGACCAGGACTTCCGCATGGTCACCGGCGCTACGGCCCCGCTCGTGACCAAGGGTACCGGTCCCAACGACGCCAGGCTCTCCATCAGCCTTAACGATGACGGATCGAACCCCCTCCTGAATGCGATTATCGACCAGCTCAACAGCCTCGGCGAAAAGGAATACGTCATGAAGTGCGGAGATGCCAGCGTTACTTTCAAAACCGACTCTACCGGAACATCGTCCACGGACCTATGGATGGAATTCGCGGGCAATGCAGAACATAATGCCGCAGATATCATGAGGTCGAGCCTCGAAGAGAACGGCGAACTCACCCTGACCTATGACGGAAAGGAATACATACTCGAGAAAGAGAATGCCGAAACATTCCTCTCGCTTATAGACAAGATCTACGGGAAGGTGCCAGCATGAGCGAGGAGGACGCGGAAAAGCTCACCAAAGAGGATAAAAAATACCTCAACAGCAAATGCAGGATGATGAAAGCGATAGCGTTCTCGATATTGGATTACGTCATTCTCTTCTTCGTGGTACTGGCCCTTTCGGCATATATAAAGTACGGAAACCTGGATAACTTCGCCGATGACCTCAAGAACCTCTCCGAATGGTTCCACCCCGGAGGGATGGTCTTCAATGCGATCGTCGGTTTTCTGCCCATCGTCATACTGAAAAGCATCGGGCAGTATTTCGGATCTGGAACATACGGAAAAATGACCTTCGGGATCGGCATGTGTCTGGCGGTCGTCCTATGGCTCAACCTGATCCTGATGGGTGCATCGCCTTCCATGGACCTCCCAGCGGAATTCGAGGAAATGGGTTTCGACAGCCTGACCATCGGGCTGGAGGGCCTTTCGAAGTTCATCACCATGGTCATGCTTTTCAGCATCCTCATACCGATCGGGGAATTCCTCGGAGCCCGCCAGAAACATATCGATGCCCTGAAAAAGAAGGAAAGACTGGGCGAAGATTAAGCGAATCTGCGCGCGACACAGGCCACGTTGTGGGCCCTCAGTATGTCCGCACCGCTTTCGGCGGCGAGGATGCATACATCCGCCGTGGCCTCGTCGGCATCCTTTCCCGGATAAACATCTTTGAGGAATCTCTTTCTCGAAGGCCCGATGAGGACCGGATATTTTCCGAGAGAGTACTTGGAACTGTTGCGGACCATGTTCATGCACTGTTCCGAAGTGGTGCCGAACCCGAGTCCGGGATCGAGGATTATGTTCTTTTCCTTCACCCCGGCGTCCAATGCACGTTCCACGAGTTCTTTCAGATGTTCTATGACGCTGTCGATCCCGTTCCCTGGCATGAACCGAGTCTTGAATGTTCCGGGACTGCCGTAGCAGTTCATCAGAATGATCGGAACGTCCAGCTCTGCCGCGGTAGAAGCCATCATGGGGTCTGCCAAGGAACTGACATCGTTGATGATGTCCGCGCCGGCCTCGACGGACGCTCTGGCGACGGATGCCTTCATGGTATCGACCGAGATCGGAACGGTAACGGAATCGGCAAAGGCGTTCAGGGAAGGGATCAGACGGGCCAATTCCTCCGCCTCGCTTACGGGTGTGGCGCCGGGGCGGGTGGATTCGCCACCGATGTCGATGATGTCCGCTCCGTCCGCCAGTAATGAGAAAACATGTTCGCGGGCGGCTTCAGGATTGTTCCATCTGCCCCCGTCCGAGAAAGAATCGGGAGTTACATTAAGAACACCCATCAGCGCGGGACGGCCCCCGCGCCGATAGGGAGAACAGTAGGTCAAAGATGCGCATCCACCAATTCCGTCAGGTCCACAACCTTGATCTTGCGGTCGCCGGCCTGTGCGGAAAGGTTCGTGACACAGAAGGGGCAGGTGGTGATCAGCAGATCCGCGAACCCGGCCTCGTCGAGACGGGTCTCGGCCATCTCGGCAGATTGCTGGGGATAGGCCGCACGCACTCCGCCTCCGCCTCCGCAGCAGTGACTGAGATTCCTGCTGTACTTCATCTCGCGGAAATCGACCTCGGGGAACTTCCTGATGACCTCTCTGGGAGCGTCGTAGACCTCGCAATGTCTGCCGAGGTGGCAGGGATCGTGATAGGTCACGGTGACATTTCCGAGGGAGCTCAGCTTGATGTTCTGTCTTGCGAGGAACTCGGTCATGTGGAGGACCTCGAAAGGCACCTTCACGTGTTTGGGATATTCCACTTTGAACATCCTGTAGCATCCCGCACACGAGAGGACCAGGGTCTTCACGCCGAGTTTTACGATCTCGTCGACGTTCTTCTGATAGATTTTCACCAGATCGTCCTCGGACCAGCCGACACGGCCCATGACCGACCCGCAGCAGATCTCGGGCAAAGTGGTGAATTCTACGCCCAGTTTCTTAAAAATGGACAGCGATGCGTCTGCGGTCTTGGTCGCCCTGTAGGTTGCGGTACAGCCTGCGAAATAGGCGATCGGCGCATTGTGGGGAACGTATCCTTTCTTGGCGAACACCTCCGCGACGGATTCTTTCTCGGCAAAGGGATTGTTGTAGTTCAGAATGTTCTCGCACATCTTCTTGTGCTTGGGCAGAATGTGCCCGTTGGCCACAAGGTCGGCACGGGCAAGTTCGATTATATCCACGATCTTGACCTTGGAAGGACAGCGCCTGACGCAATCCGCACAGGTCGTGCAGGTGTACATGCTCTGTACGACCGAAGGGTCGGCCCCGAGCTGTCCCGTGGCAAGACCGTAGGTCATGACGATACGGCCTCTGGAAAGGTCCGTATCCCAGTTGATCGCTTTGAAAGAAGGGCACACGCTCTTGCAGAACCCGCACATGGTGCAGGACGAAAGTGCGTTTTTGATCATATCGATATTTTTTGTTGTGAACACCGCGCTGCTCATTGAAATCACTCCGGGGGACGGGGGATGGTCACACTGCCTTCCATGAAGACCATAACTTTGGCGTCAGGGTCTGCGGCAAGTGCGTCGTCGACGGCTTCCTGGACCGTTTTATAGGGGGTCATGTTGGCCGATCTGATGATCTCGGGGTCCAGATCGGTGACAGCACAGATCTTGGCCCAGGTGGCGATCTCCGCCATCTTGGCCGCTTTATGATACCCGAGTTTGTATCCTTTTTTGATGTTGTCGATCACGACGTTGGGATCTGTAGATGTGGACAGGAGTTTGAGGAAGTTGTCGCTTCCGGTACCTTCCCTGCATTTGGAGACCATGATGATGGACCCTCCTTTCCTGAGAGCCCATTTTCCGTTGTCGAGGGCCTTCTGGGACTGGTAGAGATCGACATCCATGGGATAGGGTGCCACGCTGACGACGACATCGGCCCTCTGCGGGACGGGAACGATGAAGACCTCCTCGGCCCATTCGACGGCCTGTGCGAACGCGAGATTGAGATCGCCGGCGGCGCATTTGTAGATGTTCTGATGACGGTCCATGACGATCTGCGCAGAGAAGATCTTCTTTCCCTTGACGACCTCGAGGGCGTCCATCATATCCTCGTGAACGGGATTTCCGGACAGTGCCAGGGCCTGGGCTTCCATTCCGACGGCCATCTTGTGGTTGGCCTCGACGGTACGGTAGGACGCGACACCCGGAAGGAAGGATTTCCTTCCGCCGGTCCAACCCGCGAAGTAATGGGGTTCGACGCTGGTGATGACCATGAGTCTGTCTGCATCGACCGCGATCTTGTTGACCTCCATCGGAGTGCCGTTCTTGGAAGTGCCGAGATTCACACATTCGGAGGTCTTCGCATCGTGGACGACGATCCTGTCCCTGAGCTGTTCCAGGTACTTTCCGAAGATGTTGAGGTACTCCTCCTCGGTCGGTGCCCTGTGGGTACCGGTGGCGATGAGGTATCTGGCGGACCTGAGGTCCATCCTGGTGCTGAGTGCTTCGAGGACCGCGGCGGTGGGGGTCGGACGGGTTCCGTCGTTGACGATGACGACGATGTCCTTTCCGCCTTCGAGGAAGGACTCGAGAGAAGGGTATCCGAAGGGAGCGTCGAGGGCTTTGCCCAATACTTCGCCGGTCGGACCGCATACCACATCCTTCGGGTAGTAAGTTCCGGCATAGTTAGCATCGGGAATGGAGACCTTCTGCGATCCGTCCTTACCGTATTTGATGTCCACAATCATTTCAATCATCCCGGTTATCCCTTGTCTTCACTTATAATTATTTGCGCACACACGCGCGTTATTTTACGAATTTCGTATCGGAAAAATGCGGCGCGGGATGTGCCAGATACGGAGGTCGCGGGGAAAGGTATCGAAAACAGTTTTATCGTGAGTTGCGATGTGGCGGATATGGCAACAGTCGGCGAGGTCGGAGAAAGGGCCCTGGTGGAGAGGATCAGCAGTATCATCCGCCCCCGTTCCGGACAGACCCTGGTCGGCCCCGGGGACGATGCGGCGGTCGTCGGAGGGATCGCTGACGGCACCGTCGTGATATCGACCGACGTCCTCACCAGGGAACGGCATTTTCCGCCCGCCATGACCTTCGAACAATTCGGGTGGAGCTCCGCGGCAGTATGTTTCAGCGACATAGCCAGCATGGGGGCCAGGCCTCTGGGGTTCCTCCCTGCCGTCACCATCCCCGAAGACGAAGACGAATACTCGCTGTACGACCTTATGAGCGGCATCGACCAGTGTTGCGAATTCTGCAATACCGAGGTGGTCGGAGGGGATACCAAATTCGGTCCGCTTGCGGTATCTGGCACAGCGTTCGGAACCATGGAAGGAAGAAAGCCGATGACGCGCAAAGGAGCTCTTCCCGGGGACATCGTGGCCGTCACCGGGTCCCTGGGGGAACCGGCCGCCGGGTACTACGCCCTTCAGAACGGGATCGAAGACGAGGACTGCATCTCGTCGCTCATGGTCCCTGTCCCCCACATCGAGGACGGGATCAGACTTTCGAAAAGCGGCATCGTCCACTCCTGCATGGATCTGTCCGACGGACTATCCAATGCCGCGATCTCCATCTGCGAGGCATCCCATGTGGGGATGGAGATCGAGTGGGAATTCCTGCCGGTGTCCGAATCTGCCCGCGACATCCTCACCGAATGCAAGTGCGACCTCAAGGATACGGTCACCAGGTGGGGAGGGGAATACGAACTGCTCTTCACCTTCGACCCGACCCAGATCCAGAAACTTTACAATGCCGAGATCCCGTTCTCCATCATAGGCGTGGTGAACAACGAACCGGGACCGAGTCTCTGCGACGGCACCGCCAGGACCGTGATGAAAGATGGCATTTATTAATCCGAACATGGAGGCATGCCACTATCACGCCGAGGGCGACATCGTCGTCTGCGACCTGTGCTCCCACAGATGCCGCATCCCCGAGGGACGTTTCGGACTCTGCAGGTCCCGCAAGAACGAGGACGGCAAACTTATCGCATACAATTACGGCAGGATCTCGACCATGGCCGTGGACCCGATCGAGAAAAAGCCGCTTTATCATTTCCACCCCGGAAGCCAGGTGTTCTCGGTAGGCGGGATCGGGTGCAACCTCCGCTGCCAATACTGTCAGAACTACACCATATCCCAGTCGCCCATCGGAAAGAAGAGAACGACCTACAAATCCCCCGCGCAGATCGTCGAATTCTGCAAACAGCAGAACTACCGGCAGATAGCTTTCACTTACAACGAACCGTCGATATGGTTCGAGTATATCCGCGACATAGCCGCATTGGACCCGGACCTGGAGATTATCCTCATCACGAACGGCATGATCAACGAAGGTCCTTTGAAAGAACTCTGCAGGATCGCCTCCGCCATGAACGTGGACGTCAAATCCTTCGACGGGGCGTTCTACAGGGATATCTGCTCGGGAGACCTGGAGGCGGTCAAGCATGCCTGCGAGGTCGCCTATGCGTCGAAGGTCCATCTCGAACTTACGTATCTTGTTATTCCGGGCTACAACGACAATCCCGCCCTTGTGGGAAAATTCATCGACTGGGTCATCACGCATCTCAGCCCCGAGGTACCCGTCCATTTCACCAGATTCCATCCCGACTACAATATGCTCGACCTGCGTATGACCCCCGTCGACACCCTTCTGCGCCTGCGGGAGCTGGCCGTGGGCAAGGGATTGGAGTATGTTTACATCGGGAACGTCATGTCCGAGGAAGGTTCGAACACGTACTGCCCCGAATGCGGGGAACTTCTCGTCAAAAGGACCGGGTACAAGGTCCAGGTCCTGGGTCTGGACGAAGACCGTTGCAGGTCCTGCAATGCCCGGATACACATCATAAGGTGAACAGCGGGCTTCCGAAAAGGACCGTTATCGCAAAACCGACCGTCAGGGGGATGACGAACGGTACCATCGGGGTCACTCTTACCTTTTCCCTCCCTTCCCTGCGGAACTGCTCCAGAAGCTCCGGGATATCATCATCCACGGCTTTGCAGGAACCTCCGCCGCGGCATGCCGGCCTTTCGACAGGCCATACGAATCCTTTCTCCACCGCATCCAAAGGTGCCTGATACGTGTGGATGCAGGTCCGGAGGTTCATATCCTGTCCGAGATTCTTCAGGATACAGAACGTTCCGCAGCCTATCACCGAGATCACCGATGCCGCGAACAGTACGGAAAACGAAGGTGCGATGATCAGTCTCAATAGTTCCGGTACATCCGCGACCGTCCCGAAGACCGGGGCGGGGTAGCAGGGGATGAAGAATCCGATGCTCATCAGACATTTCGCATCCGCACCTCCGCGTACGATACCCGTGATGTAGAGAAGATGATATACACCTCCGAAAAGAACTGCCGTCATGCAGGCTACGGCGAAGGTATCATGGGGATGAAGGAAAATCGAAATTCCCGCGACCAGGAAGGTGATGATCTCCATGACCGGATCCGCCCTTCCGAAACAACCCAGTATGGATGTGAAGAACAAAGACCCGGCGGTCAAAAACATGAACGCTGGAACTGTGGATCCCTTGGTGAACAGTATCGAGAAATTCACGAGCAGGCCGGTACAGGCGATGAGTGCCCAATGAATGTCGGCGACCTCTCTCGTCCTGTGGTCCGAATACGAGGCGGAGCATAGCACCAGGAATGTGATGGCGATGCCTGCTAGAGTGATCGGATCTTCGATTGACATAAGGGTTTCTTGCAAAACGGACTATTAAACCCGGAGACTGCAGTTAGCCGGGTTTGGCAGCAGAGGGCGGCATACCCTTCATCGGTCCGAATGCGTAAAACGATCGACGGCCGGGCGAGGTCCGAAGGCCGGAGCCTTCGGTCGCCCCCTCGCGCCGCCGTAGGGAAAAAGGTTTCAGGAACTGCGGGGAATGACCTTCGCAGTTGTGTTTCCGCGAAGTTCGGGTTCGGCCTCGTGTACGACGATCTGGGCGTAGTCGATGTTGATGCCGTTTTCGTTGAACTTCTGGATGATATCCTGCCTGATCTGACCGGATACGGAATACTGGTTGTTGTAGTCGTCCACATAGAATCCCATCTTGATGATCAGGTTGTCGTCACCGAAGGCATCGAGCCTGGTGTACGGACGGCTGACGGAGCCGTCGGTAACAACATGGGGGTTCTGCGATGCCGCTTCCTGGATCAGGGAACGTGCAAGGTTGACGTCGGTACCGTAGGAGACCTCCGTGGACAGATAGACCTTCCACATGAGGGTCTCGCGGGTCATGTTCCTGATCTTGGAGGTGGTGATGGTACTGTTGGGCATGATGTTGATATCGGTGTTGTCCCAGTTCGCAAGGAAAGTGTTCATGACGTTGACCTTCTTGACGACGAAGATGGTCGTGTCCGCACCGACGGTGATGATGTCGCCCTTCTTGAACGGCCTGGTGACAAGGATCTCCAGCCCGGCGAAGAACTGCTTGAGGACATCCTGCGCACCCATCGAAATTCCCAGGGATACGAGTCCGGCAGAGGTGATTATGGCTCCGAGGTCGAATCCCAGCAGACTCATCAGGAGCATGACCGTGACGATCGAAAGGACAATCTCTCCGATGTACATGAACAACGGACGGAAACTGTCGAAGTCCATACGCTTCTCGTCCATCTCGTAATCCGCGGCCCTTGCCACGATCCTGTTGATGGCCGAGTTGATGATCAGTTTGTAGAGCTGCCAGGCGACGAACGCGCCGACGACGATGTAGGCGAAGTAGAAGATCTTGTTGACCAGATCTATGATCTCCTCGTTGGAACCGAAGATACGGAGGATCTGTCCGATCACCCAAAGCCAGATGATGAACTGTGCGAGACGGTAGAGAAGCTTCTTGAGGGCCGGCCTGTCGGGATCGTCCTTCTTCATCACGATCCTCGAACAGAGAGGAACTGCGACGAACATGAGGGCGTATCCGAACGCGAGAAGTCCGAAGAAGGAGACGACTCCGGTGACCCAGATGTTTCCGAGGATACCGTCGAAGTTGTTGGGGAAGATCCCGAAGAACTTGTTGTACTTCTCGGAAGAGAGGTTGGAAGTGACATTGAGGGTGATATCGAACGAACCTTCCTCATAGGTACTGGGGTCGGCGGGATCGTAATCGTTTTCGGTGCTTCTGATGGTGACCTTGAGATTCATGTCCCCCTGATGGGCATATCCGTCGGCGGAGATTGTCAGCGTCACCGGATCGTTGCTATTGCCTGCAAGGGACTTCCAACTGGCGCCCGTACCTCCGAATTTAATGCTACTGACCGTTACGTCCGAGTTCCCCGGCGTCGCCATGACATGAACATACTTGCTGTTGGCGTCCGAGTTAGCAACATAGAAGGACACCGTACTCGAGGATCCCGCAGAGATCTTCACGCTGCCGCCGTCATAAACGTAGCTTATCCCGGGAGTGATCTCCTTGGCATCGGAATTATCGGAAAGCAACGGGGCCATGGCGACCGAGAACAGAACGAACGCCGATAGCAGGACCGTGTAATAACTAGTCCGTTTAGTCAACATGTCCGGGTACTTGGAAAAAGCATATTTGTAAGTTCGCTTTGGTCGACCGAAACGCCCGCTGCCGCATATCGGGAAACCGACTTTTTCGGAAGATATGCCTACGGCGCAGTCCCGTCAGATCGGATTAGTATATCGTAGGTCTATTGATGTAAATCGTAAACTTACTACCGAATACCTGTTTAATCGGATTTTAAAATAAGGAAATCGTAGAGAATTCCATTTATTTATATATACATCCGCACTACTCCGCATGTTATCAAGCGGGTGTGATTATGATCGACAATCTCGACAAGCGTATCCTTGAGATCATGAAGAAAGATTCCAGATGCCCCTATGTGGAAATAGCTGACAAACTGAGCGTTTCCGAAGGAACCGTACGCAGCAGGGTGCACAGGATGACCGAGGACGGTATCATCCGCGGTTTCACCATCAAGACCAGTTCCAAGAACGTGAAGGCCCTGGTCGAGGTCAAGATCGACGTGAACACCGACACCGAGGCCATCGCGAAGGAACTTTCCACCTACGACGGCGTGACGGAGGTGTTCGAGGTCACGGGAGACCAGGACATCATCGCCATCGTCGATGTCGAATCGTCCCAGAGTCTGAACGAGATCATCGAAAGGGTGCGCAGATACGACAACGTCCTCAGCACCAGGACCCGCCTTATCCTGAAGGAGCATTTTGGAGAGAATTGAGATGTTTAAAGGAACCGGAACTGCACTTGTAACCCCTATGAACAGGGACGGCACGGTGAACGAGGAGGCCCTGAGGAGACTCGTGGACTTCCAGGAAGAGAACGGAGTGGACATGCTCCTCCCCTGCGGATCGACAGGAGAGGCGGCCACCCTTACCACCGAGGAACACATCCGCGTGATCGAAACCGTTATCGATCAGGCGAAGAAGGCCAAGGTCGTTGCCGGTGCCGGCAGCAACTGTACCAGGGAGGCCGTAGAACTTACCAAGAAGGCGGCCGACCTCGGAGCCGACGGAATACTTTCAATCTCCCCATATTACGTGAAACCGACACAGGACGGGATCTATCTCCACTACAAGTCGATCGCCGAATCCGCCGACATACCGATCATCGTGTACAACGTGCCGGGAAGGACCGGCAGCAACATCACCGCGGAGACGGAGATCCGTCTCGCAGGAATTCCGAACATCGCGGGCGTAAAGGAGGCCAGCGGGGACATAGAGCAGGTAAAGAAGATCCTGAAGGGAAAGCCCGAAGGGTTCTCGGTCCTGTCCGGCGACGATGCCATGACCTACGATATCGTGTGCGCGGGCGGCAGCGGGGTCTTCTCCGTCGTATCCAACTTCCTTCCCAAGGAAGTGTCCAAGATGACGAACTATCTGATGGAAGGGAAGAATACCCAGGCGAAAGAGATCCATGACAGGCTCATGCCTATTTTCAAGGGCGTTTTCATCGAGTCCAACCCCATACCGGTCAAGTACGTGATGTCCAAGATGGGATTCGGGTCCAACTCGCCCAGACTTCCGCTCACGCCGCTCACGGAAAGATCCATGGCCGAACTGGACGAGGTCCTGGCACAGTACGGTCTGTGAGTCCGATACATATCATCGATAACGAAATATCCACAATCAGAGGCATATAATGATTACAGTGATGAAATTCGGCGGCACCTCGGTAGGGTCCGTCGAAGCACTTCAGAGAGTTGCAAAGATAGTTGCCAATACGAAAGGCGACAAGGTCGTCGTCACCTCGGCCATGTCCGGGATCACGAACTTCCTCGTGGCCTGCTGCGAAAATCTCGAGGAAATGAGAGAGGATACGCTCGATTCGTTCGAAAAGAAGCACCTGGCGGTAGCCAGATCGCTTTTCGACGACAAACAGTACGAAGGATTCCTGAAAGAATTCGCTCCCCGTATGGAGGCGTTCAGAAAGCTTCTCTACAACGAGAAGGCCATGAGCTCCGAATACTACATGGACAACGTGACGTCCCAGGGAGAGCGTTTCAGTTCCCTCCTGCTGTGCCACGTGCTCAGGTCCATGGGGTTCAAATCGGTCGCACTCACCAGCGAAGACTGCGGCATCGTCGCCGTCGGGCACCCCCTCAGCGGCAACGCCGACCTTCGCATGACCGAGACCCAGATGGGGGTAAATGTGGTCCCGTACCTCGCACAGGGCTTCATCCCCGTGATCACCGGATTCTACGGCGTCACCCTGAAGGACGAGCCGCTCACGTTCGGCAGGGGCGGTTCCGACTACGCCGCCGCGGTCGTGGCCAACGCCATGAACGCGGACATGCTGGAGATCTGGACCGACGTCGACGGATTCATGTCCGCCGACCCCAGGGTGGTCAGCGCCGCAGTGAAGATCGACGAGATGTCCTATGCGGAGGCGGCGGAACTTGCCTATTTCGGTGCCAAGGTCCTCCATCCCCGCACCATCGAACCGGTCAGGAAGAAGCACATCCCCCTCAAGGTCAGGAACTCGTTCAAGCCCGAAGAAAAGGGTACGCTCATCTCCCGCTACAGGGAGAACAACCACGAGCTCCTGAGGAGCGTCGCCGCCAAGAGCGACCTTTCCATCATAAGCATCAGCTCCCCCGAGATCGCCTACCGCCCGGACATCGTGTCGAAGATCCTCAACAAGATCTCCGAGAACGATGATGCCATCTACTCGATCTCCACCTCCCTTTCCAATGTCGCGTTCCTCATCCACAACAACGACGTGAAGAACACCCTGATGAAGCTCAACGAACTCGACAGCGAAGACGTCGAGAAGATCGATGTCACCTCCGACGTTGCCCTCATCTGCTGCGTCGGCGACGAGCTCATGAGCAAGAACGGTGCGTGCGGGGACATCTTCGGTGCGGTGAAAGCGGCCGGAGCCAACATCAACATGATATCCGAGGGCGCCTCGGCCGTGGCAATAAACTTCGTTGTGTCCAACGGAGATGCGCTTCCGGTGATCAAGATACTTCACCAAAAATTCGTAGAGGGCGAGAACCGATGACAATGAGAGATTTCGAAAGCAAAGACGGCAAGATGATCTTCGGCGGAATGAACGTGGAGGATATCGCCGACGAATTCGGCACCCCCTGTTATGTCGACGACGAGCAGCGGATCAGAGAGAACTACCGCAACCTCCACAAAGCGTTCAACCGCTACATGGACACCACCATCCACTATGCGTGCAAGGCGAACACTGGACTCGCCGTCCTGAAGATCCTCGAACAGGAAGGCTCCGGGATCGACGCGGTCTCCATCGGGGAGATCGAGACCTGCCTGAAAGTAGGATTCGCTCCCGACCGCATCATGTACACCGGTGTCTTCGTGAGCACGGAAGAACTCAGGCAGGTCGTCGAAACGGGTGTCATGATCAATCTCGACTCGGTCTCCGAGATGGAGCGTCTTGCCGAAATCAAACCGGGAGCCAAGGTCTCCTTCAGGATCACCCCCGGCATCGGTTCGGGACACGGCGAAAAGGTCATCACCGGAAACAAAGGGGCGAAATTCGGCATCCCCAAGGAGAAGGTCGTCGATACCTACCTCAGGGCCCAGGACCTGGGTCTGGAACCTATAGGCATCCACGCGCACATCGGTTCCGGCGGACAGTCCGTGGAACCCTTCGTGGAGGAGGCGGAGGTCCTTTCGGGACTCATCAACCAGATCTCCGAGGCCGGCATCGACCTGGAATTCGTGGATATCGGCGGAGGTATCGGCGTTCCCTACAAACCCAACGAGGACGAGATGGACCTCGGCGAGTTCGCATCCCAGGTCACCGACGTGTTCCAGATGGACACCGACGTCAAGAAGCTCATCATCGAACCCGGCAGGTACATCGTATGCGACGCATGCGTGCTGCTGACCAGATGCACCGACGTCAAGGATACGGGAGTGAAGAAGTACATAGGCGTCGACGCCGGATTCAACACCCTGATCAGGCCCGCCATGTACGACTCCTACCATTACATACAGAACGGCAGCAAGTTCGGCAAGGCCTGCACCGGCAGATACGACATCGCCGGACCGCTCTGCGAATCCGGAGACTATCTGGGACATGACAGGGTCATGCCGGAACCGGACGAGGGGGACGTCATCGTCGTCTACAACGCAGGCGCCTACGGATACTCCATGAGCAGCAACTACAACTCGAGGCCGCTCTGCGCGGAGGTCCTGGTCAACGACGGAAAAGCGGAGCTCGTCCGTGCCAGGCAGGACATCGAGGATCTGTGGAAATACCAGTCGGTTCCCGAGAGGCTTCAGCGATGAGATTCTGGAAATACCAAGGTCTGGGAAACGACTTCGTGGTCGTGGACGGGATATCCCGGCCCCTCGCGATCGATACGGACTGGTGCGTGAAGGTCTGCGACCGCCACTTCGGCGTCGGTGCCGACGGCGTGCTCTATATCATGCCGGGAGAGGACGGATGCGACCTCACGATGAGGGTCATCAACTCCGACGGGTCGGAAGCGGAGATGTGCGGAAACGGGATCAGGTGCGTCACAAAGCATGCGCGCGACCAGGGTCTTGTGGACAAGGACAGGTTCACCGTCCACACCGGTCGCGGAACCCTTACCGCCGACGTGTTCAAAGGCGACGACGGAAAGGTCTCCACGGTCAGGATCGACATGGGGGCCCCCATTCTGGAAGGAAAGGACATCCCGATAAAGTTCGACGGCCGCTTCATCGACGAGCCGTTCTTCGTGGACGGGGTCAAATTCCGGGCCAATGCGGTATCGATGGGCAATCCCCATTTCATCACCTTCGACGACATCGGAGAAGAGAACGTGAAGAGACTCGGTCCCGTTCTGGAAAGCTATACTTCGTTCTTCCCCCGCAAGACGAACGTGGAGTTCTGCAGGATCGAGGGCGGAAAGATATACATCACGGTTTACGAAAGGGGTGCCGCATGGACCCTTGCCTGCGGAACCGGCGCCTGTGCGACCACCGTCGCGGCAGCTCTCGGCGGAAAGGTACCGTTCGACACACCCGTCGACGTGCACCTCCCCGGAGGGTGGCTCAAGATCACCGTCGACAGCAAACTCGGATATGTCCTCATGGAAGGGCCTGCGGAGCTTGTGTTCGAAGGAAACATTCAGTGAATCGGAAGGAATCAATATGGCAAAATACTCTCAGGCGGAAAGACTTCAGAAACTTCCGCCGTATCTGTTCGTAATGCTCGAGGAACTCGCGGCCCAGAAGAAGGCCGAAGGCGTCAAGATGATCGATTTCGGGATCGGAGACCCAGACCTCCCCTGTCCGGAAGAGGTGCTCGATGCCATGGACAGGGCCGCCCGCGTCAACGAGAACCAGAAATACTCCTCGTCCAAAGGCGAGAGGGACCTCAGGGTCGCCGTCGCCGAGTACTACAGAAAAAGGTTCAACGTCAGGATAGATCCGGACAGGAACGTCTGCATCACGATCGGCTCCAAGGAAGGTATCTTCAACATCGCGCAGGCTTTCGTGAACGAAGGCGAGAAGATAGTCGCGCCCGCACCCGGATATCCGGTGTACTCCGGAGCGGCCACCCTGTTCAACAATGCGGTCTGCGACAAGGTCAGACTCAGGGCCGAGAACGACTGGCTCCTGGACCTGAACGAGGTTCCGGAGGATGCGAGGCTACTCTATCTGAACTATCCCAACAACCCCACCGGTGCCTGTGCCGACCTCGACTACGTCAGGAAAGCATACGACTGGTGCGGAAAGCACGGAAGCATCTTCGCATACGACAACGCATACTGCGAGATGACCTTCGACGGATACCGGGCGCCTTCCGTCCTGCAGGCGGGCATGGATGCGATCGAGTTCGGATCTTTCTCCAAGACATTCTGTATGACCGGATTCAGACTCGGATTCGCGGTCGGAAACGAGGACCTCGTGGCCGGACTTGCCAAATGCAAAGGACAGATCGATTCCGGCGCACCGATCTTCATCCAAAAGGCCGGTATCGCCGCATTGGAGATGTATAACGATAACGGATACCTGACCGGCACGGCCAAAGAGAACAACGACGAGTTCGGAGAAAGAAGGAGGGTCCTCATCGAAGGGCTCAACGAACTCGGATACGAGTGCAGGATGACCAGAGGCACGTTCTACGTCTGGTTCGATTGCGGAAAGCCGTCGATGGAGTTCACCAAGGACATGATCGACAAGGGCATCATCGTCACCCCCGGTACCGGATTCGGCGGGGAGGACGGATATATCCGCATGGCTGTCACCAGGAACATCGATTCCATTCAGGAAGCACTTCGCAGAATGGGAAAGAAGAACGACTGAAACCGTTTAGCGGGGGCAACCCCGACATTCTAAACCTGCTGCCGGCACCTGTTTTCGGGAGGGGGCAGTTCGTATCGATCCGATGTCGGATCGAAAGTTCTGAATCAGTTATTCGTTTGGCCGGATCTTGTACATTTTTGACAAAAATCTCGGTTTTGCAGGGTGGTGCGGATCGCATTATGCCGAATTCGACTGCCGAGCACGATTCAAAAAGAAAATGAAAACGATTCCGATACACCAGGAAGCATTCTACCTTATTATTGGATGCCGGGGCATAAAACCCCGGTAAATGGTTTAAAAACTCAGACGGTGGATGCTTTCTCGATAGCGGTGAACATGACAGTGAGTTCTTTGGTAGTGCCGTTAGTGTATTCATCAACGGCAGCTTCCACTGCCGCAGAATCGGCAAAAGTACCGAAATTACCAGTTGCATCTCCACCCGTGAAGGTGAGGGTGTATTCAACTTTGTAGATAGTGTTTCCGCTGAGGGTGTAGTTAAATCCTGACGCAGATGACTCAGCAGGAACCTTCTCCCCAGTAGGATCGGTGATTATTATCTCCTGAGTCTTGATCGCTATCTTGCCCGCATAGCTCTGAAGATTAATCAAGTTGAGCGTGGGTTGTTCTAAAGTGAATTCCTTTTCAGCATCACCATCCTTAAGATCGGTATTTATACGTACGTAAGTGTAGAGCTTAACTTCGATTGATTCATCGACCTTTGCCACACACGGCGCAGTAGCTGTACTGTCTGTTCTGTCGGTTTCGGTGTACACTTTGAACAATTTGGAACCGTCGATCTGCAACTCGCCGGATGCTGTGGTTGCACTGCTGTCGCTGTACATATCTATCATGACATAATTGCCTGCGATGTCCCCGTTTCCGGAAACCGAGGTAGTGTAAGCATATGCGGCACCGGTGAGTGCGACAGCGCAAAGCATAATAACAACGAGTGGCGCAAGATACTTCTTCTTGGAACTCTCTTTTTCTATATAGTCGGTAGTCATACCTCATATCTCCTTCAGAGTTGAACGATATTCGTTTTCACTCAAAATTGGTGCCTTCTCGGTCTGTAATATATATATATATAT
>CAVIXW010000032.1:0-16461 GCA_963646785.1 Acutalibacteraceae bacterium
CCAGTTCCACCGATAAATAGATGGTTATATTCTTATAAGAATATATTTTTTAAAAATTATTCTTAAAATTATCCCTATATAAATGGAATGGTGCATCCGAATGCTCTTTCATTATATACAAAAAAATCATCGACAATGCAATGTCACTAATCGCAAGCTATTTGCCCTTCTTATTCGTTGGGATAATTTCTCTTGGTTTTGCGCCTTTGGCATGGTTGGTTTCGAGGCTCATCAGACCCTCCCAATCAACGAAGTGGACGGAGGAGACATACGAGTGCGGTTCGGTTCCTATCGGCGATGCTCGTGTTCAGTTCAGGTTCCAATACTACGCATTCGCTCTGATTTTCGTGGTATTCGATTTGGTCGTGACATTCCTTATGATCTGGGCAGTTGCCTTTGCCGGACTTTCCGACGCTGCAACCGTATGGATGCTCCTGTTCCTCGCTATCATGCTCATTGGTGTGGCCTACGCACTGAAAAAGGAGGAAGAAATATGGATATGAGCCTCTACCCTCATGCTGTTGCCATGAGCGCTAACGAGTTTATGACGTGGTCGACCGCGATCATCAACGACCTTATCAGCTCGGGTACCAGGAGGACTATAGACAAGCTCACGGGACCCATTTGGTCCTGGGCTATGAAAAACTCCATGCACCCTCTTCACTGGGGTCTTGCATGTTGTGCTCTGGAGATGGCACAGGCTTCCGCACCCCGTTTCGACGCGGAGCGTTACGGAATGATCTACAGGTCATCCCCCAGGCAGACCGATATCCTTCTCGTCAACGGTTGGATCTCCAAGAAAATCCGTAACGACATCAGAAGGCTCTGGGAAGAGATGCCCGCCCCCAAGTGGGCGGTCGCCATGGGCGAGTGCGCGATCTCCGGAGGCCCTTGGTACGACGCATACAACTGTATCCAGGGACTCGACCAGATCGTTCCGGTGGACCTTTACATCCCCGGATGTCCTGTCAGGCCCGATGCCATGATCGACGGATTCATGCTACTCCAGAAGAAGATCGACGACTACTTCAGAAGAGGAGCTCTCCTCAAAGACAACCAGGGGTTCTGAGATGGATCTACAAATTCGCGAATATCAGAACACCTGGGAAGCCGAGATCAAATCCAAACTCGAGGCACAGTTCCCCGGCAAGATCACCGTCACCAAGACCGAGACCCGCAGGGTCTACGCCAAGGTGGCTGACAAGGCCGATATCAAAGCCATCTGCAAGTTCGTCCAGGACGATCTTTCGTTCGAGCACATCAACTCCCTTTGCGGTGTCGACTACCCGGACGAGAACAAGATGCAGGTCGTTTACCACATAAACAACTACACTTGCTACAGAGGCGTCGTCCTCGAGCTCGAGGTCGACGTTCCCTACGACGACCTGCATGTCGAGACCGTTTCCGATATCTGGGGCGGTGCTAACTGGCATGAGAGGGAGACCTGGGAGCTTTTCGGTATCGTCTTCGACAACCACCCCCAGCTTCAGAGGCTGCTGACCCCGGACAACTATGAATTCTTCCCCTTCAGGAAGTCATACAAACTCAGGGAGGCTAAATGATGACCGACGAAAAGAAAACTCAGATTCCTGACGCACAGGCCATCGCAGAGGGAGCAGAGGTCACCAAGGAAATGGTGAATGCCTACAAAGCATCCAACACCATGGATATGGACAAGATGTGGATCACGATGGGTCCGCAGCACCCCTTCTCGCACGGTCTCTGGACCCTTAAGATCCAGGCTGACGGAGAAATAGTGACCGATGCCGAACCTATCGTAGGGTATCTGCACAGGGGATGGGAGAAAGAGGTCGAGAACAGGACCTACCCCAAGATTATCCCTATGGCAGACCGTCTCTGCTATGCGGCATCCATGATATACACCCACCTTTTCTGCATGACCTGCGAAAAGGCACTCGACGTCGAAATTCCGTTGAAGACCAAGTACATCCGTATCATGGCCGACGAGATCAACCGTCTGCAGTCCCACCTTATGTGGCTTGCGGCTGTCGGTACCGATCTCGGTAACTACACCGCTTTCCTTTGGGCATCCAGGGAAAGGGAGTACTGGATGGATATGAACGTAAGGCTCTGCGGAGCTAGAAGCACCACCAACTACCCCCGTATTGGAGGTGTCAGGAACGATGTTTACGACATCGATCCCGATCTCGAAGGGGAGGAAAAGAGTAGGTTCCTCAGGGACATCATCAGGTGCTGCGACCACTTCGACAAGGCCCTTTGGGAGATCATCACCCTCATCGACAACAACTCCACTTTCACCTCAAGGATGATTGGAAACGGAATCATCACCAGGGAACAGTGTGCCAACCTGGGTATCACCGGACCTGCAATGAGGGGTACCGGAGTCGATTTCGATGTCCGCCGCGACGATCCTTACGACGGTTACGAGAACGTCGATTTCGATGTTCCCGTCCTGACCGCAGGAGATTCCTACGCAAGGTACATGATCAGGAACGAAGAGATGTTCCAGGCCACCAGGATCATCAGGCAGTGCGTTGACAAGATCAGGGCTCTCGGAAAGAGTGCGCCCTACAGGCTCAAAGTACCTACCAAGATCCCCGCGGGCAAAACATACAGCCACATCGAGGACTGCCGCGGAGAAGCCGCGATGTATCTCGTTTCCGACGGTACCGACCAGCCCTACAGGCTGAAGGTCCGCAGTGCGATCTTCGTCAATGTATCGGCTTCCAAGCCTCTGCTCGCCGGATGCAGGATTGCTGACGTTCCTGTGATCATGGCTATGCTCGACATGTGTCTCGGAGAGACTGACAGGTGATATGATGTCTTACACAAGTATTATCGACTGGGTCACTGGAAAATTCTCCGAACACGGATGGTCCGACCCTCTGTGGTCCAACCCGTACTATCCCTTCGGCGACGGGGTCTACAACCTCCCGTACGACATCGGAATGAAACTTTGGAACATCATCGGCGGAACCATCGCATGGCTCCTCAACCTCCTGTTCCCCGGCAACTGTGTCTCCACCTGGCTCGTCTGCGATATGACGAACAACCTGCTGGCACTCGTGCTCTTCATGCTCATTGTCTTCATTGTGGCATTCGTGGCGGTACTGGTATCGCTATGGGAAGAGCGTAAATGTCTCGGTAGGGGTATGGATCGTCGCGGAACCATGATCGGTATGTGGGGTTTCCTGCAGTGTGTAGCCGACGGTCTCAAGACCTTCATGAAGGACAACGTCTACTCCAAGAAAGTCGACCATATGACTTACTGGTGGACCGTTTCCCTCATCGTCGGAACCTCGGTCCTCGTCGACTGTATGATCCCCTTGTCCACCAGGTGGTTCGTCGTCAACTATGATGCGGGACTTCTGATCATCATGGGTCTTTATGCGCTGGCACCTTTCTTCATTCTGGTTTCCGGATGGTCCCAGAACAACAAGTACTCCCTTATCGGAGGTATCAGGGCCGCGGAAATGATGATTTCCTACGAAGTGCCGATGCTTATCATCATCGCAACCGCAGCGCTCCTTGCCGGTTCGCTGAACATCAACGATATCGTCATGGCGCAGACCGAGCACTTCTGGTACATGATCCCGATGTTCGTCGGTTTCGTTACTTTCGTCATGTGCGCCACCGCGGAAGCGGAACGTGCGCCGTTCGACCTTGCGGAAGCAGAGTCCGAACTCGTCGAAGGATGGCAGACCGAATACGGAGGTATGAAATGGGGTCTCATCATGCTCGGAGACTACCTCAGGGGCGCATGTTCCTGCGGTATGATCGTTCTCCTGTTCTGGGGCGGATGGAACCTTCCGTTCACCGAATGGACCTACTTCGTCGGAGAAGGATTCCACCAGCACTTCATGTGGTGGTTCCCGGCTCCCGAGCTTACGTTCCTGCTCAAGGCATGGTTCGCATTCTTCCTCATGATCCTCATCAGGCTTGGTGTCGGTCGTGTCAGGACGGATTCTATCCTTAACCTCGGTTGGAAGATATTCATGCCTCTCGCGATCCTCAACCTCGTGATCGTGATTCTCCTCAAGACGTTCGTCGGAGGTGTGTTCTGATGGCTAGAATGGAATATATTGAGAAATACAGGGACGGAAGGCACAAGTGCTGGAAGGATCTCTGGATCGTCAGGCCGGTCTTGCTGACCCTCAAGCTGATGATCAAGACCACTGTCCACAGGCCGATCACCGTCCTTTACCCTTACGAGGCCCTTTGGAACCCCGATAACTATCGCGGACGTCCCGGGCTTGATTTCAACAAATGTGTCGGATGCGGAATGTGCGTCAAGTACTGTCCCTGCACCGCGATCATCCTTGTTGAGACTCCTGACGACGCGGGCAACCCCGTGAAACGCCCCCAGATCAACATGGGAAGGTGCGCTTTCTGCGGCTACTGCGCAGAATATTGTCCCGTCGATGCAATGACCGTCACTCCCGAAGTGGAGCTTGCCGAGTTCACCAGGGCTGACCTTATCTACGGTCCCCGCAGGCTCGCCTACGACAAGACCACGGAAGGTATGAAGATCAAGAACGAAGTCACTCTTCTTTCCGATTACAAGAACGGACAGGGAGAGATCAGGCACAATTTCTTCGGACTCGACACTCCCGAACTCGAAGGTTCGAAGTGCATCAGCTGTAAGAAATGCCAGAAGGTCTGCCCCGTCGATGCTATCACGATGATCGAGAAAGGGAAGAACGCCAAAGGAAGGCCTATTCTGTGGCCTGAGATCGAGGCAGCGAAATGCGTCTCCTGCGAGAACTGCATCGAAGCCTGTCCCAAGGACGCCCTGATCCTTAAAGAGGTGTACTGATGGCAATTATTGAAGATATTTGGAACGGGTTCTGTGACTTCGCGAACTATGTATGGTGCAACGGGGATCTGCTCGCATTCCTCATCGTGGCTGCGATCAGTATCGCCGCGGCGATCTTCGTTATCTATGACAAACTGCCTGTTCACAGTGCATTCTATCTTGCACTCGTGTTCGTCACCGTCGCCGTGACCTACTTCTTCCTGGAAGCAGAGTTCATCGGTGTGGTGCAGCTGCTTGTCTATGTTGGTGCGATCACCATTCTGTTTGCGTTCAGTATCATGCTGACCCGCAAATACATCCTAGAGGAGGATTTCGACAATGATGAGTAAAAGAGCTGGAGCCAGTATCGGCGTTGCAGTTGTTCTGCTTATAGCCCTCGGAGCTTGCATCTTTGCGACCTCCTGGGCAGGTATGGACACTCAGCACTCCATTCCTTTCAACGGAGAGGATGGACACGACTCGGATTCCGCATATGTTGACCCTGCTGATGAAGACCAGGGCCTGAAAGAGAATTCATTAAACTATCAAGTGTTTGAACATTACGGACCCCTCCTGATCGTCTTGGCAATGCTCATGTTCGGTGCCATGGTCGGAGGTATTTGTATTTCGAGAGAGGAGAATGAAGCCGATGATACCGATTGAGTACTTCCTCGCTTTCGCTGCAATCCTGTTCGTAATCGGAGCCTACGGTGTTATGGTGAAACCTAACACCCTGATCGTGTTGATGTGCACCGAGCTTATGCTCAATGCCGCAAACATCAACTTCGTTGCGTTCGCATCGTTCCTCAACGACGCTATGGGACAGGTTATGGTCATCATGACCATTTCCGTCGCCGCTGCCGAAGTTGCGGTGGGTATCGCTATCCTGCTGAACGCATACAAGGTCAGAAAGTCGACCAACGCTGAAGATCTCACTTCCATGAGGTGGTAAAGATGATGTTCATGCAATACACATGGCTCATTCCGCTGATCCCCGTGCTTTGCTTCGCAATCGTGGGATTCTTCGGCCCCAAGATGGGAAAGAAAGCCCACTACGGAGGATACGTTGTCATCCTCGGTACCGCGCTTTCCTTCGTAATCGCATTGCTTGTCACCCTCGAATACACAGGATTCATCGGTGCCGGCAACTACTACCCCGACGCGTATGAAGAACACATCAACTGGTTCTCCATCGGTAACTTCACCCTCACCTTCGGATTCTACATAGACATCCTGTCGTGCCTGATGATGCTCTTTGCATCCTTCATCTCCACGATGATCTTTGTATACTCCCTCGGCTACATGGGCGGATACGAGGACGACTACCAGCTTTCCAGGCAGAGGAGGTACTTCGCAGAAGTCGCGCTCTTCCTTACCGGAATGCTCGGACTCGCAGTTTCCAGCACCCTCCTCGAGATGTTCATCTTCTGGGAGATCATGGGTCTCTGCTCCTACCTCCTTATCGGATTCTGGAGCTTCAACCACCCCGAGGGCGACGACAAGGCTGACAATGCCGCATCCGCAGCAAAGAAGGCTTTCCTCGTCACCAGAATGGGTGATGTATGCCTCATGGCGGGGATCTTCGTCCTCTTCTTCGCAATGAACGGTCACCTTGAATACACCTATGTGTTCAACGCCGACAACCTCGCGGTGGCCTTCGAAAAGAACTCCGGACTTCTCACCCTCGCATCCCTCCTCATCTTCGGAGGTGTGATCGGTAAATCCGCTCAGTTCCCTCTGCTCGACTGGCTTCCCGATGCAATGGCCGGACCTACCACCGTATCCGCACTTATCCATGCGGCGACCATGGTCAAGGCCGGTGTCTATCTCGTGGCAAGGGCATTCCCGCTCTTCGTCCTCGATTCCAATGTCATGCTCTTCGTCGCCGTTATCGGCGGATTCACCGCGTTCTTCGCCGCAACCATGGCGCTGAACAACATGAACATCAAGAAGGTCCTGGCATATTCCACTCTGTCCCAACTCGGATACATGTTCCTCGCTCTCGGTGCAGGCGGTTACCTTATGGCAAACGCCATCAGCATCGAAGGCGGACACATCGTTGTCGAGAATGCGGCACACTTCGTTGTCGGTGCCCTCGGATTCGCGGCCGGCTGTCTTCACATGGTCAACCACGCTTTCTTCAAGGCACTGCTCTTCCTTTGTTCCGGTTCGGTCATTCACGCCAACGGTACCGAGGATATGCGCCTTATGGGCGGACTTCACAAGAAGATGCCCAAGACCTCGATCACCATGCTCATCGGATGTCTTTCCATCGCAGGATTCCCCTTCTTTGCGGGATTCTTCTCGAAAGATCTCGTCCTCGATGTCGTGTATGACGTGTTCAGCGACACAGCGACCTCCGTCGAATATGTGTTCCTGGCTCTCTGGATCCTCGGAATCATCACCGCATTCATGACCGCGTTCTACATGTTCAGGCTCTGGTTCATGACCTTCCTGGGCAACTACCGCGGACATCACTGCCACGGAGAATCTCCCGCGTGCATGACCGTTCCCCTCATGATTCTCGCAGTACTCGCATTCGCATCCGGTTTCGTCCTGATGCTCGGATGGGACGGTGTCTTCTCGCTCCACATCGCCGGATCCTCCTGGATCGTCGGAGGATGGGACAGGCCCAACGCCGGTACCTACTGGCTCGAGACCCTTTTCACCAGCTGGAAGACCTACGTGACCATCGTTCTCGTGGTTGTCGCGATCGCCATCGCTTACGTCGTATACGTCAAGAAAGCGGTCGTACCCAACGGCGAGTCCAAACTCGAGAAATCCGCTCTGTACAGAACCGTTTCCAACAGGTACTACTTCCCCGAGCTGTACAACCAGATATCCTGGAAGGCCGGTTACGGAATTGCAAAATGTGTCGATTTCTTCGACAAACAGGTCATCGACGGAACCGTCAACGGACTTTCCAACGCCGTCGTCGGCAGCGGAGATCTTCTGAGCAAGGCTCAGGACGGTAACCTTCACACCTACGCGTCCGTCGTCGTGGGCGGAGTTGTGTTCCTGTTCGTCATTGCAATGGTTCTCTTCTACTATCTGGGAGGTCTGTTCTGATGGTGTCTGTTGAAACAATGGTGCTTCCCGCACTCATTCTCGTACCTCTGCTCGGTGCGATCATCACACTCTTCATGGGTGGAAAGAGGCAGAAATACGCCCTTTCGGTCGCTCTTGCATTCACTGTAATCACTCTCGTGATCTCGCTCCTGCTGATGATCACCAACATCAACGATCTCAGCAAGTTCGATGTCAACTATGCATGGATCGACTCCGCCGGACTCAAGATGTCCATCATCCTGAAGGTCGACGGACTCAGCATCCTCATGGTATTCCTCACCGCTCTGCTCGAAGTCCTGGCCATCGCATTCACCTACAAGGAGTCCGACAGGCCCAACTACTTCTACGCTTTGCTTCTGGCCATCGAGGTCGGACTGATGGGTGTGTACCTCTCTGCGGATTACTTCCTCTTCTACATCATGTGGGAGGTCAGTCTGATCCCGATGTACTTCCTCATCTCGTGGTACGGAGGACCCAGGAGGCACTACGCCGCCATCAAGTTCTTCATCTACACCCACGTGGCGTCCCTCGTGATGCTGATCGGTATCTTCTGCCTGGCATTCCAGGCCGCCAGCATCGCCGACCAGGGTGTCGTCGACTTCAGTTTCGAATTCGTCAAGCACTACATCGCATCTGCCGACACCGTGTTCCAGGCACTCGTCTTCGGACTTCTGTTCTTCGGATTCATGGTCAAGATGCCTTCCGTGCCGTTCCACACATGGTTACCCGACGCACACGTCGAAGCCCCTACCGCCGGATCCGTCCTGCTGGCAGGTGTCATGCTTAAGATGGGTTCCTACGGTATCATCAGGATCTGTATCGAAGCGCTTCCCCAGGCCGCCGTCAAGTGGCAGTACATCGTTGTTGCCATCGGTATCATCTCCATGATCTACGGAGCATACGCCTGTATCGCTCAGAGGGATCTCAAGAAGATGGTCGCATACTCTTCGATCAGCCATATGGGTATGGTCATGATCGCCATGGGTGTCGCCATGTCCGGTAATGAGGAGATCGTCAAGATCGGAATCGAGTTTGCGATCTTCCAGATGTTCGCTCACGGACTTATCTCCGGAATGCTCTTCCTTGTCTGCGGTACTGCGGGACACAACTTCGGTACCAGAGAGATCCCCCTGCTCGGCGGAATCGCCGGAAAAGTGCCTCTCTACTCCGCATTCATGATGTTCGCATTCATGGCATCCCTCGGTCTTCCCGGACTTATGGGATTCTGGGGAGAGTTCGGAATCATCTGCGGATTCTACGACTGGCTCGTGCTGAACGACTGGATCTACCTTCTGGTGTTCTGTATGCTGTCCCTCCTGCTTACCGCCGGTTACTACCTGTGGGCAATGCAGAGGACGCTGTTCGGAAGGCTCACCACAAAGCTTGACTTCGCCCACGTGCACGACATCGATGTCGTCGAGGCCGTCGTCCTCGGAGTCCTCGCTTTCGCCATCGTGATTTACGGATTCTGGCCCGACCTGGCTCTTAGCTATGTCGAGGGCTATTCCAGCTACATAGGAGGTCTGTTCTGATGGACGTATCTTTCATAACCAATATCTTTGGACACTATACGGCAATGCTGCCCGCGATGATCCTCATCATCGGGGCGCTCATCATGCCCGCTGTGTACATGGGAACCAAGAAGAAAGGCTTGGCAACTGCCATCGCTACCGTGATCGTTCTGATCTCGCTCGTGATCAACATCTGCATGCTCTATGCGGATGCCTCGTTCTTCGCCGAGTTCGGAAAATTCGGTAACCCCGGCAGCACATTCAACGGACTGTTCACCTATGATAAGTTCAGCGGACTTGTGATCCTGCTCTTCCAGATCGTCGCTCTCCTCGGAGTGTTCGTATCCGGATCCAGCACCGAGGTCACCAAGCTCCACTACGGAGCCTACCTGTCCCTCATGATGATCGCAACCTGCGGAATGATCGTCGTAGCCTGTGCCAACGACCTCATCGGCATCTTTGTCGGTGTGGAAGCCGTCAGTATCAGCTCGTATGCGCTTGTGACAATGAAGAGGAAGGACCCCCGTGCCGCAGAGGCAGGTGTCAAATATGTCATCATCGGAGGACTTTCCACCGCGCTCACCATCTACGGTATCTCGATGATCTACGGATCTCTTCATACCCTCGAGATCGCAAAGCTCGGCGAGGCCCTTGCCAACTACGGCTACAGCTGGGCATTCGTCATCGGTTTTATCACCATGGTCGCCGGTTACGGATTCAAGATCGCCGCGGCTCCGTTCCACATGTGGGCACCTGATGTGTACGAGGGAGCACCCACTCCCGTGTCGATGGTCCTCGCCACCGGTTCCAAGAAGATGGGTCTCGTCGTATTCATCAAGATTTTCCTTGTGATGTTCATCGCCGCGCATGCGATCAGCGGTCTCAACATCGAGTCCGTTCAGTACGTCTTCGCCATTATCGCGGCCATCTCGATGACTGTCGGTAATGTCGTTGCCATCGCTCAGAACAACATCAAGAGAATGCTCGCATACTCTTCCATCGCTCAGGCGGGTTACATCCTGATCGCCATGGCGGTCATGACCCCCTATGCCCTTACCGGAGGTCTCTTCCACATGTTCACCCACGTGTTCATGAAAGGAGGAGCATTCCTTGTCGTCGGTGCACTTATCTGTGCCGGCGTCGGTGAGAAGATCACGGATTACAACGGACTTGCCAAGAGGTCGCCGTTCGCGGCTTTTGCCATGATGCTGTTCCTCTTCTCGCTTGCCGGTGTACCTCCTCTCGCAGGTTTCACCTCCAAGTTCGTTCTGTTCTCCGGAGCGATCTACGAAAACGGTGCGGTGTCCGGATGGATCTGGCTGGCTTTCGTGGCCATCCTGAACTCTGCGATCTCCCTTTACTACTACGTAAGGGTCATCAAAGCGATGTACATCGAGAGGCCCGCCACCGGTGCAGAGGGCAAACTCACCCTTCCCCGCACCTTCGTAATTGCCATCGCCATCTGCGTGGTGTTCGTCATAGTGCTCGGTATCTATCCCGACATTATCCTTACGCCCTGCCACGATGCGGCATACGGTCTTCTCTGATCGAGCGACAAACCTTTTCCCGGCTTCGGCCGGGTAATATCGATTTTCGAATTGTTATCCGAATGACCGATTCTGCCCGTCGGCCCGGTTTTTCAACTTCCGTTCGATCTCCAATCGTTTTGGTGTGTTCGAAGACGGATGTGCCAACAAACCCGAACCGATAATGAAACAAAGGTACGGCTCCCGATTTGCTACACGAATCGGGCATTTGCAACGAATTTTGATGTGATTGATACGCTTCTCTGACCGAATGAATCCCACAGATATATAACGGACAAAGCATATACAAAATGTAGACAATAAGTATTTGTTTAGTAGACAAATATTGCAAGGTGGGAATCATGAGGAAAATACTGGTATTAATTATCGCATTGGTCGCACTCTCCGTGAGTCTGCTGGCCGCTGAAACCGTTCATTCGGATTACTCGAACGGACTCAGCGACGAGTCCTCGTCGGCATATTACGGAACATCGGACAATATTGCCTGGGAATACAACCCGTCCACCTGCACTCTGGTCATCAACGGAAGCGGGCCCATGGAGGATTATTCCCCCTATTTCATTCCATGGTCCCAGTACTGGTCATCCATAAAGTATGTTGAGGTCCAGGGATCTATCACCCACATAGGGGAGTATGCGTTCATTCATTGTTCGGCCCTGATCGACGTGCGCTTTTGTGACACGGTCACATCCATCGGCGACTGGGCATTCGCCAACTGCGATTCTCTCGAATCCATCAGCCTCCCCAATCTCACTTCGATCGGAAACGGTGTGTTCTGGAAATGTTTCGCACTTAAGACGGTCGATATCCCTGACACCGTCACATCGATCGGCGGCACTGCGTTTGCGGGATGCGACTTCACCACCATAACCATCCCCGATTCGGTAGAGTCTATCGGTAATGCCGCATTCCAGCATTGTACTTCTCTCGTTTCGATCACCATCCCCGATTCCGTTTCCTTTTTCGGCTGCAACATATTCGAGTACTGCACCTCGCTGACCTCGGTCGTTCTCGGCAGTTCGGTCACAGTTGTCGGTACGGGTACGTTCCGTTACTGTTCCTCCCTCGCTTCGGTAGAGTTGGGGGGACAGGTGACCCAGATAGGCGCTCATGCGTTTTCCTCGTGTACTTCCCTGACCTCATTCGTTATACCCGACTCCGTGACCTTCGTCGGATACCAGGCATTTGGCGACTGTACCTCCCTTGTCTCTCTGGTGATTTCGGGTTCTGCCGTAACTTTGGACAGGAGTGCCTTCAGAGACTGTACCGCTTTAAGGGAACTTACTATCCCCGTGAGCATCGACTGCGTGGCATCATATTATTACCCTGTCTTCCAAGGCTGCGTGAACATCGAAAAGATAACGTTCACCGCCGGAACCGGATCTTGGTACGATTACAGCTCGGAATCCACTCCGGACTGTTCCTTTTTCGGACTCACCCCCTGGCAGCTCAGCAGATCTGTCCTGACCACGGTCATCCTGTCCGACGGTATCCTCTCCATCGGCGCACACGCATTCGACGGATGCGAAGCGATCGAAAACCTTTCGCCCCTGACAGATGTTGCCTACATCGGGGAGTGCGCATTCCGTAACTGCAGGATCACATCCTTTGAATTCGGCGCGGCCGATGTTGTGATCGGCGACAGTGCGTTCGAGAACTGTACTTCTCTTCAAGCGATCTCGGTTTCAGCCGCATCGATTGGTGCCAAGGCGTTTTACAACTGCAATTCCCTGGTCTCTGCGACCCTTGGCGATAATGTGGTCTTCATCGGAACCGGTGCATTCGCCGATTGTGTCGCCCTTGAATCGATATATCTTCCGGATACGGTCACCTCGTTGGGTGACAGCGTATTCGCCGGTTGCTCTTCTCTGACCTCTGCGAACATACCCGGATCTATCGAATCAATCGGCGATAGGATATTCTACCAGTGTTCCTCGCTCGTTTCGGTCACGTTCCCTGATACCATCACATCGATCGGCGACTGTGCTTTCTACGGTTGTTCTTCCATTTCCGAGATCGTCATTCCCGATACCGTCGTTTACCTCGGCAAATGTGCGTTCTATGATTGTTTCGGTCTGAGGGAACTTACGGTCCCCGTCAGTCTGAACTGCGTCGGATCCAACGAATCTCCGATCTTCTCCGGCTGTGCGAACCTTGAGAAGATCACCTTTACCGCAGGGGCCGGAACCTGGTATTCCTACGGTACCGATGCTTCTGCGGCCGATTACTACGGATACACTCCGTGGCAGCTCAGTATCGGATCCCTGAAGACCGTGCTCGTTTCCGAGGGAGTATTATCCATCGGCGACTACGCTTTCGCAGATATCTCCGGTCTCGAATCTTTGGTACTTCCTTCGACCCTGACCATGATCGGATCTTACGCATTCTCCCATTGCGAGTTCCTGGCTTCGATTAATCTCCCGGATGCGCTGACCTTCATCGGAAACGGTGCATTCTCGTACTGCAGGTCTCTGATCTCGGCAGATCTCCCGGAATCCGTCACGATCGTCGCCGACGAATTGTTCTATTCCTGCGATTCGCTCACATCCGTCACCATAGGTAATTACGTGACCTCGATCGGAAGCAACGCATTCTACTGCTGCGCAAGTCTTGAATCCATGAATATTTCGGAGGCCGTCGTCACGATCGGCGACCATGCGTTCTACGACTGCCGCTTGCTTGCCGCCGACGTGCACATCGATCTTGTCGAATCGATCGGGATCTTTGCGTTCTATCACTGCGAGTCCCTCGTCGGTATCGTCTTCGGGGACCGTATCATCTCGATCGGGGAATCCGCCTTCTCCGGCTGTTCGTCCATCACTTCCGTCGTCATCCCCGCTTCAGTCACGTCTCTCGGGATCTCCGCATTCGAAGGCTGTGTCGGTCTGACAGAACTTTCGGTCCCCGCAGGTCTCGATTGTGTCGTTTCCAACGACTCTCCCGCGTTTGCTGGCTGTGTGAACATTGAGAAGGTGACGTTCACCGGAAGCGGCGACTGGTATTCCTACGGTAAAGACAGTATGAGCGAATCATATTACGGATTAGCCCCCTGGCAGTTAAGCAGGGCCGCCCTGGTCGCCGTCGACATAAACGACGGCATAACCTCCATCGACGCATTCGCGTTCTCCGGCTGCGACGCACTTACGGACCTGACGATATCCGATGCTGTCACAACCATGGGGGACGGTTCATTCCGCGGCTGCAGCTCCCTTGCCTCGGTGACCTTCCCGGATACCCTGGTATATCTCGGCGCCTATGCTTTCTACGGCTGCGCCTCAATCCCTGCGGCGATCCTGGGAGACAATGTTACCTTCATCGGGGAGAGCGTATTCGAAGGCTGTTCTTCTCTCGAAACCGCAGCGCTCGGAAACTCCATCACGGTCATCAGCGATCGTGCGTTCCACGGATGCAGCTCTCTTGTCACGATCGACATCGCCGGCTCCGTTACCTCGGTCGGAAAATATGCGTTCTACGATTGTCAGTCTCTGACTTCCGCCATACCGCTCGATTCCGCCGAATCGGTCGGAGAATACGCGTTCTACCACTGTGTTTCCGTACCCGACATAACTTTCGGCGACAGTCTTCTCTCGATCGGAGAATATGCGTTCTACGAGTGTTCTTCAATCACCGCCGCCGACCTTCCCGCAATAGTATCACTCGGAATCGGTGCATTCGGCGGTTGCGAGTCACTCCTTACCGTAACTCTCGGAAACTCCCTCACGGTCATCGAAGACGGCGTGTTCTCGGGTTGCGTCTCGCTCACTTCCGTGAACATACCCGGAGCGTGCGAATCGATCGGAGACAGTGCATTCTACAACTGCGTCTCTCTGAGCTCCGTAGTGCTTTCCGATGTCCTCAGGTCCATCGGAGACAATGCATTCTACAACTGCAGTTCCATCACCGCGCTGGTCATTCCCGATTCGGTCGAATCCCTCGGTGTCTCTGCATTCAAGGATTGTACCGGCATATGCGATCTTTCGGTACCCGTAAGTCTCGATTGCGTCGTATCCAACGATATGCCTGCGTTCGAGGGTTGCATCGGTCTGACCAATATGACCTTCACCGCCGGATCCGGAGTCTGGTTCTCCTACGGTACCGAAAGGAGCAAAGAGTGCTGTTTCGAGTACACGCCGTGGCACCTCAGCAGGGATGTTCTGAAGATCGTACACATCGGAGACGGCGTCAGGACTATAGGGGCACACGCATTCGAAGGATCTTCGCTCATCGAAGGTACGTTCCTTCCCAGATCTCTCGAAATCATCGGCGATTCCGCATTCTACGGTTGCACTTCCCTTTCCTCCGTGACCGTTCCCGACTCTGTCATGATTATCGGCGATTGGGCGTTCACCGACTGTGTTTCCCTGTCCCTTGTGAACCTCGGAAACTCGGTGGTGACCCTCGGAGACAATGCATTCCAGGGCTGCACTTCCATCTCCGCGATGAATATTCCTGACACGGTCACATCGATCGGAAACGGCACATTCTACAACTGTGCCGGACTTTCCTCCGTGATCATCGGAAAATCGGTCGAATCCATCGGATTTTACGCATTCTACAACTGTTCTGCTCTGACCTCGGTGATCATCCCCGATTCCGTAATCGCCCTCGGCGGTTCTGCATTCAGCGGATGTTCCGGTCTGAAAGAGCTCACGATCCCCGTGAGCATCGACAGCGTCGGGTCCAACTACTTCCCGATATTCGAGGGATGCGTGAACATAGAGAAGGTCACGTTTACGGCAGGAACAGGAACCTGGTACGAGTACAGTTCCGAAAGGACCCTGCCCGGTTGCTACCAGTTCACTCCGTGGCAGCTCAGTAAGGAAAAGTTGAGCACAGTCGTCATAAGTTACGGCGTGAACACGATTGGAGCATTCGCCTTCAAAGGCTGTTCCGCACTTACGTATCTGTCCGTTTCTTCTTCGGTAGCTTCCGTCGGAGACTATGCCTTCTTCGGCATCACGTTCCTGGACGTCGACGGCAGTTCGATCCTGAAACCCACCGCGGAGAACCTGGCAGGATACACATTCGCCGGTTCGGACTCCACTTTGGTCAAAAAGTACTGACCTGATAAAAACGGCAAAAAAGAGATCCGGGTATGAACGGTTCGGAAACCTGTCTCAGGCGGCAGGAAGGACGGTTCATTACCCGGATGTCCCCGGAGAGTTTTCGGAAGCACGAACAGAGATGCTTTCCGGACATACTGAAATTGAACTCTTCCCACGCAGGATTTCCACTCGATTTGTTATAGAACCAAATTTTTCGATATGTTCATATTCTATGTGTAAGCGAACAGCCGAGCCGTCGGTTTTTCCGAATATCAAACAACGGCCGAGGATTCGTTTCGAATGCACGTGAAGCTAGCTTGACGTTAAGACCATCTTTGATACGAAATAATGGGAAGATGTCTTTTTTCTGAAACAGAACATGCACCAAATTGGTAAATTATATATATAGGCCGGCTATAGTCAGTTTAGCCGAGCACCCCTAGAGGTGCAAGGAAATATGGAGAGCCAAGATCCCCGCCGGAGACCATCCGGACAATCGTGAACTCTTGGTT
>CAVIXW010000033.1:0-13274 GCA_963646785.1 Acutalibacteraceae bacterium
AGAGATCGACTGCGGACGGTCGGTTTGTAGAAAGAACTCTACTCGGGAATTAGAGGTAAACCGTTTCGGGGGAAATCCCCCGTTTTCCATACTTATCGACGGTTACCTCAGTTTCCGTTGCTTTTCTCCGGAATTATATTCTTAACCGCAAGAGCACAGATTATGGCTATAAAGGAAAAGATGCAACCTGCCATCATGGTGATGTCGAAACTCTTTTCGAGAACGGAAGCGGCAACGGTAGATGTGGTTTCGGACCCCAACCCGAACTGGAAGATCATGGAATAAACGACGACACCGAGGGATGCGGCAACATAGTTCACTTCCAGAAGGAATGTCGCGGCATCGGCCTGGTGTTCCTTATCCGAATGGTGGATCATTGCCGTCGAGAGACCTGTTCCGGCGAAGGCCATCGAACATCCCATCACCGAAAGACCGATCAGCAAAAGAGCTAATTCCCGGGGAGGTGTCACGACCAAGAATATCACGCAGAACACCAGACGTCCGACTCCGGCAAGAACGGACGGAACTTTGCACCCGCGGGTGTCGCACCACCTCCCGACGGGGATTGAAAGAAAAATCGCGAAAACCGAAGACAGAGATAACAGCAGACCGGATTCCGAAACGGTATACGTACCGAAGATCTGAAGGAAATACGGAAGAACGTACTCGGTTCCCATTATGATCATGGTGGTCATAGTGAATGCCAAGGTAAGCAACTGAAAATCGTGACGTTTGAGCATTTCGGGAGCGACCAATGCACGATCCGGATGTTTGGACATCCTGTACCCCATAAGGGACAGTGTGATCACCGAAACGATCCCGCAGATGATAACCTCGAAAGAGTCCAACTTGGAAGTGCCGAGATTCTGAAGACAGACCATGGCGGCCCCGATACCCAAAACCGTCAAAACGCAGTTTACGAGATCGGGATTCTGATCTTTTGCATAGCCTTCGTCTTTCGGAAGAATCTTGAAGGCAAGTAATGTTGCGATGATACCGAAGGGTATGTTGATCAGGAAGATCCAATGCCACGTGAATGTCGAAGTGATGATTCCGCCGACAGAGGGCCCGATGACGATAGATACGCCCGATGCTACGGCGAGAACGCCCATACCGAGACCTTTCTTGTCCACAGGCAGGTACTTGGTGATAAGTACCGGTACGGCGGCGGTCATGAATGCCGCACCTATTCCCTGAATGAGCCTGAATGTGACCAGAATGATGAAATTACTCGGTATCCCGCAGATCGCCGAGGATACGGTGAACAGTATCACTCCCGATATGAAGATCTTCTTCACCGTACCGTTGTTCGCCAGTTTTGCCATGGGGAGAAGAAGCGACGCCAGGGCGACCACGTAGGTAAGCGTGATCCAGGACGTGTCCCCGATGGAAACTTTCAGATCGGTCGAGATGGTGGGTAATGCCACGTTGATGATGGACGCATCCAATCCGTCAAGAATGGTAGACAGTGCAAGCAAAGCCAAAAGCAGCGTCAGATTACGTCCGGTCACAAATTGGTCCATTTAATGTTCAACTCTTTATCCCGTATAAGATTTTATTATTTGTTGACGGCGGTATTTCGGCTCTGAATCCCATGACGCACATCACGACCTCCGCACTGATGCTCCCGTAGGGAAGATTCTGATAAGCTTCCGGAACGATGATGACAGGCCCCCCTTTTCTGATATGGTTCATGCACCTCATCATCTGTCTGAAGCGTTTGGTGAGGGTGGTGGAACCGCAGGTGGCGAAGATCGCCCCGTCGTAGATCTCCCATTCGTCGGAGACCGTTTGTCTGCCGTACTGGATCACGGTGACCTTGTCGTCCTCGATCAGAGCGAATTTGCGGGAAAGAGGAAGCGACTTGATCAGCCTGTCGATATCCGTGGTCAGCGATGTGCCTTCGACATGGTCCTCCGCAACGAACAACATGCCGTAGTAACGCTCTTCCATGAGCCTGATGAGCTCGTAATCCCTCATCAGTTTTCCATAATCCTCGTTGGTCATTTTGATAAAGAACGGGGAGGTCTCCATATCGATGGTACGGGGATATTCCTGTACTCCGGGTTTTCCGAAATAAATGATCTCCCGGTAAGAGTCCAGATGCCTCACGAGTTCGAAGAAGGGCCCGAGGTCCGCCTTCATATTCTGCGGCGATATGGCGAATTTGAACATAGCGGATTTACGGGGGAGGTACGGAGACAGAAGGAAACTGTCGAAGAATGAAGGATTCAGCAGAGACTTCAGCGTGATGTCGGACAGATGGTAGCCTAAGAACTCGTCAAGACATTCGCGTGTGAAATTCCCGCCCATAAGCCTAGGGTTGGTTTCTATGAGCACCGGGCCGTTGTCATCGACTTTGATCTCGGTATGGCAGAATCCGTTCTTAATTCCGACGGCATCAAGCACCCTGTAATCGTATTGGATGATGTCCTGCATTCCCGGAACCAGACGGTCCACGAGGATCATGGTATCGTAAACAAGGGTTCCGTCTTCATGGACTATCTTCCTGTATACCCACATATCGGTGATCTTATGTTTTCCGTCGATACTCAGACTGTTCACGATATATTCGGTACCGCCGATGTATTCCTGTACCATAATAGGGATATCGGTAGCGCCCGTGACGTTGGGCATGGTTTGCATCTGTGTGAAATAATCGATACTGTCGTCGAGAGAATCGCAGATCTTGAAACCGACGGACCCTCCGCTTTCCGAGAACTTGATCACGGCTTTGACCAGTTTGTTATCATTCCAGAATTCCCTGACCTGGTCGGGAGAGGTGACGACCTTCGATTCTATACGCCTGATGCCCGCCTTCCCCAATGCTTCGTACATACCGGCCTTGGTACAGCGGAGACGGGTGGTATGCGAATCGTTTCCTCTGAGTCCGAGTGCGGTGGACAGCATCTCGGCGAAAGTGACACCCGGATCGGAACCGGGGACCACACAGACGATATCGTAGTCCTTCAATTCCTCCAGGATATCTTCGAAAGATTGGTCTTTCCTTATCTGGATTATGTCGGCCTTGCTTCCGATTCCTTTTTTCACAAGCTCAACATTAGACCCCCAACCGGGTGCACGTTCGGCATCAAAATAAGTATAGATGACCAACGGACGATAACCCATTTCGATGATATCGTCAATGTACATCTGTCCTGAAGATGCGCAGTCCACCACTACGATATGTTGCATAAGGGGGGAACTATTGGTTAATGCTATTATATTTTGTCAGCTGGCGAACAATAATCTGTAAATTATAGTTGTCGTTACAATAAAATTAAAAGGAAACCCGGCCGTTGGATGCGGCCGGATAGGGTGTGTTCAGCTTTTTATTCCGTACAGGATGCCGTCGCTGTTCGAAGGCGGTATTTCGGCTCTGAATCCCATGACGCACATCACGACCTCCGCGCTGATGCTTCCGCAGGGGAGATTCCGATATGCCTCCGGAACGATGATGACCGGTCCCCCTTTTCTGATATGGTTCATGCACCTCATCATCTGTCTGAGACGTTTGGTGAGGGTGGTGGGGCCGCAGGTGGCGAAGATCGCCCCGTCATAGATCTCCCATTCGTCGGAGACTGTTTTTTTGCCGTACTGGATCACGGTGACCCTGTCGTCCTCGATCAGAGCGAATTTACGGGAAAGAGGGAGCGACTTGATCAGTCTGTCGATATCCGTGGTCCGCGACATGCCTTCGACATGGTCCTCCGCAACGAACAACATGCCATAGTAGCGTTCTTCCATAAGCCTGACGAGCTCGTAATCCCTCTTCAGTTTTCCATAATCCTCGTTGATCATTCTGAGGAAGAACGGGGCGGTATCCAAATCGATGGTGCGGGGATATACCTGTACCCCGGGTTCTCCGAAATACACGATCTCCCGGTAGGAGTCCAGATGCCTTATGAGTTCGAAGAAAGGTCCGAGGTCTGCATTCATATCCCGCGGCGTGATGGCGAACTTGAACAGGGCGGATTTGCGGGGCAGGTACGGAGACAGAAGGAAACTGTCGAAGAATGAAGGATTCAGCAGAGACTTCAGCGTGATGTCGGACATGTGGGAACCGAAGATCTCGTCGAGATATTCGCGTGTGAAATTACCGCCCATGAGTCTGGCATTGGTCTCGATCAGAACGGGGCCTTTTTCGTCGACCTTTATCTCGGTATGGCAGAATCCGTTCTTCATGTCGACGGCATCGAGCACCTCGTAATCGTATTGGATGATATCCTGCATTCCCGGAACCAGACGGTCCACGAGGACCATGGTATCATAAACGAGAGTTCCGTCTGCCTGGACTATCTTCTCGTATCTCCATATGCCGGTGATCTTATGTTTTCCGTCGATACTCAGACTGTTCACGACGTATTCGATACCGCCGATGTATTCCTGCATCAGGATAGGGACGTCCGGAACGCCCATGTCGTTGGGCATGGACTGCATCTGCGTGAAATAATCGATACAATCGTCGAGAGAATCGCAGATCTTGAAACCGATGGACCCTCCGCTTTCCGAGAACTTGATCGCGGCCTTGACCAGTTTGTTATCGTTCCAGAATTCCCTGACCTGGTCGGGAGAGGTTACGACCTTCGATTCTATACGCCTGATGCCTGCCTTGCCCAATGCTTCGTACATGCCGGTCTTGGTACAGCGGAGGCGGGTGGTATGCGGATCGTTTCCTCTGAGCCCGAGTGCCGCGGACAGCTGTTCGGCCAGAGTAATGCCCGGATCGGAACCGGGGACCACACAGACGATATCGTAGTCCTTCAATTCCTCCAGGAGATCTTCGAAAGATTGGTCTTTCCTTATCTGGATTATGTCGGCCTTGTTTCCAATCCCTTTTTTCACAAGCTCGATGTTAGCTTCCCAGGTAGGTACAAGTTCGACATCGAAATATGTGTAGATGGCCAACGGGCGATAGCCCATTTCGATGATATCGTCGATATACATCTGTCCGGAAGATGCGCAGTCCACAACTGCGATATGTTGCATAAGGGGGAACTATAGATTAACGCTATTAAATTTATCAGCTGGCAAACGATAATATGTAAATTATAGTTACCGTTACAATAAAATTAAAATAAAATCCGGCCGTTCGGTGCGGCCGGACCCGGAGTGTTCAACTTTTTATTCCGTACAGGATGCCGTCGCTGTTCGAGGGCGGTATTTCGGCCCGGAATCCCATGACGCACATCACGACCTCCGCGCTGATGCTCCCGTATGGAAGATTCTGGTATGCTTCCGGAACGATGATGACGGGGCCGCCCTTTCTGACATGGTTCATACACCTCATCATCTGTCTGAAACGTTTGGTAAGGGTGGTGGGGCCGCAGGTGGCGAAGATCGCCCCGTCATAGATCCCCCACTCGTCGGAGACTGTTTTTTTGCCGTACTGGATCACGGTGACCCTGTCGTCCTCGATCAGAGCGAATTTGCGGGAAAGAGGAAGCGACTTGATCAGCCTGTCGATATCCGTTATGCGGGACATTCCGTCGACGTGGTCCTCTGCCACGAACAACATGCCGTAGTAACGCTCTTCCATGAGCCGGAGGAGCTCGTAGTCTCTATTCAGTTTTCCATAATCCTCGTTGGCCAATCTGATGAAGAACGGGGTTGTTTCCAAATCGATGGTACGGGGATATTCCTGCACACCGGGTTTTCCGAAATAAACGATTTCCCTGTACGAGTCCAGATGCCTCACGAGTTCGAAGAAAGGCCCGAGGTCCGCCTTCATGTCGCGCGGCGTGATAACGAACTTGAACAGAGCGGATTTGCGGGGGAGGTACGGAGACAGAAGGAAACTGTCGAAGAATGAAGGGTTCAGCAGCGACTTCAGCGTGATATCGGACATGTGGGAGCCGAAGATCTCGTCGAGATATTCGCGAGTGCAGTTACCACCCATGAGTCTGGCATTGGTCTCGATGAGGACCGGGCCTTTTTCATCGACCTTTATCTCGGTATGGCAGAATCCGTTCTTCATGTCGACGGCATCCAGAACTTTGAAGTCGTACTGAACGAGATCCTGCATTCCCGGAACCAGACGGTCCACGAGAACCATCGTATCGTAGATCAGGACCCCGTCGTTGTCGGTGATCTTCTCATATCTCCAGATGTCGGTAATCTTGTGTTTTCCGTCGATACTGATGCTGTTGACAACATATTCGGTTCCGCCGATGAACTCTTGAATTAGTATAGGCGAATCGGAGGAACCGAGATTGTTGTACATCGACTGCATCTGTACGAAATACTCGACGCAATCGTCGAGAGAGTTGCAGATCTTCAAACCGACCGTACCGGCACTCTCCGAGAATTTCAGAACCGCCTTGGATAATTTGTTGTCGTTCCAGAATTTCCTGACCTGGTCGGGAGAGGTAACGACCTTCGATTCGATGTGTCTAATGCCCGCCTTTCCCAAAGCCTCGATCATACCGGCCTTTGTACGGCGGAGATCGGTGGTCTCCGGATCGTTTCCCCTGAGTCCGAGGACCTTGCTCAGTTTCTCGGCAAAGCGCACCCCGCTTTCCGAACCTGGTACAACTGCGAGGATCTCATATTTCCTCAATTTAGCGAGAACCTCGTCCAGCGACTGACCCTTTGCGAGTTGGATTATATCGGCTTTATCGCCGATCCCTTTCTTCACATGCTCTACGTTCGAAAGCCATTTGGACGCATGTTCGGTATCGAAATCGGTATAGATCACCAGGGGGCGATAGCCCATTTCGATGATATCGTCGATATACATCTGTCCGGAAGAGGCGCAGTCGATCACTGCAATGCATTTCATAGAAGCTGCTACGTGTTAACAATAATATACCTTGTCATTAACCATGGTCCCAGGGTGGGAAAACCAGCATGAAGACGTCCTTTGCCTGCCCACACCGATAATGAAGATGAGTGAGGTTCACAGGCTTCCGATTTCAAAAAGGAAATCAGCAGAAGATTTCGTGGATCCTCTGCTGATGCAGTAAGAAGTTTTACCGGGAAATTCGGAATCAGCTGAAATCCAGATTCTGGAAATAATCTCCCGAAGGGGTCACGACATTCAGAGAGGTGATCTTGTTGTAAGTGATGTTGCAGTTGCTGACACTCAGAGAGAGAACGTGTCCCCCTTTGGTATGATCGTCCGAAATAAAGTGGAAGTGCCATCCGGCCGAATTGAAGCTTCCGGCATACTGGGGGAAATACAAAGCCACGATCGTTCCCGAGATGGAACTGTAATCCCACCTCACTTCGTCACGTTTGATCACGACATCGAACGGCTCGTACGGCTCGGTCTGGGAATTTTCGCTGCGTATCGTCAATGTATCGAAAGTACCCTCGATAACTGCGACATACATCGAATTCTTACCGTGCGAACTCACCGTCTGGGACATGGCTTCCATCAGTGATTCGGATGAGGTTGCGCTTACACCGGACTCGCTGAAATCGGTTTCCATGAAGGCGGTGTTCGCAAAAGGCACCTTCGTCGAATCGTCGGCAACTCTCAACGTACCGTCGGAAAGTGCCTGATAAACTGTTCCCTTATACATGATAAGCTCGCCGTTCAATGCATCAAAAGTACCGAGACCCGTGTCTCCGTGCTGCTTGAGCTCGCCCACGGTGACGGATCCGTAATAATCTCCTTTCATCAGCGCATCGATCAGTGAAACCTGGTAGATCGTGTCACAATCTTTTGCCTCTTCGCTGTGGTCTCCGGAAAAAACACAGTAAACCGAAACCCCAACAAGAATCACCACTACCGCTGCGACTAGAGGTATTTCCTTTCTCATACCCCTGTATCCAAAACCAGATATATACCTCTGACCTCAAACAGAACCAATCCGTACCAAAAATCAGGTATCGTTCTTCAGGAATGCGGTTCTTCGCCACCGATGCACAGATTATGGCCCCGAGCAAGGACACGACCCACCAGCATAGTCGGGTCGAAATCACTCATAAAGAGACCGGCTGCGACGATCCCGACGGTATCCGTCCCCGTTTCGAAACGGAATATGATCGGAGGGGAACCGCTACGGAGACCGCGTCGGCACGGTTCAATGTTTGTTGGTGTTGGGGGGATAGTAATCTCCGCAATACGGACACTGTCCGATCTTGCCGACGTAGGTGAAGCTTGCTCCGCAATTGGGACATACGGCGGTATGTTCCTGCAGATTGGGATCGATCAGCTTGCTGAGGGTCACGGTATTTCCGTCGATGATATATCCCGGAAGATAGCCGTTGGTCAGAAGCCACCTGACCTTGTCCAGCGCAACACCTTCGGTAACGCCGACGCTGCCCGCGAGCATGCTGAGCGACGTACTCTCGTGTTCGATGATGAATTCCCCCATTCTGAAGGTCTTCTTTTTCTCGACGTTGCGAAGCCATACGAGAGGGATCCCGTAAACGGAGAATAAGAAAACGATGACGATGCCGGAGATCCAAAGGGCGGTAATGCCTTTGGCTATCCCCGCCACGATGCAGACGGCCCCGACCAAGATGATCAAACCTAGAACGTAGAGCGGCTGGTTTATCTTTTTGAGTTCTTGTTTGATTGTCGACATATTCGCATTCTCCATCGTCAGAGGGACTTAATACTTATTAGGCGACTATGATTACCGGGTATATGAGACTCATCATCAAAGGCACGGTCCAAGGGGTCGGTTTCCGGCCTGCGGTATATCGTACCGCTGCACGTCTGGGTCTCAAAGGAAGTGTCTGCAACAAAGGATCCGAGGTGGTTATCGACATCGACGATGCCGACACGTTCCTGGAATCGTTTCTCAGAGAGCTTCCGCCGTTGGCTTATATCGAATCGATCGAGAAGATTGATACTCCGCTTGCGGACAGCATCGAAGGGTTCTCCATCATCGGATCCGGTCACGGCTCGAATAACGGATTTTCGATTCCGGCGGACACCGCGTTATGCGACAGATGTCTCGGCGACCTACGCCGGGGCAGAAGGAAAGGATACGGGTTCACGGCGTGTACCGACTGCGGACCGCGGTTCACGCTTCTGCATTCGCTGCCGTATGACAGATCGAATACGGCCATGGCCTCATTCGGATTATGTCCGGAATGTGAAAAGGAATATCTTGATCCGAACAACAGACGCTATCACCATCAGACCGTCTGCTGTCCCGTATGCGGACCCCGTTATTTCCTTCTCGATGAAAATGGGGCCCCCGTCGACGGGGAACCGATCCCTGCCTTCGCAAGAATGCTGGAATCCGGTAAGATCGGTGTTGCCAAAAGCTGGGGAGGGATGCACATATGCTGCATATTGTCAAAGACCCAGCATATGAGGGAATGGTACGGAAGGGAGCAGAAACCTTTCGCGATCATGGTGCGCGACATCGACACCGTGAAAAAATACGCCGAACCCACGGAGGAAGAGGAGAAGTTGCTGTTATCTCCTTTCCGCCCCATTGTTCTTGTGAAAAAGAAGCAGGGCCCGGTCCTGGAACAGATCTCGCCGGGACTCGATAACGTTGGTATTTTCCTTCCTTACTCTGCGATGCATACGCTTCTTTTCGACGAATTGAAAGAAGATGCGCTCGTTATGACCTCGGGCAATGTTCCCGGCGAACCGATGATAGTGGATAACGATGCCATCCTCCCAATGCATGCGGACTGCTACCTTCTTCATAACCAACCCATTCTGAACCGTGCCGACGACAGTGTCGTGAGAACATTCGGGGACAATAAATTTTATTTGAGAAAATCCCGCGGCGCGGTCCCCTCGTACGTCCCGTTCCCCATCAAGGGTCATGCGGTTGGGGTCGGTGCGCAGGAATCGCTCGCCGGCGCGATCGCTGCCGGCGGGCGGATCTACCCGACCCAGTATATCGGGAACGGGGAAGGCCTCGGCGTTCCGGAATATCTCGAGGAGGCGATTCGTTTCCAGGCGTCGTTGGTAGGCTGCGAACCCCAGATCGTCGCAGAGGACCTTCATCCCGCCTACATCAACAGAAAATTCGCATCGAGGTTTGCCGAAGAATATGATGCGGAACTGATCGAAGTCCAACACCACTGGGCCCATACGGCCGCGCTGATGACCGACTGCGGAACCCTGGAGCATATGACGGCCCTTGCCTTGGACGGTACCGGGCACGGGGACGACGGGATGGCCTGGGGCGGAGAGGTCATCTCTTGCGATCTTCACAAATACAAACGTCTGGCACATCTCGAATACATCCCGCTTCTGGGCGGTCAGAAAGCTGTCACCGATCTCCGCAGACTCCGTTTTGCCATCGATCTGATGAACGGGGAACCGAACAATACCGACTTCGATGATACCGAAGCCGCCGTCCTTTCCAAACTAATGTCGAAGAGCGTGGGAACTTCTTCCCTAGGCAGAATCCTGGACGCACTGTCCTATTATCTGGGGGTCTGCAAAAAAAGAACTTACGACGGGGAGCCTGCCATGAAAATGGAACCGCTGCTGGCCCACGGACATCGCGTACCTGGTTTCGAAACATACACCGAGAACGGTATCGTGAAGACCGCCCATCTGTTCTCGCATCTGGAACAATGTAAAAACAAGGCGGATGCGGCATATTCTGTCGTATACGGCATCCTCGAAGAGCTTGTCTCCTCGGCAGCAGAATCCGCTTTCACCGAAGGAGATAAGTATATCGGAATCACGGGAGGCGTATCTTACGACGTTCCTTTGGTCAGGATGGTCGAAGAAATCGCTTCGAAACATGGGTTGAAGCTCTACTGCCACCGGAACATACCGAACGGTGACGGAGGAATCTCTACGGGGCAGGTCGCCATCGCACTCAGCAGATTGCGACGAGCGTATGTAAGTTTGATAATGGTTCCATAATCCAACTAACAACTGCATTATAATAAAATCACAGCATATCTAGCGGTAGGTTGGATGCATAATGCATCTTTGCTGGGGATAAAATGCAGAATGTGCTGTTTGTATTACTTGACGGTATGGAAGACGACCCCGACCCGCAGTTCGGTGGCAAAAAGCCATATGAAGTTGCAAAAATGCCGTTCATCAGAAAGAAGGCCCCATACCTTAACCGGACCACGGGGCGCGGATATACCCAGCTGTTCCTGAACGAGTTCTGGACCGGACACCCGCCGGATATTTCCAGGGCGGCCATCGAGGCATACGGATTAGGGATGGATGTCGGGGACAGTATCGCATTCCGCATGAGCCCCGCATTCATCGAAAAGGGCATGGTCAAATGGGCGTACAATTCCGAAGATCAGGCCGAGGAACTCGAAAAATGCATTAAGAAGAATCTCTGCCTCCTTCGCGATTACGATCCCTGTATCCGGTTCTTCGTTCACGGCAGATCCGTTATCACCATGAAGTACGATCATGAATTGCCGGATGGACCGCAAGCCCCATACGACGGCCCGTTCGTCCCCATCCCCGGACCCATGGGCGATCTCATAAACACCGTCGCCGAAGAAATGGGCGGCCTTACGGTATACCCCTGGGGGATCGGAGGGGTCGGTAAGATATACCCTCCGTTTCAGGGGATCGAAAACATGACAGCCGTCTCCGACAGTCCCACGGCACTCGGTATCGCCGCCACCCTGGGACATAGGATCCGTCTGGTCCCCGAACTCGAAGACAGATTCCCGATCGCTGCCGAAGCTCTGAAAGAAGGAAACGTGTTCCTGCACATGGACGAGGTTGACGAGTACAGTCACGAAAAGGACGCCCGCAAGAAAATATCGGTCCTCGAACGCATCGACGGTTTGATGGAGAAGTATTTTTCGGATGCCGAGAACATAGTGTTTTTCGTGGATCACGGCACCTCCTGCATCACCGGAAAACACATTCTCATGAACGTTCCGTTCCGGACCACCAAACCGGTTTTCGATGACGGGGAATTCGTCGAACTCGACAAACTTGTTCCTAGAATAATGGAGAAAATGAAATGATCGCCGAAATACCGCCGTCACTCGGAATATGCGGAAACGAAATGATCGCCAAGAACATACTTTCCCGCATCTGGGGAAAAAAAGGAATATTCACGTGCACGATAGCAAATACTCTGACGTCCACCATACCCGGAGTTTCCGAGGCGGGGGACACTCCCGAGCTTACTCTGTACACAGGTCCTGCGGATGCGGAATACCTGGTGACCGGAAAGGTAACCTGCATGAAGGGTATACCCATCAACCCGGGAGGAATCCCCACCCCCGCAACGCTCACCAAGGCCGCACTGGAACTTTCCAGAACACCGTTCCTGATCATCAACGGCGGATCGAAAATAATTCCCAACATCCCCTGCATAGAGGTCGGCGGCGAATGCGGAAAGGAAGTGAATTCGGGACATACGCTCAAGGATATCTCGAAGAGCTTCGAATATGGAAAGATACTCGGCGCACAGCTGGCCGAAACCTACGATTATGTTGTTCTCAGCGAAAGCTGTGCAGGCGGCACCACTACAGCGCTTGCGGTGCTTCTCGCAATGGGCGTTATCAAAGACAACCTGGTCAGCAGCAGCTCCCCGCGCAACCCCAAAGAACTCAAATGGTCCCTGGTGATGGAAGGTTTCGCCAAGGCCGGCATCAAAATCGGATCGCTTGCCGATGATCCTCTGGAAGCCGTTGAACTATTCGGTGATCCGATGATGCCGGTCAACATCGGCATCGCCCTCGGTGCCGCTCCGAAAGTTCCTGTCATTTTTGGCGGAGGGACCCAGATGGCCCCGCTGATCGCGGCTGCGGTTAAACTGGATCCGTCCATAGTCGGCAATATTTTCCAAGGAACCACAAGGTGGCTTTTATCAGATCCCAACTCCAACATGAAGGAAATTCTCGGCAACATCTCTCCGGACGTCCCTATGATCTACATTAATATGGACTACTCAAAAAGTCCCTACGAAGGACTTCAGGCATACGAATGGGGTTTTATCAAAGAAGGAGTGGGTTGCGGAGGCTCGTCCGTTGCCGCAGTAATTTCGAGTAAAGGTCAGATAGGCTGTTCCATGCTGCTTGACAAAGTACACGAATTATACAGATCGGTTATGCATATGGACTGATCTGCCTGCAACTTACAAACTTTTTTCAATTTACAAATTCAGATATGCAACTACGCGAATAATCTGAAAGCGTACAATCCAACAGACATTAAAAATAAAAATTGGGGGAATTCCCCCAAGTGCCAAAGAGGCAGTGTTATCTGGCTTACACGGCACAGTTGGCCAACGGCCCCACAGATTTGGTCACTTTCGTTCCATGATCCCTGTTTTGCATACACACGAACTTCTAGGAGCCCTTTTCTAGGTGCTTTATCCTTTCTAGGAGCTTTTTCTTCCCCA
>CAVIXW010000033.1:13376-16077 GCA_963646785.1 Acutalibacteraceae bacterium
CCTCCCCTTTCTAGGAGCCCTTTTCTAGGTGCTTTATCCTTTCTAGGAGCTTTTTGAATCCAACCTTCTCAGGTTTTCTCCACCCCTTGGACCTGGGATTTTTACATCCCCGACCCATCGTGCCTCTGCTTACTACAATTCGTCATTGTAGCCAGTTGTGGCTGTGTATCCGCCTGGTTCCAGACCCGGTTTCCCAGATCACGCTAGGTGAAACACTTCTCAAGCTTCCGACACATTTCTGCGCCGAACTGCGATATTAGCTCGTGGTGAGTTAACACTTTTGAGAATTGTAAGACTACTTCACACTATATTAATCTATCTCTAAAAATTCGATTTTATTTCTAAAAAATTGTAATAACCTCAAATATATTTTTAAAAAATAAACAAATTATTGGTGAAACAACATATTCCAACAGATTTTTAGGGATTTCGCACTCTTTCTCCCGTGTCCATCTACCCCCGCTGAATATTAGGGTACTTGTCAAAAAGCCATGATGAATGTCACGATTCCAAGATCGCCTACTCCGATCCAATATCTTAATCCTGAGGATTAAACTCCCTGGGATTTGTTTTCAGACATATCCCCCTAATAATCAATATGGGCGCACATCATACGATGTCAACAACTGCCGCGATCAAATGATAGTTTGTTAGGATCTATTACTAGATCGTACATCAAAATGAATGGATGATCGGGTACGGAACAGAACCGTATTCTATCGAATTTCCATCGGTTCTTCCGAAGTCGATCTTTGCCAAACCGGGCAGATCATGAAATCTCAGATCCGCGGTCAATGTGCGGAACTTGTCGGAGAACACGGATCCACCAGATATGATGCATTCAGAGGAGAAAGAATAGGCTTGTGTCGTACGGTTCTTGAATGCAGAATTTTGGATCGGGAAACAAATGTAGGTCCTACGGAAAATACACTAAGCATATACAATGTGCCTACCGTGTGTCATCAATTTGTCTACAATATGTATATATTTTAACAACTAAAAGTCTACATTGCAAAGAAGGTGAAATAATTCTTAAGAAATCAATAGCGTTTGTAACATTGCTAGTTGGCTTAACAGCAGCAGTTATGCTTGCGAATGCGGAATCTTCAGATGCGGATTCGTCCATTTGTTCCGATAACTATGACGAACTCATATTGACAGATCTGGATCTGACAGAATCCCCGTTCGGGAGCTTTGATGACGAGGGCATCAGAGATGCAACATCCTCTTCGACAGAGGGTTCTCTTGAGTATATTGAATTATACTCCGGAAAATGCGGAGATGATGCCACATACAAGTTCGATCCGGCATCAGGACTCCTCACGATCTGCGGTTCCGGAGCGATGTATGATTACGTGAACGAGAACGGTTCGAGACCGTGGGATTCTTTCGGAGATGACCTGATAACCGTTGACTTTGACATCGACGATTGTTTCGAAGCAAAGGGATATGACGTGTTCTACGGATACGCAGCACTTGTCTATACGTTCTATGACGGTTTCGGTTTTGTATGCATTACTGTTCCCGAACTTGTTACCTTTGTCGTACTGTACACGGACGACGGCTGCATCTGCCTCCCGTTCATAACCATCGGCAAGTATGTTTACCTGATCGGTTACGGGGCATTCGGCAGTTGCACGGAACTCACATCCGTCACTTTCGACGATTCCATCATATCCATCGGAAATTATGCCTTCGATGGCTGTACCGCACTTACCTCTGTAACACTTCCTGCTACGCTAACCTCCATCGGAGCTTATGCGTTCAGCAATTGTTCTGCCTTGACCTCCATAACCATCCCGGAATCCGTCGCCTACATCGGAGAGAACGCGTTCGAGGGAGCGTTCTACGCAGCCGACGGAACCGAGCTCGAACCTACCGCGGCCAACCTTGCGGGATCCACCTTCAACAAGATCGAAGGCAAATGGATCAGGGCAGAGACTTCCGTTCCCGATGTGGAACCCGAACCCGAGGTCGAACCCACTGACGTATCCGGGATCTGCGGAAACGGCGTCACTTTCGAATTCGTTGCCTCTACCGGCACCCTCACCCTGAGCGGTTCCGGAGAGATGTTCTCCAACGGTACCGCACCCTGGTACTACTTCGATGATGCGATCTCCACTCTGGTCATCGGCGACTCCGTCGCCTACATCGGAGAGAACGCGTTCGAGGGAGCGTTCTACGCAGCCGACGGAACCGAGCTCGAACCTACCGCGGCCAACCTTGCGGGATCCACCTTCAACAAGATCGAAGGCAATTGGATTAAAATCGAAAATTGAAACATTTTTACGGAATTGAAACTGCTTTAGAAAGCACGATCGATTCCGGCAGAGACACATAAAGGCGGAATCTTCCGCCTTTATGCGATGCTCGATACCTTTTCGAATAGTCTTCGTCGACCGCGTATCCTGCCGAGCACTTACTTTGACTCTGCACCGGCCTGCTCAGCTTATTGCTCGTAATCAAGTTGACCTGTGTCGGTAAATGGAACACAGCAGGTAGTGATGATGTTTCTTGACCGAAGTGTCGAGTGAGGAGGCTGTGCCCCGTCTCTCGAACCCGACCTAGACACATCTATTATATGCGCGCGAAGGGCCCGATTTTTTTGATTCGGGCGGGCAGGGTTGATTTTTGACCCCCTACCTTAGAACGGTTAGGAAAGCAATAACTCGTGAACCAAGCTTTAGCAAAAATCAAAAAG
>CAVIXW010000034.1:0-15201 GCA_963646785.1 Acutalibacteraceae bacterium
GGGGTATAGCGACGCCTTGGTAAGGCGTAGGCCGAGGGTTCAATTCCCTCCTGTGGCTCCATTTAAATTTTAATTAAATTCACTTGTTCGTTCGACATCGATAATGTTGCTGTCGGCGATAGAATATTTCGGGGTCGGGCCTGTCGGATGGCCGGGAACCCCGAGGGGTTTGGAAAAATCAGTTCATTTTATAGAAGACCCAGCCTGACCAGATTTTGGGGAAGAAATAGGTAGTCTTCTTGGGCATTCTCTTTCCGATGGCGGCCAGGTCCCAGATCGTTTTGAGGCTGGGTGCGTTGAGTATGATCGCGGCATCGTGTTTGCTTTCTTTCATGGCCTTCTTGACCGACGGCAGTTCCGCATCGTAGGATATCTTGGATTTGCTCTCGTCGGATTTATAAACGCCGTAGAGGATGTTCTGCTGGGCGGAATAGGTGTCAAGCTGATACATGACGTCGTCCTGTTCAGGGGGGTTGTCGATGAGGAAACAGCGTCCCGATCTGAACATCATGCCGAACAGGTGTTTTCCGAGATCGGCTTCCATCTGTCCTTCGGAGACCTCCTGGGCGACCATGGTCTTCTGAATTTTCTTGATTGCACTGGTCTCCCCGATGTCTTCGGCATCGATCAGTCTGTGGGTGGGCCAAATCACAAGTCCCGCATCGGTGGAGGCGACCATTGTGCACAGGACGTATTGCTTGGCCTCATTATCGGGATTTTCTTTGGCATAGTTCAGGGCGGTCTCATACCTGTGGTGGCCGTCCGCGATGAGCATGTTCTGATCCTTGAGTTTCTCCGTTATCGCTTCGCAGAGTGCGGGGTCGGAGATCCGGCTGTACCTGTGCTCGACACCATCGCCGTCGACGTATCTGTAGCATAGCCTGGCTTCGTTATCGACTTTCCTGTCCAGATCATCTCCGAGCCCCGGATAGATGCCGAAGATGGATTCCAGGTGGGTCTCCATGTCCCTGAGGAGGTTGAGTCTGTCTGCCTTTATTTTGGAGAAGGTCTCTTCGTGCGGGATTATATGGCCCTCGCTGTAGTCTTCGGTCTTCAGGACCCCTACCAGCCCTCTTCTGGAATATTCCTTTCCGTCGGAGACGAATTTCTGATCGTAAAGGTAGAAAGAAGGTTCGTCGGGCATCAGCAGGTTTTCTTCGATCATTCTGTTCAAGAGTTTTCTAGAATTGGTATATCTCTTGTCCGCATCCGGAGAAAGGGTCAGGTTAGTTACATTGAATGCATTGGATTGGAGCTGCTTAAGGTACTCATCTCCGATAACATCATAAGGGGGGGAGATGCGAGCATCTATCTTTTCACCGGGCTGGAGCCTGGGCCTGTATCCTTTGAACGGGCGGAATGTGACCATGATATCTGGTTGAGGATTGCACTCTCGTTATAAACCTTATAGGTAAAAAGAAAGGATAATAGTTGGGGGCTGTGGGCCCCCCATGGGCTGATAACTGAAAAACAGTAAGATGTTTGATACGACCGAAATCCCGTATGTGCATTTGAGATCTCAGTGAACAGAAACGCATCCAGAGGTTGGCGTCATTTTCACTGACGATTCCAAAACATTCACGATTTTCTCGCAGTGTTCCAGCATATTTCCTTTACCTATATTTGCGCCTCCGCAGATTAATATGCAAATTTATGTATATATACCTATTTTTTGAAATCCAATCTGATTGCAGCATACTTTCCGATCAACTTACGAAATTCAGATCACGGAACCCGATGCAAATCCGCCCTGCGGATCAATTTGCTTGAAAATTCAAAAAAAGCCCGGAGAATTCCGGGAAAAAGTTTCAACAGATGCGGGGAACGGGATCCCCGGACGGCGGTTCGAGGATCCTTTTCCCTCCAACCTCGGTTCTGAGGACAACGCGGGACGGTCCGTCCACGGCCCTTCCTATGATGGCCGCATCCTTTCCTTCGGGGGTGGCCCTGAGGGTTTTGAGAACCTCTTCGGCCATTTCGGGGACGACGGATATCAGGCATTTTCCTTCGTTCCCGATGTTGAGCGGTTCGATACCGAGAAGTTCGCAGGCGTTCTCGACCCCGTCCCTGATCGGTATGTCCTCCTCGTTGATATCGAGCTGGCATTTCGATTTTTCAGCCCATTCGTTCAGGGTATTGGCGATTCCGCCCCTTGTCGGATCTTTCATCGCTACGATACCTCCGACACGCAGTACTTTTTCGATCATTTTGTTGAGCGGCTGCACATCCGATTTAACGTCGGATTCGAAACCGTATCCTTCCCGGAAGGATAATAGTGCGATTCCGTGGTCCCCCATATATCCGGATGCGATGATCACGTCGCCGGGCCGGGTGTTGGAGTCTGCGCACCAGCGACTTTCGACCTTGCGGTACCCGTTCGCCACTTCCATGTCATGGTCGAGGTAGTCCGGCCTGATACCGATCGCAGAAGTGGTCACGATCATTTTGTCAAGTTCGCCGGCACCCACGACCTTCGTGTCGCCGGTAATGACGGGGACGCCGCATTCGAGCGAGGTTTTGCCCATACTTTCCATGACTCTGTCAACGATATCGGAGTCCAGTCCTTCTTCCAAAATGACGGAGCTTCCGAGTCCGACGGGTTTGGCCCCCATGACAGAAATGTCGTTAACAGTTCCAGATACCGCAATTCTTCCGATGTCTCCGCCGGGGAAGAACAGCGGGTTGACGGTATGTCCGTCGATAGTGAATACAATGTCATCGACGACGGCGGAATCGTCCAATGCGTCGAGCGGGACCTCTGTTTTCATTTTGGGAAAATGGCCGGTGATATGTTTGGAGATGAATTCCTGCATGATATCCCCTCCGGCACCGTCGTTCATGATGACTTTGGACATGCCTTCCGAATTGCGCTAGTCCGATTAAAAGATATAGATGCCTACCGATTACCGCCCAGGGCCTGTGGGGTAGCCAGGATATCCTGCTAGTCTTCGGAACTAATGACCCGGGTTCGAATCCCGGCAGGCCCTCTCAGGACAATGAAACAGATTGCTGGGACATAAAATGTTCCGGGATGAGATATGCTCAGATGCCCGGGTAGGTGATCAGGCTGAACACATCGTATTCGCCGAGAACCTTTTCTCTTGCCTTGAACCCTGCAAGTTCCATGACGAATCCGATCTTGACAACTGTTCCGTCAAGTTTCTCTATCATCTTGCAGACGGCCTTGGTGGTACCTCCCGTCGCAACAAGATCGTCGATGATGATGATCTTGGATTTTGGGGGGAAAGCATCCTTGTGGATCTCGAGCGTGGCCTGCCCGTATTCGAGATCGTAGGTTTCGGAGACACAGTCTCTGGGAAGTTTTCCCTTCTTTCTGGCAAGAATGAATCCTTTGTGCATTGCATATGCGACGGGTGCACCGAAAACGAACCCTCTGGACTCTGTTCCGATGATATAATCGAACTCGACACCATCGAGTGCGGCGATCAACTGGTCCACGGCCATTCTGAATCCGTCCGGGCTCTGAACAACGGATGTGATGTCTCTGAACATAATTCCCGGCTTGGGGAAATCCGGAATCGTGGTGACGTATTTTTCAAGTTCGTTCGTCATATGTCCGGGGATAAATTCAATCCTTAATAGTGGTTTCCGCTTCTGGGTGGTCCCGGCATGCCTTTTTTACGAGATTTCTGACGAACTCGAGACTGGTGTCACAGTTTGCGGCGATGACCGTGCAGGGGGCGTAATAGTCGAGCGTCCGCCTGTTGGAGGTCATGCAACCTCCCGCCTCGTACAGTATGCAGGACGCCGCCGCATAGTCCCAGGGGGACAGATTGATCTCGAAGTAAAGTTCGCAGGCCCCCTTTGCCATCAGACACAGTTCGTAAGCCGCCGTTCCGAGTCTGCGGATATCTTCGCAGATATTGTACAGTTCGGCGGTGACCTGAAAGCAGAGTGCGGATTTTGCTTTGTTATAGCAGGACCATGCGGTACAGAATATGCCCCGTTCCTTGGGTCTGTCCGAGACGTGGATCGGAACGTCGTTCAAAAACGCACCTTTTCCTTTTTCCGCTTTGAACAGTTCGTCCAGAAAAGGCTGATAAACGACTCCGAGAACCGATTCGTGGTTCTTTACCAATGCGATGGAAACCACGCTCATAGGAATCTTATGGGCATAGTTGGCTGTGCCGTCGATGGGGTCCACGATCCATACCGGGCGGTCTGTGTCGTAATGCTCGCTTTCCGCCGAGGGGAGATCGTTCTCCTCTCCCATAAACTCCGAACCCGGAAGAAGTCCGAGAAGTTCCTTTCTGAGATAGGTCTGGATCTTCAGATCGGTGGATGTGACATAATTTTCTTTCGAACCTTTGTTTTCCACCGTGATGTCTGTTTCGGTGATTATCATCTTTCCCGCAGTTCTGGCAACGGCGACGACGGTGTCCAATAGCGAACTCAACTTATCACTTTATAAAATCGTCCGGCCTGAAGGCCGGGTTAATAGGTTTACGAAAGTTCTTCGGAACAGTACGGGCAGAACTTAGGCGTCTTCTTGAGAGTGCTAAGATCTTCGCCGCAGTACGGGCAGCGTTTGAATGTGCCGGATGGCGCGGCGACTCCGCCGGCCGCGGGTGCGGCCTGTGCGGCAGGAGCAGGTGCGGCATTGGTAACCGGCTGAAGCTGGGGAGACGGCTTTCCGCAGTTTCCGCAGAACCTGTACGGGTATTCGTTGAGCGATCCGCAGTACGGGCACATGACCTTCTGTGCCTGTGCGGCGGCCTGCTGGTTCTGCACTCCCTGTACGGACTGCTGGTTAAGCTGCTGGTACATCTGGGGGAACAGAAGCATTCCCGCACCCATTGCCGCACCGCCTTGCGAATCTCCGATGGCGTCTGCCATTCTGTCCATGACCTCATACCTCTTGAACGCTTCTCCGTTGCTGCTGCTGAACTGGAGATACTCGAATACCTTGGTCTTCTCTTCCTCGGTCGTGGAGACCTCGTTGATCTTCAGAGAGAGGAGTTCGATACCCCTCTGCTGGAAGTAGGGGTCGAGAAGGATCTTGGTGCTGGTGGAGGCAACCTCCAGATTCTGCATGACCTCCATGTAGTACTTCTGCGCGAGCTGCTGGGTTATCTGCTCGTTGATGAAGCTTTTCATGAAAGCATTGACGTCTCCGGTGGAGTAGGTTTTCATTCCGCCCAGTACCTGGGTATAGAACACCGACACATCGGTGATCCTGAACTGGAACTCTCCGTTGGCCATGAGGGTGATGGGTACATCGTAACCCTGTGCGGCCTTGATCATTCCGCGGATCCCCCATTTGCCGTTGAACATCTTCAGGGAAATGAAAACGATCCAGACTTTGAACGGAGTTTCCCTGTATCCGAGCATCTTGTTGTACAATGCGGTGAGCCACGGGATGTTGTTCGAGGTGACGACATGCCTTCCGGGCTCCAGAACTCCCTGAAGCTGACCGTCCCTGATGAAAAGGGCGACGGCATGCTCGGGAACGGTCACCGAGGTGATCACCCTCAGATCGTCGTCGGGCGACACATAGATTATGTCGTTGGGGCCCTGTTCTTTCCAAAATACCACGTTGGTCTTTTTCTCTTCTTTCTTTCCTAGTACCATGTTCAGGCCTCCTCGACAAGATTCTTCATGACGTTGTCTCTCTGGCGGAACGTGTTGATCATCTCATCGACGGTCTGTTCGATGAGTCTCATGTCGGCTTTGATGCTGAGTCCGTCGTCGGCATCATGCATCATTTTCTCGGACTGCTGCTTGAGCAGTTCGACATCGTCGATGAGGTTCGCATCCCATTCGATAACGCGGTCGAGCTCGGATTCGAGGATCTTGACCGAGGCGTGGATGCCGCTGTATCCCGAGACCGCTTTCTTTACATCGGTACAATACCTGTCGACCTTGGTCTTGATGCGTTCCATGTCCCTCATCGCATCAAGGTCTCCGATGGTGGCTCTGGATGCGTTGGCCAGGTCGTTTTTGATCGCGGTAAGGACCTTTGCCACGACCTCTCTGATCGCGCGGTCCTCGTCCCTGCGGAGATTCTTCTGCTTATATCCTTTGTAGAACGGAACATACATCGAGATCCTCTCGATGAGGGTCCTGTTCTTTGCGATGGTCTCCTCTGCGCTGTTTTCCAATGCATTTGTCATTTTGATCCCTCAGTATTTCGAATTCTTGCCGTTTACAAGTGCCGCACAAAGGCCGACGACCGCGAGCGCGATGATGACGATTGCCACGGTGATGTACCATTTCACATCGTAGGCATGCATCAGACATACGACTCCGGCGACGAACATAAGGACACCGAAGACCATACGGTACAGCATCTCGGAAGGTCCGAACTTGTCGGGGGTACTGTCGAAAAGCATTGACAATGCGGCAAGTCCGACACCTGCCACAGCCAGGAATGCGCCGAGGGCACCGACGAATCCTGCGTCGGTGGCCCCGTATATTATGACCGCGAAGGCCAATGCAATGAGCACGAATGCCGCCACGACGGCCTCGCGGGTTCTGTATTTGTTACCTGTATTCTCTACCATGTTCTCGCCTCATATTATTATCAATTCGGACATATACGTGTTGGCAACCCTCCTGGGGAGAAGTATGCCGAACGAATCATTGGGCTGGTACCTGTCGTTGGATTTGGTGAAGGGGACGTAGATCAGATCGATCACGTCCGGGTTGCTGAGTTTGAGTTTGGATTCCACCCTCGAGACTGCCTGAACATAGGATTCGCTGATCCTTTCCGCCTCACGTTTGGTGCTCAGCGGTACGACAACTTCCCTGCCGTCTGCGGAACTCTGGGATGCGGACTGGATCAGTCTGCCGATACCCTGGGAGTTGCTGATGCTTGTTTCGTTGCCGGTGAGTCCCGCGAACATTCCGTTGTTTCCTTTGACCGAGAACACATCCGTCACGGCAGTGCGGGGGTTGCTCAGGCATTCCCCGTCGATGACAAAGTCTGCGGGAACCAGCAAGGGTTCTTCGACCTCCACGCTGTGTTTCTTCCAAAGAGAACCGGTCTGGAAACTGTACTTCAGTTTGACATACCAGAAGGGGACGAGGATATTTCCCGACCCGGCTGCGACGGGGATGGTGCCTGACCCGGAACGGGCCTTGACCGCTGCCGACATGGACGTGAATATCTCCGAGAATCTGTCACGGTTCTTCAGAAGGAACGACCAGTTTCCGGTGGCGGGGAACTGGTAGGTGAATATGCGCCTGACCGCATCGAATACTTCTTTGGAGCCGCCCATGTTGTTGACGTATTCCGCCAGTTCGATGAGGACATCCGCCTGTTTGATTTCCTGCGCCACGGCCTGGCTCATCACGGCGACCTTGAGGTTCCCCGTGATTTCTTTGGAAGCCTCCTCGAGGAGGGATTTTCCCTTGGAGAAAAGTCCGAAGGACGACGCGATATCGCCGTTGGTCAGTTTTTCGCATCCCTGGCACAGGGTGGCAAGACCTTCGAAACGTTTCTGTGCGGGTTCGTATCCCTTGATCTTGGCGAAATCCTGGGAAGCGATGGTGAAATTGCTGGCCATAAGGGTGTATCTTCCGGGTTTATCGTTCTGGATGAGCTCCGTGTTGTTGATAAGAAGCGCGTAGGCGTCAGTGACCCCCGAGACCTCGGTCATGATCGATGTGGACTCGTCACTGACCGCAAGCGGGGAGATCTCCTTCATCTTGGCACCGAACTCGAACACCGAGTTCGAGGTGTCGTTGGATTTTATGTTCTTATCCTCGGTGAAAGGCAAGATCATCATGACCTGGGACAGCAGGTTGTTGAATCCGAACTTGTATTTCGTGAACTCCATATCGATACGGGGTTTGAAGTTGGTCATGAAGATGTTATGCCTTGCAACACTGTCGACATTCTGGTTTCCGGCGAACGAAGACATTCCGCCGGGCATCGCGCTGTTGACCCAGGAACGGACCTGGCCCATCAATTGGTTCAGGTATTCGCGGGCATCCAATTTCTGCTGGGTGGTACCGCAGCTGGTACAGGTGACATACGGACTGTCGTCCTTTACCGCGTTTTCATCAAGCGGGGCACCGCAGTATTTACACCTCAGTGCCATCATTTCATCCATTCAATCACCTGTGCATGGACGCAGAGAATCTGAGGGATGAGATCTCGGCCTGGATCCTAGCTTCCATGGCCCTCATCTCTGCCATCGCACTGTCGTAGTAGTATCTCGAGATCTCGTCGGATTTGTTCGAGATTGCGGTGTAACAGGGGGTGCATACGTAGACGCTCTGCATGTCCTCGGAGATCGGTTTGACAACATCGTTCGTGGTCATACCCGCAAACACCGGTTCGATTGTACTCCGCATGGCCATGAAGTGGATGCCTTCTCCGTTCGCCGGCCTGCCACAGATCCAGCATTTGGCAGACCTGGCATAGTCTTTGGACAGTCCGAGCTCTTCTTCTCCCGAGTCCCCGAGTTGTTTGCGGAAGTTGTATGCCATCTGCATGTATTCCGCGGCGAGCTTGGGGTCGGCGTTGACGGTTCCTTTACCGAGGATGCTGTATCCTTCAGCCTGGAGGATGAGTCCTTCTCTGGTACCGGTGGCAACCGAATTCCCTTTGAAGATCTCGTCGAGGGCAAGGCTCCTGTCGCCTATGAGCGACGAGAACTTCCCGGCACACTCGATGTATGCATTTCCCTTTGCCTGGTAGTCGGAATCGTTGATGCTGCTGGCATTGATCTCATCAATGTTCAGCTGAACCTCGGTGCGGAGATTCTCCGTGACAATGTCCGTGAGGCCGAACTTGAAGGATTCTGCAGAAAGGTTGTTCAAATCGGCAAGTAACGATTTGTACGAGCTTATATTCGACCTGTTCTCGCCTACCGTGATCAGCGAGGCATAGACGTTCGCGAGTCCGTCCTTGTTATACCCCTTCTCGATAGCATCGAGGAATTTACGTTTTGCATCTCTGAAATTTTTTCTGCCGACGAGGTCGATACCTTCGTTGAACAGCTGTTCGCCACCTTTGAAAAAAATCGCCACTGGTGTACCTCCTTGTTATATGTAGAACCTGGTCCTAATATTAAGACCTAGTCCCAGTTAACAACGCCCGGTTATCCCCGGGTATTCACGAAAATAAATTTTTCATCTGGCACATTTGGGCCACATATATATTTCTGGTAATCATTACACAAATTAACTTCAATTCAAGCTTACTAAATTTCTGAAATCCCCGTTATCCCGGACCTTCGGCAGCGGCCGATCGGGGGAGAAACGGCCTCAACATCCGATCTCCTTTTTCCTAGAACCGGATCTCAGATCTTTGTGGCAATGGGCTGTACAAGCGATTTTGTTCTCCCCATACCCGCCGAGACATCCCGCATTCTGACGTCTGGATATATATTCGCCACACATTTATAACAGAAGTTTGTTCGAGGTTCATGGCAGATGCGGAGAAAACCTTTCAGCTCAATCGTTCCGCGGCAGAACGCGGTAAAAAAGCGATGGACGACCTGGAAGCATTTTCCAAGGACCCCGGTAGAATCGGCGAGAAACTCCTCTTCAAGATCCTGGCGGACAACGAGAATACGGAGTACGGCAGAAAGTACGGGTTTTCCGATATTAATACGGTGGGGGAGTACAAGAAGAATGTACCTCTATCGACCTACGACGATTATGCAGAATATGTGGTCCGTGAATTGACAGGTAAAGAGGAGCACCTTCATTCCGTATACGGTGTGGCTCAGTACAACAGATCCTCTGGAACAATGGGCAATCCCAAGAAAATCCCCATGTCCTCCATATCCATGGGATATCTACTCGATTACGCATTTGCAAATCCCTACGCGATGGCAGTGAAGAGATTCGGCCCCGATTTCCTCAAAGGAAAGTCGCTTTCCGTGGCCGAAGCATCGGCCAGGGCCGTCGTCGGTACCCCTCCTAAAAGGTATTTCGGTGTTTCGGGGCAAGCCGTGTACGACTGGCAGGCAATGCAGCCGGAGATGTTCACCTCCCCGTTCGAAGCGGTCTGCCCGGAGAAAGAGACAGACAGCAGATATCTGCATGCGAGGTACGGTCTGGCATGCAGGGAAGTGACGAACCTGCAGACAACCTTCATCACCTTTCTCCTGGATATGTTCCACTACATCTACGATAACTGGAACATGCTGTGCGATGACATAGGGTCCGGAAAGATCGATCCTTCCGTGAAGATGTCGGACGCGGTCCGTGCAAAGCTCGAATCGGAACTGGTTCCGATGCCCGAAAGGGCACAGGAGCTCAGGAAAGTGTTTTCGGAGGGATTCGATAACACGATCGCCAAGAGGATCTGGCCAGACCTCATTTTCATCCTGGGGGTCAGCACCGGAACGTTTTCGGCCTATCTGACCAAACTCAGAGACAATTTCGTTTCGAAGGATGTGCCGGTCTTCATGGTCGGGCTTGTCGCATCCGAGGGCGTGATGTCCGCCCCCTACGATTTCGACGTCTCGGACTTTGCACCTCTGGGCAACACCATGTTCCTGGAGTTTCTCCCCCTCGGGGAGGAGGATCCTTCGAAGACGTGCACCTTGACCGAGGTGGAGATCGGAAAGGAATACGAGGTTATTCTGACCACCATGTCGGGGCTGTATCGTTACAGAACGCGCGACGCCATCCGTTTCGTGAAGATGTACAACAACCTTCCCACCATGGAATACCTCTACCGCATAGATATGTGCGTCAACCTCAACGGGGAGAAGACCTATGAACCGGCTCTCAGGGCCGCGATGGATGCCACTGCGAAGGACCTCGATTTCGAGTACAAGGACTTCTGCGTGTATCCGGACACCGACATGGTGCCGTCATGCTACAGGTTTTTCATCGAATGCCCCAGGCGTCCCGAGGCGAGTCTCGGCGAATTGTCCGCCTGTCTGCAGAAGGAGCTCGTCAAGGCAAACCCGATGCTCGAATACAAATTCGAGAGGAAACTCACGGGACCTGTTGTTTCGCACTACCTGCAGGATGAGACCTATGCGCTGTGGAGGGACAAACAAATTATGATGGGTGGTGCATCTACCCAAATAAAACCGGTCAAGATCATCATGAACGAAGTCCAACTCCGCTTCTTCAGGGTGCTTGTCGACAGGGAGGGAGAACAGTGAAGATCATAAAGAACGGTACAGAGATCAAAGCGGTCATCGAGGGCAAACTGGACAGGACGACCTCTCCTGAATTCGAGGCGAATATAAACAAACAGATCGGCGACGATACCAAGAGCATCGAACTCGACCTATCCCCCTGCATTTACATATCCAGTGCCGGTCTCAGGGTTGTCCTGGCACTCGAGAAAAAAATGGCCAAGAACGAAGGGAAACTGACCATTAAGAATGTGCCGGAACTTGTCATGGAGGTTTTCACCGAGACCGGTCTTGACGAAATCCTCTCTCTGGAATGAACGATGCACACCAATACCTATCTGATCGAGAAGGTCCTGCACAGCCATATAGCCGTTACGATCCTGGTGACGCTCACTGCCACGCTGAGCATGGTCATCAACGGTCTTATCACCGGACAGTTGCTGGGTTCCGATGCCCTTGTCGCATTCGGTCTCGCATCGCCCATTTTCATTCTTCTGGGGGCCGTGTCCGGTGTCTTCAGCAACGGCGGCGCCGTAAAATGTGCCAACCACATCGGCAGGGGGGACATGGGCGCGGTCCGGCTGAACTTCACCGTGACGACGTTGTCGTCCATAGCCGTGGGCGCAGTGTATATGATGTTCTGTCTTTTGTTTGCCGGCCCGCTTTCGGATATGTTCGGAGCCGGAGACAGCATCGGGGGCATAGCCGCCGGTTACATCCGCGGTCTCGGGATATCCGCCATACCCTTTCTGCTGTTGCAGAACCTGCTGATCTATCTGAGAATGGATAGCAATCAGAGGATCTCCCTGATTTCCATGATCGTGGTCATCGTCGTGAACACCGCAGTGGCACTGTACAGCGCGTCATTTACCGATCTGGGTCTCTTTGGTATCGGGGCCTCGATCATGGTCGGCAACCTCGTCGGCCTGCTCATCGCCATGACCCATTTCAAAAGGAAGGAACGTATGCTCAGGTTCTGCTCCCCGTCCGGATATCGGACCGAACTGAAAGATATCTGCATGGCCGGACTTCCCACTGCCATAAACAGGGGGTCCCAGACCATCAAAAACCTCGTGCTCAACGTGTTCCTGCTGTCCCTCGGAGGATCGGCCGCCGTGCTTGCCTTATCGGTTCAGACCAACGTATACCAGTTCCTGATCGCCATTTCGACGGGATACGGACTCATGGTCGCCACCATGTGCGGGATCTTCTTCGGAGAGAGGGACCGGAGAGCGATTGCGGACACACTCCGCGTCGCCCTGAAGTCGGGGATTACACTGTCCACGGGGGTGGCGGTATTGCTGATAGTATTCGCAAAGCCCGTCGCCGGGATGTTCATCGCCGACGGGGGAGATATTGACCTTGCGGTCAGATGCCTCAGACTCTTCGCCTTCTCGCAGCCAACCTCGACCGTCTGTCTGATATATCTCTACATGTACCAGACCATGGGAAATCTTCTGATGTCGAACATCATCTCCCTGTCAAGGGGTGCGCTGTATGTTATCCTGGTGTCCCTTGCGCTCGCCCCGTTCATGGGCCTTGACGGCGTTTGGATATCTTTCCTCCTCGCGGACGTGCTGTCCTTCATCACCATAGTGCTGTTTATCAGGGCGAAGTCGGGAAGGTTCCCCCGTCGTGCCGAGGACTTCGTCATCGCAAAATCCAGCACTTTCGCGGTCGACACCGTGTGCGAGCTGTCCATATCTAACAGGATGGACGAGGTTTCGGGACTCGTCGGGAGGATCTCCGAGATGTGCGTGGAGCACGACATCCCCCCGGACCGGGCGGACCGTATCGCCCTATGCATAGAAGAGATGGCAGGGAATGTCGTGGAGCACGCCTTCAAAGACGGGGCGGAACACTCCATTGATATCCGCATCGTGAAGGAAGGGGAAGAGGTGATATTCCGTATGAGGGACGACGGCATTAGGTTCAATCCGATCGTCGCCGATACGGACGGACATCTGGGGATCAAGGTCGTACGTGCGGCCGCGAAGAATATCGAGTACAGTTATTCCTTGAAACTGAACAATCTTACGGTGACCGTATGAAGATCGGTAACAAAGTGGATTTTCTGCAGAACCTGTTCCTTATTCTAATTCTTCTTTCGGTTTCTGTCGCATATGCATATTATAATCTGGGCGTGAAATATTTTCCGTATACCAGGATCGCCAGCGGGTTTAGCGACGGTATCTCGTGGACCATCGTATCCATACTGATCATTTACCTGTTGTTCCGCGGGCGTATGTTACACGATCTTACGAAACCGGGCCTTTCGAGGTGGTACTGCAAATTCGTTTTTGTCGTTGTGATGACCGGCCTGACCGTTATGGACAGCATTATGGTAGGGGCTCTCGCATTATTCCAAACCGAGTTCATTCCGATCCTGCTCACCAGCATGATCGGCGGACCCGTATATGCGATGGCGGTTTCCGTCGCTACCCTGGCGGTTCACGTTTTCTTTCTGGACCCTTATCTCCAAATGGACGATCACACCTATCTGATAGTGATCGTCGCAGCGATAGTTTCTGTGCTTTTCGGTTTTTCAAAAAAGTATAAATTGTGGTATGCGGCACCTCTGATACTTGCCGTCGTATACGCTTATTTCATTCCGGAAATGATCTTATGCTGGGGTGTTCGGTACATCCCCGAAGACCTACAGCTTCTTTACTTCTGGTCCGACATCTCCATCCTGGTATTCGGATACTTGGCGATTATTATGTTTTACAAGTATACCCGGATAATAGAAACCCGGGAGACCATCGAACGTTCGGAACACGATTTCACTATCGCAAGAGAGATACAATTGGCCTCGCTCCCGACAGAGTTCCCCGTCACCCGGTCTTTGGACATCTACGGGATCATGGAACCCGCTACAGAGGTCGCAGGGGACTTTTACGACTGTTTCTCCATTCGGAGGAACCTAACGGCGTTCGTTGTCGCAGACGTGTCGGACAAAGGACTTCCTGCCTCGTTGATGATGATGAGCGCCATGGGGGCACTGAGGGCCACGGCCATGATGCATAACGATCCCGGGCGCGTCCTCACCGCATTCAACAAAGAGATTTTTTCCAGAAATGCCGCGGAACAGTTCATCACCATCTGGATGGGGATCTATGATTCCGATACCGGCGTTCTGCAATATGCCAATGCAGGGCACCCCCCGCCGATGATCAGGCACCTCGACGGAAGTTTTGAAAAACTCCCCGTGAAAAAAGGATTGATGATCGGAGTAAAGAAAACGATCCAATACAAAACCGATGCGATTGCTTTGTCCGACGTCGACACCTTCTTTTGCTACACGGACGGTGTCAACGAGGCATTCAACAGGGCGGGCGAACAGTTCGGTCGGGGGCGTTTGGAGAATGTTCTCAACAGCACGGTGGACGACGATGCGGAGCATATCGTGAAGAAGGTTCATTCTGCGGTAAAGCAGTTCATCGGAAAATGGCCACAGTCGGACGATATAACGATGCTGTGCTTTATCGTCAATCGTCCGCAGTATTGCAAATTGGTCGTTCCCAGAAATGTAGAGGAACTTGCGAACATCAACGCATTTTTGGAGTCCCATCTAGTAGGTCAGGGATTTACGATCAAAGACGCTCTCAAGATGGAGATCGTCGCAGAGGAGATATTCGTCAACATCTGCGAACATTCCAAAGGCATTCGGGACGAAGAGGTCGATGTTTACTGCCGTGCACGCGACAATGAGATCAAACTGACCTTTGCAGACAGCTCGGATCCGTTCAATCCTCTCAGCAGGGACGATATCACTATCGAGGACAACGTAGGCGATTGGCCCATCGGAGGTTTCGGCATCCACATGATAAAAAAACTGGTGACATTTGCCGATTACAAGTATTTCAACGGACAGAATATATTCACCGTGTGGAAGACATTCGACAGTCCCGATACCGAATGAAGCTTTTTGAGCGATCCGATATCTTCTCTCGGAAGGCCACTGTTTGCATCGGGCTCCGCGCCCTTCTCTTGCTGTCCGTCGGTACGGCCGTATCCTCGATCAATCATAATCGATAGCTGGATCCCGACCTAGACACATCTACAATACGCACGTGAAGGAACGATTTGACCCTAAACGGCGGTATCCCCCCCTGCCCGCCCCATA
>CAVIXW010000035.1:0-14809 GCA_963646785.1 Acutalibacteraceae bacterium
ATATTCACAGGACCTACTGATTGCCCATGGTTTCCACACACTTTGTAGCAGAACCATTATTTTTAAACTGAATCTAAAAGTTCAGGTTATATCAGTGAATTTTCCAAATTGTTTCTTGTAGATCTGCATAAACTCGCCGTTTAAAATTTGTCTGCAAGATAGATTGCAAACAAAAACCACAAACCTGGGTGGTGGCGACAACGATGATTAAAAACGGTCCGTCAATGCGAGGAGTTAGTTTCGTATGGAGAAAGACAGTGAAACCGGCTATCGGTATCGACATGCCAAAGAGAAATGAGCTTTGACAGCCGCGGATCAAAAATCAACCCGGGGATTTATCCGCCCCGGGAAAATGTGTTTAATAATCTTACGAGGAGTTCTCGGTCGGGGTCGTGGTAGAGGTCGGGGAAGCTGACAGCGTGATGGTGAGTTCGGAATCGCCCGAATTGAATGCAGTAACTGCTGCGGTTGCAGCATCTTGAGACGCGTATGAACCGAAAAGATTAGTGTCCGCCGCACCGGTAATATCGAGAGTGAACTTGATCAGGTATGGTTTATTGACTTCAAGTTTGTCTATGTCAACATTGCTTGAAGAACTGCCGGGCTCGGAAACAGTAATTTTACTCGAAATGTCCTTTGAAGATCCTGATGCAGTTCCATCGACCAAAATAGTACCTGCGCCCGATGGGGCCACGAACACAAAACTACCGCTCAAAGTAAACTTTTGATCGGCGAGGCCCTCGGATGCATTGATTTTGATGTATGCATAATACGTCAATGTGACTGGATCGACGTATGCCTTGTAAGGAGTTGTATCATCCTTTACGGTTTGGTCGGTTTTGGTATACACTTTGAAGGTGTTTTTCTCGTACTGGAAATCGGAAGTGACGGTATATGTATCACCGGTTTGCTTATATAGATCCAGATAAACATAATTTCCAGAAATATCTCCGTGCCCGGTAACCTGGGTGGAGTATGCGAAGGCACTGCCTGTGAGCGCTACCACGCACAGCGTAAGCACAACGAGCGGTGCGATGAATTTCCTTTTTGTTCCGGAACTCTCGACGTAATAGGTTGTCATGAAAATCCTCCGTTTGATATATCTGGGCGTTCGATTTGAAATAATAAATATAGTTCGTAGACAGAATTTAGACTGCGTTCGTTAATGTCCGTATATCTGCATGAATGACTTCGGAAACAAAAAACCGGATTATACGAAAACATGTCCATCCCGACGATCCGATACCGGAACGGGCGTTCGTGAAAAGACCCTTGTGAGCCGGGAGGGCGGAGAAAGGGTTGAAAACCGGGGGCCTGAACCCCCGAAAAGATTTCAGGATCTGCTTCTCCTCGCGTCGATAACGGCAGGAACGGTTCCGACGACGAAGATCGCAAGGACCACGCAGACTATCCAGATACCCTCGGGCCCGGAACCTGCGGAAGAGGAAACCTGTTTCACCCATCTGCCGTCGGTTTTCACGAAGGTATGTCCCGCCAGATCCGAAGCGGCGGGTTCGAGCATGGTCACTCCGTCGGAATCATAAAAATCGCCGTCGAACGCGGAGATTCCGATGGAAGTGACAGAGCAAGGTATCGTCAGGGTCGTGAGCGAGGTGCAGCCGGAGAATGCGTTATCTCCGATGACTGCGACCGTGGACGGGACGGTATACGTCCTATTCGCATTGCCCGGAAGATATTCGATCAAAACGGTCCGGTCCGCACTGAAAAGCACCCCGCGGGAGAAGCTGTAGCTCGGATTGCCGCCGACGATGACCATCGAGTACAGGGAGGTGCATCCCGAGAACACATCTTTTCCCAAAGCGGTGACGGAATCCGGGATGACCACGGAGACAAGCTTCGAACAGTCCCTGAACGCGGAATCTCCGATCGATCTGACGCCCCCTACGATGACGACCGTTGACAGATCTGCCCTGCTGAGCTGCCAGGGCGTGTATCCGTAATAGGAAAGTCCAGACCCGGAATGACCGGGGGCCGCGGTGTCGTATCCATACCATTCGGCATTTCCCGTGAAGACCATCTTTACGATATTGACGCAGCCTTCGAAGACGGGATTCTCGTTCGAACCGACGCAGTCGAGGCCGGCGGGAACTGTAAGTTCGGTCAGACCGGTGCAGTTGCGGAACGAACTCTCCCCGAGATATATCACCGAACCTGGAATGACGACGGAGGAGAGAGAGGTACAGCCCGCAAAAGCGAAGTCTCCGACAGACAGCACGCCTTCGGAGATGATCACCTCGGAAACGGAATATCTGCTGAGCTGCCAGGGCGTGTGGAGATAGGACGTTCCGTAGGAATACCAATCTCCCGATCCCGCAAACGTGATGTTCCGGACATTGACGCAGCCTTCGAAAACGGAGTTCTTCGTCGATACGACGCAGTCGAGTCCGGCAGGAACGGTAAGATCGGTCAGGCCGGTACAACCGCAGAACGCGCCTTCGCCGAGCGACTGCACTGAATCCGGGATGACGACGGTAGAAAGAGCGGTACAGCCCGCGAAGGCGGATTTGCCGACAGACAGCACGCCATCGGATATTATCACGGTGTCGAGGACGGAGCTGCTGAGCTGCCAGGGAGTATACGAGTAGAACGAACCGTACGGGAACCAATTTCCGGATCCGGTGAAAGTCACCTTTTCGATGTTCACGCACCCGACGAAGACCGGGGTCGCGGTATATGCGACACAGTCGAGGTCCGCGGGAACGGTGAGTTCGGTCAGACCGGCGCAGCCGTAGAACGCACCCTCTCCGATCGACGTGACGGAATCGGGGATCGTCAGGGAGGTCAGCATCGAGCAGTACCTGAATGCGGACAATCCGACGGATACGACCGTGTCGGGGATCGCGTAATCGCCTGTCTTGCACACGGGGCACTGTATCAAAACGGTCATGCCCTTGTCGAAAAGAACCCCGTCTTCGGAACTGTACGCGGGATTATCTCCGCTGACCTCGAACAATTCGAGCGAATCGCAGTTGTAGAACGCGGCGTACCCGATAGAGGTCAGTGACTTGCCGAGGGTTACGGAGGTCAGAGAAGTACAGGTATTGAATGCCATCCTGCCGATCTCCGTGACGGAATCGGGGATGACGATGGATTCGAGAGAGGTGCATTTCCAGAATGCATCGTAACCGATGGACGTAAGTGATTCGGGCAGGGTTACGGAGGTCAGGGAGGCGCAGAGATCGAATGCGTAGTTTCCGATGGAAGTTACGGAATCGGGGATGACGATGGAGGTAAGCGACGAACACTGACTGAAAGTACTGGATTGTATCGAAGAGATAGAATTGCTGAGTGTGAGAGATGTAAGAGAGCGACACCTGGTGAAAGCATCGCCGCCTAAAGATATCACGGAATCGGGGATGACGATGGAAGCGAGGGACGTGCAATGCTTGAACGAACCGATATCTAGAGACAGGACGGTATCGGGAAGCGTGATGGATTCGAGAGAAGTGCACTCAAAAAAAGCGAACATCTCAATCGATTCGAGGGGGCCGGAAAAACTGACGGATGCGAGGGCCGTACATTCGGAGAACATATAGTCGGAGAGCAATCTGACGGAAGCGGGGATGTTAATGGATGCGAGGGCGGAACAGCTGTCGAACGCGGATTTTCCGAAAGAATCGACAGAATCGGGAACTGTCACGGAAGTGACGGAAACGCATCCGTAGAATGCATAGGCCCCGACGGTTGTGACCGTTTCGGGAATCGTATAGGTAAGATCGGGTTTGCCCGCAGGATACTCAATAAGATAAGTCGCTTTCTTATTGAAGAGCACGCCGTCGACCGAACTGTAAGTCATGTTGTTCTCATCGACATCGATCGAAGTCAGGGAAGTACAGCCCCGGAAGGCACTGCTTAAATCGGTGACGGATGCGGGAATGGTTATGGATTCGAGAGAAGTGCAGTCGAAAAATGAAAAAGTACTGATGGATCTGACCGAATCGGGAATGACTATCGATCTAAGGGAGAAGCAGCACTGAAACGCACCCGAACGGATCGATAGGACGGTTTCCGAAATGGATACGGAGGTGAGGGAAATACAGTTGTAGAACGAATACTCCCCGATGGATTTGACTGACGCGCCTATATCGACGGTTTTGATAAGATTCGAATATGAATTCCAGGGCGCGACATTTCCCTTGCTGGAATAATCGTACATGGTCCCGGACCCGGTTATGGAGAGCGTTCCGGAAACGGTATCGAACTCGTAATAAACGTCGTCACCGCATATGCCGGAATATTCGGAAATATCTGCTTCGGACAAATCCACGCCGGACAGCACCGTGTACGCCGCTACGCCCGCAAACAGTATAGCGATGATCAGCTTCGAATTCTTCATAAACATACCTTTGTACTCATATGATTTAATAACGATATATACTTAGCGTGGACTAACGATGGATTTCACGCAAAATCGGGAACAGATCTACGAACATCGTATCCAATCGAATCATAAAGGGCATATTCTTCATCACTCATCATCAGGCTACCTCATACGCGGAAGACGATGCTGAGCCGGGGGTTAACCCTGGAAAGGTTTCAGGCAGTTCTCTTCTTCACGACCGCAACGGTGGCCAGAACAGCGATGATCACAACGATCGCTAAGGCAACCAGCACCGCCATCGATCCTTTATCCGAAGTGCTCCCCGAAGGAGAGGGAACCTGTTTGATCCATTTATCATCGATTTTCTTGAACTCTGAACCGGCCAGATTCGCAGCGGTCGGATCGAGTTCGGTCACTCCGTCGGCGTCATAGAATTTTTCGGTGAAAGCCGATTCTCCGATAGATGTGACAGAACCGGGGATTGCGATACTGGAAAGGGAGGAACAGCCGTAGAACGCACGGTCACCGATCGCGGTGAGAGAGTTCGGAAGGGTTATTGACGAAAGTTTGGTGCAGCCGCTGAATACGGAGCTTTCGATGGTTGCTACCGAATTCGGAACGGTCGCGGACACGAGAGAACCGCAGTTCTCGAATGCGGATGTTCCTATAGATGTGACAGTATCCGGAAGATCCACGGATGTGATAGAGGTGTTCTCGAACGCACCGCTCCCGATAGTGACGAGAGATGTGCCGAATCCGACGGAGGCGAGCGATATGCATCCGCCGAAGGCATGATCGCCTATCGTCGCAACGGAACCGCCCAGGGTAAGGGAAGTCAATCTGGCACAATCTCTGAATGAGGATTCGCCGACGGCGGACACACCGTCGGCAACGATGACCGTGGTAAGGGAGGAACTGCCGATCTGCCAGGGAGTATACGCATATTCGGATGGATCGTAGGCATACCATTCCCCGGTTCCGGCGAAGGTGATCTTTCCGATGTTTACGCAGCCGGAGAATACGGGGGAGTCGACAGATCCGACGCAGTCGAGACCTGCCGGAACGGTGAGTTCCTTCAGGCCCGTACAGCCGTCGAATGCGGACGGTCCGATATATGTCACGGTGGCAGGGATGGAAATGATTTCGACGGCTGTGCCCTTGAATGCTTCTTTCCCGATCGAAGTAAGAGAGGTGCCGAGATCCGCGTAGGCAAGCACGGTACAGCCGCTGAAAGCATAATCCCCGATGGTTGCGACGGTATCGGGAAGGTTTATGGCGGCAAGAGCGGAGCAATTGGAGAACGCGTATTTTCCGATAGATGTGACGGAATCGGGGATGGTGACCGAAGAGAGGGACGTGCAGCCGTCGAACAGATAATCGCCGATCGAGGTGACGGTTCCGGGAATGGTCATGGAAATGATAGAGGTGCAATTGGAGAATACGCTGGTCCCGAGAGATGTGACGGAATCCGGGATGGTGACGGAAGTGAGGGAGGCGCAACCGCCGAATGCGTTGTTTCCGATGATCGTTAGGGAACCCGGGAGATTCACGGAGGTCAGGGCCTTGCAGCCGTTGAATGAAAAGTTTCCGATAACTTTGACGGTATCCGGAAGTGTAACGGAGGTCAGGGCTACGCAGCCCCGGAAAGCATACGCATCTATCGAAGCGAGGGGGCCCCGGATGTTCACGGATGTCAGGGACTTGCAGGTATTGAATGCGGAAGTGCCGATCGAGGTGACGGAGCTGCCGACTTCCACCGAAGTAAGATTTGTACAATTCCTGAAGGTGTAGGATCCGACGGTCGTGACCGAGTCGCCGATGCTCACGATCAGGATCGAATCCCTGTAGGAGTACCATGGCGCGGTCCCGGAGGTGGAATAATTCTTCATCGGTCCGGTTCCGCTGATGGACAGTTTCCCTGTAGCGGAATCGAATTCGTATGTTACATCGTCCCCGCATTGGCCGGAATCGCCGGATTCTGCGTCCGAAGAATCTACATTCGACAATACGACGTATGCCGACACAAAGACAAGCGAAGCGGCAATCAAAAACACTGATTTCCCTGCGATTGTTACACCTTCTTATAAACGGCACCGAATCGTAAAATAACGTTAAATACCCGATGCAGACAGTCCGTAGACATACGGGAAAACCGGATACAACCTTTTCGGGATCGAACTTTTCCGATCTGCGAGAATGATCTGATGGGGGCCTGCGCCCCCGCGAAATGTTTCAGGCGTTTCTCTTTTTGACAACCATAACGGCGACCAGGGCGATGACAAGGACGACGAAGGCGGCGATTATGTAGATCGTCTTCGACTCTTCCTCGGGAGCGGAAGAACCCTGTTTGACCAGTTTGCCGTCGGTCGACTGGAACGTCGACCCTGCCAGGTTTGCGGCCGTCGCTGCAAGTTCGGTCTTTCCGTCAGAATCGTAGAACTTGACGTCGAACGCGAGCGGGTCGATGAAAGACACGGAACCGGGGAAGACAACATAGGAGAGGGCGTTGCAATCTTTGAACGCGCAGACACCGACGGTGGTGATCCCCTCGGATAGGACGACCGTGTTCAAAACGGACTTGCTGTATTGCCACGGGGTGTATCCGAAATAAGATTCCTGGGCGCTGTCGGTGCTGTATGTACACCATTCGCCGGATCCGGTGAAGGTTATCTTCTGGATATTGACGCATCCTTCGAACGAGGGGGAAGCGTTGGTTCCGACGCAGTCGAGACCGGCCGGAACGGTGAGTTCTTTCAGAGCGGTACAATCCTTGAAGGCGTGATCGCCGATGCTGGTCAGACCTCCGGAAATGATGACCGTGGTCAGCACCAACCTGCTGATCTGCCAGGGGGTGTTTAAATAGCTTGTTTCGTCGTATACAAACCAGTTTCCCGTTCCCGTCAGGGTGATCTTTTCTATGTTGACGCAACCTGCGAAGATCGGAATTTCGGGATGGTAGTAGTTGGAGCCGCTGGAATTGATGGTCGCGGGTATCGTGAGTTCTTTGAGACCGGTACATCCCTCGAACGCACCCTCGTGCAGGAATTCGACGGAATCGGGGATGGCAAGAGAAGTGAGGGAACCGCAGTTTTTGAACGCGAAATCTGCAATCTGGGTGATCGAATTCGGGATGGTCACGGAGGTAAGCGAGGTGCAGCCCTCGAACAGCGATACGCTGATTGTATCGACAGACTCGGTGAGGGTCACGGAGGTAAGCGAGGTGCAGCCCTCGAACACAGCCAATCCGAGGGATGTGACGGAGTTCGAAATGGCAGCGGAGGCGAGAGACGTGCAGCCGCTGAACGCACTGGTTCCGATGCTAATAACAGAATCCGGGATGGAAACGGACGTAAGCGAAGTACAGTTCATGAAACAGTTGATCCCGACGGATGTGACCGAGTCGCCGATGGCGACAGATTTTATCAGATCTTTGAACGGATACCAGGGTGCGGGATTGTCGAGATCGATATAGTTATACATTTCTCCGGTACCGCTGATCGAAAGTATGCCGGCATCAGGGTCGAGTTCGTAGAAAACATCCGCTCCGCATTGGCCGGAATAATCGGTCGCGGCCCCTACGGAAGGGTCCGCATCGGACAGGACGGCGAATGCGGATACGCTGACAACGAGTGCAGCCAGAAATATTATTGAGTTCCTAATGATTTTCACGCTCTTTTGACTATATGGTTCGGAATGACTTAACGTATATAAATTTGGAGACTGAATTTAGATAATCTTAAAAATACCGATATCCCCGTCGAAAGACCGGTGATATTCCGCCCTGACAGACCGAAAGCCGCATGCGGGAAGGTGTTCGCAGCCATTCATCAAATTCTGAGAAAATATCGACCGCATACCAACACGAATGTTAGATTCCGAATCCGTCAAAAACAACTATCTGGAACATCCCGAGTCTGATGGCGGTTGTAAGAGGTTTTGCGGGGGCTCGGGCCCCCGGAAGGCCGTTTTCAGGATTTTCTCTTGTTCAGAACCACGACGGCGGATGCGACAGCGATTATGATAACGATCGCGATGGCGACATAAACAACGAGGCCCGTGGATTTATCCGAATCGTTTTCGGGGGTGGGGACATCCTTGACCCATATGTCACATATCTTGTTGAAAGTGAATCCCGCCAGGTTCGCGGCGTTCTGTTCAAGTTCTGTAGTACCGTCGGCCTCGTAGAATTTTCCATCGAACGCCGAACTGTCGATATCCGTGACCGAGGCGGGAACCTCGATGACAGCAAGGTTTCTACAATCGCTGAACGCTCCGCGTCCGATAGATTCGAGAGAGTCGGAAAAGAACACGATGACAATGGATGAGCAGCCCTTGAATGCTCCGGGGCCGATCGACTTTAAAGAATCGGGAGTATACAGGAACGCGAGGTTGACGCAACCGCTGAAAGCACCCGTACGTATATCGGTGACCGGATCGGGAATTGCATAGAATGAAACGGGTTTATCCGCCGGATACTGGACCAGGGTCTTCAAATCCTTGCTGAAAAGCACGCCCTCGGAAGAAGCGAATGCCGTATTGTCCGGGTCGACCTCGATTTTTTCGAGGGATTCGCAATCGGAGAATGCCGAATTACCGATACTTACGACAGACTTGGGGATGGCCACGGAGACAAGGGACGAGCATTCCAAAAATGCTTCGTCTCCGATGGAAGTGACCGATTCGGGGATCTCCACCGAAGAGAGCATGGAGCAGTACATGAAAGCTCCGGCACAGATAGAGGTCACGTCGTCGGATATGACGACGGTCAGTTCCTTCTGGGTGATCATCCAGGGTGCACCGGCATAGTCGGACGGATCGTAGGTGTACCAGTCGCCGGACCCGGTGAATGTTATCTTCTCGATATTTATGCAGCCTTCGAACGCAGGGTAGTTCGAAACCACGCAGTTGAGGCCCACGGAGATGACGAGCTCTCTGAGGCCGGTACAGCCGTAGAACGAGTACGGGGCAAGGGATGTGTCGGAATCGGGGATCAGGGCCGAAGGGAGGGAAGTACAGCCGTAGAATGCGCAGGTTCCTATGGAAACGACGTAACCCTCGAAATCGACCGTGGTCAGAGAACCGCAACGGTAGAACGCGTAATCGCCGATAAGGGTGGCGGTGCTCTTGACGGTCACGGTTTCGAGGGAGGTACATTCCATGAAAAGATGATCGGGGATCGAGACGATCTGTTCGGGAAGGGTGACGGAAGTGAAGGAAGAACAGTATGCGAAAGCGAATTTCCCTATCGATTCTACGGAATCGGGGATCGTGACGGAAGGCAGGGTGCTGCATTTCTGGAATGCGAAGGAGCCGATGGATGTCAGGGAATCCGGAAGATTTATGGATTTGAGGGCCGAACATCCCTCGAACGCATAATTTCCGATAGTGGCGACCTTGTTTCCCAGAGTCACGGAGGCGAGGGTGCCGCAGCCGTCGAATGCGCGGTCCCCTATACTGGTAATGCCGTCCGATACGATGACGGTGGTCAAAACCGAGCTGCTGAGCTGCCAGGGAGTGTATTGGTAGTAGGAATCCGAAGACGACTGCATACCGTATTGGTACCAGCTCCCGGTACCGGTGAAGGTCACCTTTTCGACCTGGGTGCAGCCTTCGAATGACGGAGAGGTGTTGGTTCCGACGCTGTTGAGGCTTGCGGGAATACTGAGTTCGTTCAGAGCGGTACAGCCTTTGAACGCGGAAGTTCCGATGGTTTTGACATACTCGGAGATTATCAGCGTATTGAGAGAATAGCAGCCCAGGAAGGCATCGGACCCGATCGACGAGACGGTGCCTCCCACGGTTACCGATTTGATTTGGGTCTTGTACAGTTCCCATGGCGTGGCGTCTGTGGCGTAATCATACATTTCCCCGGAGCCTGCGATGGTAAGGGTACCCAGCGCCGGATCGAATTCGTAAGTTGCATCCTCTCCGCAATTGCCGGATATACCGGACGATACCGCATCCGATGATTCCGCATCCGACACCAGAACGTATGTCGACATGCAGACAAGCACTGCTATAGCCATCAATGTAAATTTATTCATAACAACACACTCAAAACGGATACCACTCTGTTTGTCGCTATATATACCAAATGTAGACAAAATGTAGATATCGCTGGGCGGACAAAGAAATCGACGGATGCCGTCAAACTGACAAACCCGGACCGTGCCCGCGTACGCGTTCCTCCGAAACCGCTTTGTCCTTACCCGGATCGGATATATTCCGGACCGACCTTTGACGGGCCGATCCTGAGGATAATACATAACTTTATAATCAATAAGAAATTTAGGCGTATCAAGAAAGCCCGCTGGGTCATGGGACATTCACATGAGCAAAACTCTGATTTGGTTTATTGCGATGGTCGCAGTTGCGACCGTCGTTATCGCAGAGCATACGAATCTTATAGATGCAACCACCGACTCCGACGGCCAGAGTAACGGAACGTCCTGGAATTATGATTCCGGTACAAAAACACTGACCGTAAACGGGAACGGGCCGATGGAGGACTATCTCCCCAACGAGGTCCCTTGGGCAGATTTCGTATGCGACATCGAATCTGTCGTTATCGCGGATCAGGTCACATCTGTCGGAGCCAATTCGTTCATGGACTGCGGTTCTTTGAGATCCGTCAGCATTCCGGATTCGGTCACATCCGTCGGAGAATACGCATTCGCAAACTGCACCTCGCTGGTCCGCGCAGATCTTCCGGATGCCGTCAGATCGATCGGGTGTTGTGCGTTCTGCGAATGTACTGCCCTTACTGCCGTACATCTTTCCGAAGCGCTCGGATCCCTCGGAGAGGGCGCATTCTACGACTGTGCGGCCCTCGAGAGCATCGGTACGCTCGGCCGCATAGACAGCATAAAAGGTTGTACGTTCTACTCCTGTACTTCGCTTCCCGCCGTAACGATTCCGGATACGGTCAATACGATTGACCAGAAAGCATTCTTCGGTTGCGGCGCCCTGCAGGTGGCGGAAATCGGATCGTCCGTCAAGACGATCGGGGATTATGCGTTTTCGGGCTGTTCTTCTTTGGAATCGCTCGAACTTCCGGATTCGGTCACATCCATAGGTGTATATGCATTCGGCGATTGCGGATCCCTCTACAAAGCGGAATTCGGCAGCTCCCTCGTGTCTGTCGGAGACTATGCTTTCACAAAGTGCGCCTCCCTTCTCCTCGCGGAGATCCCGGATACTGTCAGCTCGATCGGCGGCTACGCATTTTACGAGTGCACGTCTCTCGGCAGGGTGCATCTTTCCGAAGCGCTCGTATCCCTCGGAGAGGCCGTGTTCTACGGCTGCATCGACCTCAAATACGTCGATTTGCCCTGCCCCATCGGTTGCATACCGAACTCTACGTTCTACCACTGCACCTCCCTTCTCGATATGACCGTCCCGGATTCGGTGACGGATATCGGCGATTGTGCTTTCTACGAATGCACATCCATGAAGACCGTCGATCTGGGCAATTCGGTCACGTCGATCGGACTGGGTGCATTCTCCTTCTGCGAGTCACTCGGAACTATCACTCTGCCGGATTCTGTTACAACCATGAAAGATGCCGTATTCAACAACTGCACCTCTCTGACCTCCGTGACACTCAGCAGATCTCTGGATACGATCAGCAGGGGCGCATTCAGCTTTTGCAGCGCTCTGAAAGAGATTTCTATCGATCATGCAGAATCCATCGGGGACTTCGCATTTGCATACTGTCTTTCTCTCACGGATATCAACATAGGGAATTCCGTGAGGTCGATAGGCGAGTACGCTTTCTACGACGGATGCGAAAGTCTGCAAAGTATATACATCTCCGATAATCTCGAAGAACTGGGCGCGAAAGCATTCGAATCCACCACCAGGGAACTTGTATTCAAAAAGGTTTGTGATAAATTCTTCAAATCAAAGAACTATCTGGGATTTGATCCAACTCCCGCCCTCCTCGCCGGACATTCATACGGCGTACTGGCGGGCAAAACAGGAATCATTCTCTATCAGGACCGCAGCTACGAGGACATTATCGCACCGTTTCAGGATTGAATCCTCTTCCCCTATAGAGTAAGGTGGATTGTGGGGTTTCGGTGGTGACCGTAAGTGATTGTCGCTGTCGGTAGTAAGGTAAAGATTCGTCCTCAAGATTTGAGGGATTTAGGTTAAATCACGTTCACACGATTAGGCACATTATCCGGACGTCTTACGGTTTCCGACGAGCATCGAGTTCCATCCGGATCTGACGCAGATTGACGTTCATGATGACAATCGACATCGGGATCAGTATCAGCCCCAGGAAGTTCAGCATCGAGAGAGATTCGTGATAGTAGAACAGCCCGACAAGGGTGGCAACGAACACTTCGAGCAGGGCGATAAGGATGACGGTCACGGCGGACAGATACTTTGTAGAATAGGTCTGGAAATAATAGGGGAACAGGGTCATGACCAGGCTCATGACCAGAATATCGGCGATGACCGAGGAGGAATCGATGTTGCCGGCCATTCCTCCGAAATCGGTGAACGGTATGCAGAATATCGTCGCGAACAGGAGGATGTAGACCAATGCTGTCACCGGCCCGTACCCGCGGTCCAGGATCACCTTGTTCCCGATTGTGTATACTGCGAATCCCAGCCCGGCCAGGAAACCGAAACAGACCCCGACAGTGTCGTAGGATATGCCTTTCTCGAGCAGCCCTGTGGCAAATATGCAGCCCGTGAACGCCATCAGGATCGCGACTATCTTTCTGCGCGTGACAACCTCGCCGAACATCAGGACGGAGAACAGTAAGACCCAGTATGGAGAGGTCAGCTGGAGTACGGTTGAAAGGGACAGGTTGATGCGGACCTGCGCCTCGAAGAGAAAGTAGTCCGAAAGCATCTTGAAGATGCCGAAGAAAACAAAGATCCAGATATCCTTCCTGCGGATCTTCAGCCCGTCCCTGTCGAATGCGAACAGCAGGACGATCAGGATCGCGACGCTGATGGACATCCTGATGAAGGAAGTTTCCATCGCGCCGAATCCCGCGGCCGAAAGCCGGCGAGTGAATATCCCTATGAATCCCCATACCGATGCGGAAAGGATCATCACGAGATACGCTTTGGATACCGATGAATTCAGCATATGGTCGTACTCTGATAAAGCGGCCGTCAGGATAGTCGACGGCCGGTCCCTGGGTCATTCGATGAAGAACATCCGGTCCGGATCGCGGGCTGGAGCCTTCGGATAGTTGCCCTCGACCTCTCCGAGCGCAAGATGTCCGATTCCTTCCCACTCCCCCTCGATCCCGAGGTCTGCAAGGATCTTTTTAAAATAATCCATCTCGAGCTCTTCCTTGGCACGGTGGATCCAGCAGCTTCCCAGGCCGAGGGCGTGGGCGGCGTTCATCATGTTTCCCAGTACCAGAGAACCGTCGTAGACGCGCTGGGGCCAGTCCTTGCGGGCGATGACGAGGAGGATCACGGGAGCACCGTAGAAGGAGTCCATACCATCTTCCCAGCCGCCGATCTGCCTGTTGATGTTCGCGACGGTGTCGCGGACGGACCGGTCCGTGATCGCGATCACCTTGGTATACTGCCTGCCCATGGCGCAGGGCGCGTACAGCCCCGCCTCGATGACGGATTCGATAACTCTGCGTTCCGGCATACGGGTTTTGAATCTGCGTATGCTCCGGCGGGTCTTCAGAACATCCATGACGTCGTTCATAATCACACCTTGTTGCCGAGCAATCGGATTCTAGATAATAAACAAGATGTTTCCGAAAAATCGGAATGACGACCGGAATCAGCACATATAAATCGTCCGGAGAAGGTACATAAGCAGCGGCCGGCTCGACCGTTGGAAAAAGGCGACATATATGGGACTCTTCTCTCGCTTCAGATCGAAAAATACGGAAGAAACCGAAACCTCCGTCTCCCGGGCGGAACCGGATGTTCTCCACAAGGTGACTTTCAGATGCCCCCAGTATTTCAAAGCCGGTTCCGGCGGATGGTATGTCTCTTTCGACGGAATCAGATATACCGTAGAGCCTTTGGGTTCCGTTTCCGTCGAACTTCGGGAAGGGAGGCATACCGTGTCCGTCGATTCGTTTCCCGAATCTCTCGGCGAACTGTCCGCGGAGATCTCCGTCGATCGCGAAATGGTCCTCTCGGTGTCCGTGAACATGCTCGACAGAACGATGAAAATGTTCGATTACCAGCACAATCACGTCATCTGCACCAGATGACCGCCTGCGGTCTGTCCCCCGGGCGAATTTTTTATTAAGGGTTGCCCTGATTATTATGCATGTCTCTATTCGACGAATATTGCGACAGGATCAACGCGCTTCCCATCGAGCCCGACCTAGACACATCTATTATATGCGCGCGAAGGGCCCGATTTTTTTGATTCGGGCGGGCAGGGTTGATTTTTGACCCCCTACCTTAGAACGGTTAGGAAAGCAATAACTCGTGAACCAAGCTTTAGCAAAAATCAAAAAG
>CAVIXW010000036.1:0-14421 GCA_963646785.1 Acutalibacteraceae bacterium
GTGACATTGATCGAGGCCAGGGTCTCGTTGATACCTCCGAGCATGGTCTCCGCGACCTTCTTCACATACTCGGTGACCTCCTTGTCTCCGGCTTCGAACCTCTCGAGAAGTCCGGCGATCTGTGCCTCCATTTCGGGATTGTCGTGGATCTTCTTGGTGGCGACGCGGTAGTTGAAAACGAGACGATGGTCGATCTTGTCCCTGTCGTCCGCCTTCTCCGTCTCCTCTATCTCCTTCCGGACCTCTTCGGGCGTTACGTTGGCAACGCCCCAGGACATCATGACGACCTGCTTTCCGACATCGTTGACATAATATTCGGTGGTGACGTCGTGCCCCCTCATCCTGAGGCATCTCGCGAGAGTGTCTCCGATGATCGGATTCCTGGCACGTCCCACGTGTATGGGTCCGGTAGGGTTGGTGGATGTGTGCTCGACATTGACCCTGATGCCGGTGGGAGCGCCTTTTCCGAAGGATTCTCCCTGTTCGACGACCTCCGTGAGCAGATCGGTGACGAGGGCCTCGGTATCGATGGTGAAATTGAGATACCCGTTGGAGGCGGCGACACCGGAGATAAGCCCGCAGGGGATCTTTATCGACCCTGCGATCTTCTCCGCAATGGCCACGGGGGCCGACTTCAGCGGCTTGGCGAACGTGAAACAGGGAATGGCGAGGTCCGCGTTATCCGGCACCTCTTCGACGATTTTAAGGTCGGAAGGCGCACCCAGGGCCTCGAGGGCCTTGCGGACGGCGTCCCTGCACTCGGAGACGAATTTTTCTTTGACTATCATATTCCTCACTCCAGCCTGTATCTGAGAAGAGCTGCGATACCGCCGAACGCTTTCAGAAGCATTCCTCCCTCTTCGGAATCGGGGGTGATGAGCTGCATGTCGGAACCGTATTCGTCGGCCATCTCGAAGAAGTCGTCGATAAGATCCTTGGTCTCGAGGACCTTGGAGTTCGCACCGCATTCCGGACATTTGATCTGCTGTTCCGAATCGTCCACGGTTATCTCGAAGTCGTGTCCGGCCGAGCACTGGCACTTGCAGCGGGACTTCCTGAGCTGGCTCGAGATGAGGAACGTGTCGACGGCACCCATCACGGCGCAGCGGCGGACGTCGTCTTCCCCGTAGGCATCGAGACCGCCCTCAGTCTTCCTGATCTCGCGGAACAACCTCTGCATCATTTCCCTCTCCTGGGACAATTGCAGGTCGGCGATGGAGGCCTGTGCATTGTCGACAAGCTCCTTCAGTCCGGACTCGTCGGTGTAACCTGTGTCGATGAGGGGTTTGATGACCCTTCTCTGAAGTTCGTGGTGGAGATACTCCTCGTTATAGAAGAAATCCTTCGTGGGGGAGTGTCCGCCGATGATGATGCCTTCCATATCCATGACCTTGTCGAGGAAGCAGGTGGTGCAGTTATCGGCGATTTTCTTGTAGAACTCGTGGGCCGCGATCTCGATCAACCTTTCGAAACGGACCGAGGACTGTCCTCCCTGGTGGTGCTTCGAAGGGACCATCGATTCGAAATGCTTGAGGACCTGGATCCTGGTTCCGGCCAGCATACCGATGGTCGCCTCTTTCCTGTCCATGACGAGCAGTCCGTAGAATTTCTTGTCCACGAGCATTCCGTCGAGGGGTTCGGTGAAGAACGCCGAATCGCACCTGTACAGGAATGCGGTGATGGCCTCGGGAGGATCGATGACGTACTGCACCATCTTGGTCTGGTCCCCCGCACGGGGAACCTCGCCGCAGAAGATGACAATACCTTTCTCCGGAACCTTGTTGAACGTCTTCAGACGCGCCATGATGGAATCGATGGCACTCGTGACGTTCTTGAGCGTGGTCTTAGACTTGATGTTCTGCGCCTGGCCCTGCTCATCCCTGAGGTATGCCATCGCATCCGAGATCTGTTTTCCCGGCGGAACGTACACCGAAATCAATTCGGTGCCTCTTCCTCGATATCCTCTGATCTCTTCCATGGCCTTTTTAAAATCGTAGCGGGCCCTGTTTGCCGAATTATCCGTTGCCATTGTATGACCTTCAACAATGATTTTATCCTTAACTTACATGCGTATAAAAAAGGTGCTACTCACGAGCAAAGATACAGTGGTCATATCCGTCGGTGGATCCGTCCTTATTCCCGACCAGAACGATTCCGTATACATCGGAAAACTAGCGAACATGCTGAAGGAAGCCTCCCGGACCGCCAGGATCTGCGTCGTGGTCGGCGGAGGAAAGATTGCCCGCTACTACACGACGACGGGAAGAGAACTCGGAGGCGGCGAGGACCAGCTCGATCTGCTGGGCATCGGTTGTACGAGGCTCAACGCCGGTCTTCTGGCACTTGCGTTGGGAGAGGTCTCCTCAACCGAGATCCCCCTCGACGTGAAGACCGCGGCGGAGAGATTCCTGATGGGAGGGATCGTGGTCATGGGAGGTACCGAACCCGGTCACACTACCGACGCCGTCGCCACCATGCTCGCCAGGGAGCTCAAAGCAAAACTCGTCATCAATGCGACCTCGGTAGATGCGGTGTATTCGGACGATCCGAGAAAGAATCCGGACGCGGTGAGATACGATTCTCTGACCATCGACCGTCTGGAAGAACTGGTCTACAGCGATCACGGTGCCGGAAAATCCAGCGTGTTCGACCCGCTCGGCGTGAAGATCGCCAAAGAAGAGGGGATCGACATAGCGATGGTCGACGGAAGGAACCTGAGCGAACTCGAGAATGTCGTCCTCGGAAGACCGTTCTCCGGAACGTACATCACATCCCGGCCAAAGGCTCGAAGTCGTCGGATTGCATGAGTTCGCATCCCACGGACTCGGCCAACGTTCTGAGTCTGGTGGCCTGCGAACCTTTCATCGATTTGCGGTGGATGTATCCCAGCTTCGTGCCGCTCGCATCCATCGCCTTCCTGATCGACGAAGCTACGTCCTCGTCGTCGAAACCTTCCAGCTGGTAGTTGGGGACCATGTGTCCGAAATTCACTTTATGTGATAGTGCCAGCTCGGTGAATCTCGGAGTATAGTGTCCTCCGCCGATCCCGATCACGCTGACGAAATCGTTCTTTTCCCTCACGATATCGAGGACCCTGGCCTGGATCTCGGCCGCATCCTCTCTGCCCCAGCAGCTCTCGTCGCTGCCGATCTCCAGGAATATCGAAGGGGTATCCAGATACGGTCCGTGATGGGTGGCCTCGAAACAGATCTGGTACTCGGGTATGGAGCAGACCGCCTTTATGGTACGTAGCATATCGCTCATGACCGTCGGACAGGACGGTACCAGTTTTCCGACCTCGCCACCGTAAAGAGCATCATGGTAATTGCCGATAGGGTGCACGGTCAGTGCCGGGATCCCGCTGCTGGCACTATGGACCGAAGGAAAGATTACGAGATCGGGGCGGAATCCCATCTCAACAGCGGAACGATCGATATGTTCGGCACGGATATGCTGATGCTGAAGATAGACGACCGTATCGTCTCCGTTGGAAACATACCGTCTGCCTTCGGAATCGGTGCCCGCATCCGACCATTCGCCGCAGGACATGAACCTGTCGACTATGTTCTTGGAAGCTATATCCTTCTCGTACCTCACTATCAATCTGCGCATTTTGTCACTCTGGAACTTTTCCGGATGTTTATCACCATATCCTTTTTATTCTATATGTCAAATAATGCCCGATGTCAACATTCACGATCAAAGATGTCACCGTCAAAGAACGGATCCTTCTTCACCTGTCGAGGTTCAGCAATGTTCTCCCTGGACAGATCTACAACGTCCCGTTCGATCTCACGCAGGACGGGATCGCCATGGCCACGGGCATCACCCGCTCCCATGCGTCGCTGGACCTGAAGAAACTGGGCGAGACAGGAATGGTCACCAACTGGCAGGCGCACCAAAGAGGAGTGCGCAGCAAAAGATTGGTCTACACCATCACGCCCGCCGGCATCGTGAAGGCCGACCGCACCCGTGAAAAACTTAAAAACGAAGGCATCGACATCGATGTGATCCTCGATATGAGGAAATGCGATCCCGAGACCAAATGGAATTCTCTCAGCCCCGAGGATAAAGAGGTCTTCGGAAAGATCTGCGTTCTCCGCGTGCCTGTCATCAGAGACGAATTCCCTCCGACCACCACGGGCGTCCTTCCGACCGACGTCTACGGAATGACGAGCATATCGGACGAGGTATCGGAAAAATATCTGGCCAACGTTTCCCCGGAGGATATCCGCAGATGGAACAGCTGGGCTGCGGACTGGTGGCTCGAAAAGGGAAACAGACAGGAAAGACTTCATCACCTGATAGCGGCAGGCAGAGATATTGAAGCGGCCAAGATGGCTGTCCGTTACATGGACGAGTTCATGGCCAACCCCAACGAGGACCTTCTCGACAACCTTGAGGCCATAAACCCCGATGAGGCATCCCGCGAAAAGCTTCTGTGGTTGAAAAGTCAGATCGCGGCATCCTGCAGATCTCTCGACCTGATGAAAAAACATGGCGACGAACTTGCCAAACTGAAATCGCCGCTGCACCTGATCGTGGATGCTCAGATCGAACTACTCAAAGCGAATTACGACTCGGCATACGATATTGCATCGGAAGCATATGATGCCCTTCACACGCCGTTGGCGGCCATCCTGATGGCCCGTGCCCGCGTAAAGAAGGGAGAACTCAGATCGGCAGACGAGCTGGCCATCACCGCCTGCGATGCGATGCACGAGATCGGAGATGCCAAAGATATCGACGAGATCCTCAAGGTAAGGGCGGAGATCGCGTACAGATCCGGCGACAGGGATGCCGCCTGCGCTCTCCTCGGAAAGGCAAAAGCGGCCGCTCCGGAATACAAGAAGAACGACCTGCAGGATCTTCTCGATGCCGTCAAAGAACCTGACACGAAGGTTGTCTTCGACTAAGTTCCGGAAACTTAGAACACCGTGTTCTTCTTGAGGGAGTCGAGGTCCGAGATATACAGATCGCGGATGTCCTTGATGTTCCATTTGAGCATGGCAAGCCTTTCGAATCCGAATCCCCAGGCGAGAACGGGGGTCTTGACGCCGAAAGGTGCCAGGACCTCCGGTCTGAACACTCCGGCACCGCCGAGTTCCAGCCATTTTCCGTGGAAGAACACTTCGAGTTCTAGGGAAGGTTCGGTGTACGGGAAATAACTGGGTCTGAAGCTGATCTTATCGAATCCCATCCTGGCGTAGAACTCTTTGATGAGGGTTATGAGCATGTCAAGATTGGCATTCTCGTCGATCACTATGCCTTCGATCTGACTGAATTCGGGCAGATGGGTGGCATCGATCGATTCCTTTCTGAAAATACGCGAAATGGAGAATGCCTTCTGGGGAGCATCCGGGTGTTCCGCGATATAACGGATGCTGCTGACCGTGCTGTGCGTCCTCAGCAATGCCTGCGAAGCTTTCTCTTCGGACCAATTTCCGCCCCATCCGGTCGAACCGGTGTCGCCACCGTTCTCGTGGATCGCTTTGATCTTTTCCACGAGCTCCCTGTCGGTCAGTTCGATCCTGGAAGGATTATCTAAGAAGAAAGTGTCCTGCATGTCGCGTGCGGGGTGGTCCTGGGGGATGAACAGAACATCCATATTCCAAAATGCGGGCTGAACGTATTCCGAGGACATCTCGGTGAATCCCATGTCGGTGAAAAGTCTGCGGACCTCGTTACCCAGACGGGTAAGGGGATTCTTCTTTGCGGGATAGACCGAAGGCGCGAACGTCAGAACATCGTATTTCCTGAACTCGACGTCCTTCCACTTTCCGCTCTGGATTATCTCGTCGGAAACCTCCGTCAGTTCCTCTTTCAGCTCTAATCCGGAACGGACAACGGCCGTTCCGTCGGGAGCGATCGCGATATCCCTCTCGGTGACCACGACCTCCTTTACCATTCCCTTACGGGATTTGAGGTCTTTGATTATCCCTTTGTCCGCATCCTTCTCGGCCACGGGACCTTTGAGCATTCTGGAGATAAGCTCTTCGTCGGGCATTACGGAGGAAACCGTCTTTTTTCCGGATTCCGTGAGGGCCAGTGCCTTCTCTCCGTCGACCTGCTGCATGGTGACGAGTTTCTTACGCATAAGCCATCCGACGGCGATGTTGTCCTCGCCGTTACCCATTTCGGATGCGAGCTGGGGAATGGTCATGGTGCCGCCGTGGGTATCGAGGAGGGTGAGCGCGACCCTTTCGGGAAGACCGTTCTTCAGGGACTCCGGATCGGAGAGCTCGAAGGATTTCTCGGAGGATTCGGAGATCTTGGCGAGACCTTTGGATTCCAGCCAGGATGCGGAACCCATGATCTCCACCTCGAGGGAGAAATCCCCCGAGTCGATCATCTGCCGGGGACTTCCGTGTCCCCCGATCTTATCAAGTGCCAGCAGGAGCTTTTTTTCGTTGTAGCTCAACCCTGATTTGACTTCGCTGATATCCATCCGAATCACCATTTGAATCCTTCGAATGCCATTTTGTCCACGACCTCTTTGGCTTCTTCCCTTTTCGCCTGATGCTCTTCGAGGAACACGTTGATCTTGGAAGTGAGTGCGACCTTGCATTCTCCGCAGAGGATCTCGCCCCTCCGGCATTTATCGGCCATTTCGTTCAGTTTGGCATCATCGTGCTCGAAAAGGTAGTAATTGTATTTGAAAACGGCACAGACCTCCGGATTTCCGCCCTTTTCGCGCTGTTCCTCGACGCTGACGCAACCGCCGGTGAATGCCCTGCCGACCTTTTTCTTGACCTGTTTGGGAGTGTCCGTGGTATATATCGTGGCATTCTCCTCGGAGGAGGACATCTTGTCGCCTCCGTTCAGGCCGGGGCACATCTTGCAGTAAAGCATAGAGGGCTTGGGGTAGCCCATTCCGGGAGCCACGTCGCGGGTGACCCTGAAATGAGGGTCCTGATCGATACCGCAGGGGACCAGCACCCTTGTCTGTTTCCCTTCGATCTCGGTAGGCAGGAATGCGGGAGCGGACTCGAGCGTGGTGAAGAATATCCTGCCGATGTTGGATTCTCCGTCGAATCCGAAGACGGCCTTGGCGGTGGAAAAGGTCACTTTTTTGGAAACGCGAAGCGCCAGAGGATACAGGGTCTTGATGTTCTCAGTGTCGAGGATGATGCGGGTACGGTCTGGGTCGAATCCGAGTGCGATGAAATCGAGTGCGTTCTCGTAAGCCATGCTGCGGGTATCGTGCAAGGTCAGGTCCTTGAAAAGGAACTTCTCGTCATCGGTCATCTGGAAGAGCATCTTGCACTTGAACGTGTCCTGGATCCATTTGTTGAATATCCAAGGCATCATATGACCCAGATGGGTGTTTCCGGAAGGCCCGCGACCGGTATAGAGGTAGAACTCGTTACCTTTATCATAGTCGTCGAGCAATGTGTTCAGATCGCGGTGGGAATAAAAGATGCCGCGCCTGAGCATATGGTGCGGTTCGCCGTAACGGGAAAGCCTGTCGAGCAAAACATTGTCGATGGGGGTTGTACCGAATTTCTTCATCAATACGTCGTAATCAATGTCTCCGGTGACCTCCCACGGAGTTACCTTGAATTCCTCGGCCATTGTCTGCCATCAGTCGGAATTACCTTAAATATCTTAGTGAACCGGATCCTGCTGTCCGCGGAACGGGGCCGTCAAGGCACCGCAGAGGCATCTCATCCAACGAAAATTTCCGATTTTAAACACATTCTCTGTGCTTCTGGGTCATATGACATAGCTACGATCCGCAACCCCATAAACGACGAATGTGGATTAGCGATTGGATTGGATTCGAGATCGTCTGCCCGACATACGGCAAGGTCCGGACCGACCGATGTCCACGATCCCCATCATTCGAGGAACCAGTCCAATACGTTCTTTATCAATATGCCGTTCTCGTTCCCGAGACCGAAACAATCCAGTGTCAGAATGGTTTTGGGATAGTTGTCCTTGGGTCTCGTCAGCGGTCTGATTTCCCTACTCCTTGTATCATCCGACATCAAGGTCTGGCAAACCTGTATGTACTCCCTGGAATCCTGCTTTTCGGCGAGAAAATCCACCTCCGAATCCCGGTAGCATCCGATCCTGACGTTATATCCCCTCCGCAACAGCTCCACATACACGAGATTCTCCAAAGGCTTGCTTATATCCGTACCCGCAGCGAGGTTCAGTACTGCTTTCCTCAACCCCAGATCGGTGACATAATACTTCCCTACGGAGGATAGCAACTTCTTCCCGACCATATCGTAACGATCGCATGGAAGCAGGAGAAACGCCTCTTCCATGGCTTTCATATAGATCCCCACGGTAGATTCCGGTATTCCCGCACCTCCCGCCACGGAGGCCTTGCTGACCATATTGCCTATGTTGGCGTAGAGAAACCATGCTATCGCCTCCACTTTCGTAGGATCGCTTACTTTGATATGCCTCAGAACGTCCTTTACAACTATTGTGCTGTATACGCCCTGAAGATAATCCTGCCGGTACCTCGGATCCCTGGAAGGGCCCACGCCCGGCAATCCGCCGCATTCGAGATACTCCGCGAATGCCGTTTCCCTGTCGGTATATCCGTGCATCTCCATATACTCGGCGAACGAGAGGGGAAACACCTTGATCTCCACATGACGGCCCGATATGCGGGTTGCTAGCTGGGAGGATAGCATGTCTGAGTTGGAACCCGTGATGTAGACGTCGCAGTTCGATTCGGCATTCAGTGCCGAGACTGTCAGCTCCCAGTCTTTTACATCCTGTATCTCGTCCAGCAGCACATACATCCTGCGGCCGGGATCGATCCTCCGGCACAGGTAATCGTTCAGCTGTTCGCTGGTCTTGAGCTTATGGAACTCGAACCTGTCAAAATTGATGAATATGATATTCTCTTCCGAAACGCCTGACCGAATGAGCTCTTCGGCATATAATTCCAGGATCACCGATTTTCCACAGCGTCTCATCCCTGTTATGACCTTGATAACTCCCGTGTCGTCACGGCCTGCACGCATCATTCTGAGATACTGTTCGCGTACCAGATACTTTCCCATATATCGGTATTATATCCTGGGTATAATTCTTTTATTTATCGTGGGTTTTTGTAAATCATTTATAAAAATTCGATAAATCGTGGGTTTTTGTTAATAACATCATCGGGAATTGAAGTTCGGAAACTCCCGGATGGTTTCGGGAACCGTAACAGGGGGGCAATACCTTCATTTGTCTTTAAAAATGTGATTTTACCGGCAAAGCCTGTTTCGTGGAGGAATACTCCCTTGAACGATATACCGGCTGTTCCAGTGGACGCTCTCGGATTAGCAGGTCAGACTCCGGCCATAAATCAAAAAGAAGCCGGAGTCTGGTTTGTGTCTGCAAAACCGATATATAAACAAGCTTCGAATTCATACAAAATTGGCGGTTGCAGTATGGTTTCTAGGGGATCGGTTCATCTACCGATTGGATCTAATGGGGGGGACATCAAGGCATACTGCCTGCTTGCGGCAACCGTGGCAATCGTGTTGCTGGCCACCTCCGTATCCATAATCCATCATTCCTCCGAAGTCGAGGGTGGCGGATTAGGCGATACGGCAGGTGCCAGGGAAGTTCTCCTCAAAGAATCCGACACCTCCGGCAATCCCTCCAAGTTCATCGATGCCGAAGGGGATGCCAGACTCATATACACGGCGGTTTCCGATACGGAAGATGAAAAGAGCGTGAGGATCACCGATATTGAACGCAACCTGGGCGATTCTTCGTATACGACGTTCCCCGATGAGATCACATACGACGGAAACACTTACGACGTGGTCGGAAACAAGGTAGTGGCCAACGGAAATAACGTGTTCGTCGACGCCGAAGGCGTCTTCAAACTGAAGTACGAGATCAAAGAGATCGATCCGAACAAGAAGGTGCTCGGTGCGGTCATTACAGGCACTGCATACAGCGGATCCGAGGCGGTACCCGCGATATTTCCTCCCGAAATAACCGACCCGGACGGAAATACGTACAAGGTCGCCTACGTTGATGAAAATGCATTTGACTCGAACGCAAAAATAAGCGACCTCACGATCATCGTTCCGGACACTTCCGACCTATACCTGGTCGATCCTTTACCGTATGCTTTGTTCCCTTCTATTTTAAAGGAAAATAAGTCCCTTACTTCGTTGAAATTCGTTGTCGACGGAGACGATCCGGAATCGAGCGCAAAATTGATGATCATTTCTGCATATTATTCTGAATCTTGGACCTTTTTCGATAGCTGCTCGAATCTGGCACATCTCGAACTGCCCAACGGGATACAGTTACAGAAATACTATCCGACGCATACGAATCTTAAATTTTTTGCAAATTGCACGAGTTTGGGAACCGATCCCGACGATCCGCTCGTGTTCAACACGAAATTTACGTTCAGATATTCGGGGACCTGCTTCGTTCAGCTTTTTTCCGGCTGCAGCGGCATAATCAATTTCGAGATCGGAACGAACGCCGAACAAACCTATTTCCAAGTTTCGTCAGAAGGCAGATACCCGCTCTCCGACTGTCCCAATCTCAAAGTGATCTACAACGCAAGCACGGGTGTTACCGAGGAGGACCTGGCAAAAGTGATCGTTAACAGCGGATCGTACAACGTGCTGCTCTACAATCTCGGCGGAGGAAAACTGACTCGGCAGACCGCGATCGCCGATACGGCATCCGCCGAGGGTGCGGATCGTTCCTGGGACATTACTCTACCCGAGGCAACATTCAACGGAAAGAACATTCCTTCGTGGTGTCACAACGGTTCCGTAAGATACGAAAGCAACGGGGAATATTCCTCCTTCTCGCCCTGGGGCACCGATCAGACCGGGTACTCGTACTACTATTACAGTCTCGACGGAACCTGTACGATAACCTATCACGTCACATACAAGGGCTCCGACGGAAAAACATATACCGATACGCAGACGCAGAGGGTTGCGTGCATGTACAACACGCTTCTGTACGATAAGGATACCTACCCCGCCGAAGCGGTCAGGAAATCGATGGCCGACGAAGACTTCAAATGGACTGGTTTGACCGGCATCACGTACTTCCCGGGACAGTCCGTAACCCTTCTGGGCAGTCTCGATCTATACCTGTGGCTGGACAATACGACAAAGGAAAGCGTTGCCGTCACCTACGAATGGAATTACATCACGGCGTCCGACGACGGCTCCGCACCCACCGTGACAACATACACGCTGTCGAATTACACCGCCGCGACGCCCGGAAAGATTGTATTGGCATCAATCGATTCTTTTGTCAATAATGCTACCGACGCGAGCGGCAATACGATGGATTCGGATACGCAGACCGCATTCAAGAATTCCTTTTTCAGATGGATCTCGCCTGACGGGAACAGCTACATGAATCAGGATTCGATCTATGCATACGGCAGGGTCACGCTGACCGCAGTGCTGAAAACGGCATCCTTCGCCCAACATTATATTTGGTACCGTTCAACAAATGACGACTCGCCCGATCGTTTCTTCATCGCAACAAGTTCCTCCGTGGCCATTCCGAACCCATACCTGAAGAACGGTTATATTTTCGATCGCTGGAACACGATGTACGACGGGTCGGGAGTCTCGTATTATCCCGGGGACGAGATCCCGTCGAGCGTGAACATGCTGATTGCCATATGGAAGGACAGTACCAAGAACAACGTGGTCGCCGAGTACAACCTGTACAAGAAAGAGGACTCGGGACCGTACATAACCGGAAAGGGAGAATTCGACTATAAGGATCTGAGCAAACTCCACACGTTCTCCCGCCAGGGCTATTCCCTGGTCGGTTGGAGTTTCACCGAAAACGGGAACACCGATTTCTCGATCGACGCCCCGATCATGATGCTGAACAATCTCAGACTCTATGCCGTATGGGAGAAGATTCCGACCGTGATCGCTGATAATCTGCTATATTCCGTCGACGAGGTGCCGAGCGGGGATTACGACCCTGGTTTTCTGTTCATCGGCAAACTTACTCTCGGAGATAAGGTCAGACTGACGGTGACCTTCTACGACAGCGCCGGAAACATGGTCGAGGGAAACAAGCCCACGGATGCAGGCATCTATACGATGTGGATAGGATACCAGGTGTTCCGCGGCTCGGCGGATGTGACCGGCGAATATTACAGCCGTTACGAAGAAGGGGTCCCAGTTGTCGAGAACTGTTACCACGGATTCCTGACGATCTACGACGGAAGCAGCACTTCCGTGATTGCGTGATACTCCGCAGTCGCCTGCTCAATAATGTTTTTGACAAAACGGACGCTGGCAAATCCTATTAAGGGCTTTGGGGATTACCGGGGCATGTGGAACATACTCGGGGAAGATGCGATATATCTCGACATCCCATACAAATTCAAAGACAAGATCATGTCCGTCGCGACCGATGACGAAAACGGATCGAGATTCAAAAAACTCCTTGACGATTCGGATATCAGATTCATGATCAACGGGGAGACCGAAGAATGCTGTTTCATGATCCAGGTCCCCGACGCTTACACTCCCGACGAAATACAGTTCATGGCCGACTGTATCATCGCCGCAATCCTCAGAAACGACAAGGCTCCGGTGAGCGTCGACGGTGTCGAGCAGGACTATAAGATAATCGTCAATAACAACAAAGAACCCGAAATCATCGGACTCCGCAAAACCCCCGGAATGTCGGCCACCGAAGTGTTCAAACCCATCATCAACGGGTGGGCCTCGCCCGGAAGGGAAAACCCCAGTTCCCGCGGAAGATATATGGAGTGAGGGCCGGAAACGGCCCCGCTCCCCAAAACGGTTTCATTCTATTCTGAAATCCGCCGAAATGCAGGATCTCAGTACTTGTCCGGCCTGAGACTAATCTCGCTCATGTCCGATTCGTCTCTGGAAGGGGTCCCGGGATAGGACACGGTCTCCTCGACGACCTCCTCGTGAAGATTCATCAGCAGGGGAACAGGCATGAAGAGCTTCCATTTGTTGGAAATGTCAGCGGAGGTCGTGGCCTCGATCGTATAGTAATATATGATGGAGGTCAGGAACACCACGAAAAGGATGATGGCCGTCGAGTACAGGATATAAATTATGACATTGAACGGATCATCCTGGGACAGCGCGGCATGCAAAACATACAGCATCGCCGCGAAGATAGGTACCGCCATCCTGTAGATGGTGGCGACCGCACCGTTGTAAAGGGGGAAATCACGGTAGCTGGTGGTAATCTTCACGTTCAGCGATTTGAAGACGGAGAACGGCAGGATGATGACCGGAACATACATTGTCGTACCGAAGATGAATATGGGAACTTTCGAGGAATATTCCATGTGCATGAACGAAGGGTTCATGGAAAGATAGATCCAGAAGAACATACCGACGATCAGCGAGAGAATAACTGTGCTGCCCATGTCCTTCCAGGGAAATTTGGTCCCGAGCTTCTTCGGCTCGATCGCGATATTACGGGTATCGAGGTCCGGAGGAACGTTGAAAAGGAATGCGCAGAACCGGTCTCCGAGAGTGAGTTTCTCCTTGACGTTCGCATAACGGATGTGCCCTACCACCCTGTAGAAGATTATCCTCTGCAGTGCATCGACGACGCAGGCGACACCCAACGCACCCAACAACAGATAGATCAGGATCAGGACGTAGGAGAAGTTCTTCGTCGCGATGAATGTGAGCACCCCGATCAGGACCATCACCATCAGGGCGGTGACGTTCTTGTGGTCAACGATGTATATGAATCCGACAATGGCGAACGGAACCGCCACATACGCCATGGTGTCGTAGATGGTCAGATCGACATACTTGCCGTTGACCCAGAATACCGTGGCGAAAAAGGCAAAAAGAGACAGTATCCAGACCACCAGAACGACCTTATCGAAGGTTCTCACGACGGACAGACCTACCGGAGTATCCTTCCAGAAACTACGTTTTTCGCCTTCTTCTAGATGCATCATTTGCTATCGGACCACACTTTGACAGAGACATTGGATTTGTTGCCCGGGGTAATACCCAGGAACAGACACATGTCGGAATAGTTTTTCGTTTCGAACGGACCGAGGGTCGTTTCGGTGGCGGCACCTATCTCGCCCAGCAGCCCTCCGCCGTCCTGGGTGGCGACAGCCACATCGATGGGCAATTCGGATGTTACCCTGACCCTGATCACACGGTTCTTCTTCACGTTAAAGGGATACTTCAGTATGTTGAGATAACATGTGCCGGTGGAATTGGTCGGATCGAATTCCCCGATGCGTATGTCATTCTTTTCGAACAATATCTCCTCTTTTGAAAAGATCCCCATCGCCTCCCCCATCGACAGAGTTCTAAAAAAGCATATTGGTCATGTTATTCGTGGTTGCGGGCCCCTGGTCATTTATGTTTGGGGTAGGTGACCACGGAGTTGGTGCCCCGATTAAGACGGATTGACAAGTGCTCATTT
>CAVIXW010000037.1:0-14320 GCA_963646785.1 Acutalibacteraceae bacterium
GGATCCGAGATTTTCGCACCCGCGGAATGCTTCGGAACCGATGGTTTCGACGGAACCCGGGACGACTACGGAAACAAGCGCCTTGCAGTTGTAGAACGCCTTGGCCCCTATCGATTTCACATCGCCGGATATCTCTATGGTCAGATCTGCCTTGGTTATCTGCCAGGGGGTGTTTTCGTTATACGCATACCATGTTCCGGACCCGCCGGTAAAGATGATCTTTGATATGCCGGTACAGCCGGAGAAGATGGGGTCGGTATCGGATCCGACGCAGTCGAGACTTATCGGAAGGGTGAGTTCGGTAAGACCGATACAGTTCTTGAACGCCCCCGCACCTATTGTTTTCAGGTCCTTGGGGATCGACAGGGAAGTAAGGCCGGTACATCCCTCGAAGGCATGGGCTCCGATCGAAACGACATGTTCGAGAGAAATGGATTCCAGCTTGGAACATCCCTTGAACATTCCTTCGCTGAGTTTCGTTATCTTTTTACCGAGAGTTACGGATTCGAGGTTGACACAGCCGCTGAACGCATAGTCCCCTACCGATGACACGGAATCCGGGAGGGTTATCGAGCTAAGGGCGGAACATCCGAACGCATAGGCTCCGATTGTTTCGACAGAATCGGGGATCTGAATGGCGGAAAGATTTTCACAACCGTAGAATACCCAGTCGCCGATTGTTTTCACGCCTTCGGATAAGGTGACGGTCAGACCGACCTTGGTATTGTACCAGGGCGCATACATATAATTCTCCTGGGTAACATACCAGCTCCCGCCCTCTGTAAAAATGATGCTGCTGATCTTGGGGCAATTGTTGAATGCGGGATTGGTTGTGGATGCGATGCAATCGACACCGACGGGAACGGTCAGACTTGTCAGTTTGTAACAGTCTGCAAAAGCATTCGGCTCAATGGTCGTATCTGGATCGCGGATTTCCAGAGCGGTGACATTGGTGCAGCCCGTGAATACCGACGCGACAGACGGAACATCCTTGTCTATAATGATGGTCAGCGTGCGGGATTTGGTGAGGAACCAGGGTGCGCTTTTGATGGTCGCCTCGTCATAACCGGCCCAGAAACCTTTTCCGTAGGTGAATGTGATCTTATTGATCGCCTCACACTTATTGAAAACCGGCGAAGAAGATGCTCCGACACAATTGAGGCTGATGGGGATCGTGATATCCTTCAGATTGGAACAGCTGTCAAACACAGATTTTCCCAAAGTTGTGACCGAGTCGGGAATGCAAATGGATTTTAGTTTAGTGCATCCGCTGAACGCAGCTTCACCAATTTCATTGAGAAAATCGCCCAATTTCACAGATGTGAGAGAAGAACATTTTTTGAAAGCACTACCCCCGATATATGTTACATTCGGAAGATCGATTTCCGATAGAGCCGAACATCCTTCGAACGCAGAACCTCCGATAGAGCTGGTGCCGTTGAAATCCACTTCGGTGAGATTCACACAATCGCTGAATGCATCACCATAAATGTTACAGGCGCAAGAGGGAAGACTCAGTTTATTAAGACTTTTACAACCTTCGAATGCGGAACTGTCGATCATATATACATGGGTGCCACTGAAATCCACTTCGGTGAGAGAAGTGCACAGCTCGAACGCAGAACCGCAGATTTCAGACAGTTTGCTTGGAAATTTCAATGTGCTGAGGTTTTCGCAACGATAGAACGCCGAGTCTCCGATATAGGTAATGGAATCGGGGAGGCTTATGGATACGAGTCCGGAACAGCCGCTGAACGTGGAGCCCTCGATTTTTGTAATCCCGCTCGGAAGACTGATAGAGCCGAGCTTTGTGCAATTTTCAAACGCGGATGCTCCGATGGATGCTACATTGTCCAGTTTGGTAACAGATTCGAGGGATTTACATTCAAAGAATGCATAGGGGCCTATGGCAGTTACGCCGCCGGGCACCTCGTATTCGGTCTCGGATTTACCCTCTGGGTATGCGACAAGAGTCGCTCCGCTTTTATCGAAAAGAACGCCTTCTGCCGCGGAGAAGTATTCATTACCTGTTTCGACCGTGAACGACCTGAGATTGGTACAGTCCACGAATGCAATGTACCCAATGGTTTTTACGGTACTGGGTATGGCATAGGAATCTCCCGCTTTGGCCGCGGGATATTTGATCAGCGTCACTTGATTTTTATCAAAAAGAACGCCTCCGTTCACACAGAAGTTTTCATTGCCGTCTTCGACCGTCATCGACTCGAGATTTGTACACTTGAAGAATGCGTACGGTCCGAGATATTTGACCGAAGAGCCTATAACGATCGCCTTGATATCATTCAAATGTTCAGCATAGGGAATAGTTATCTCGGCATCTGCATCGATATCGCCCGTTATCGTCAGCGTACCATCTTCAAAGCTCCAACCCTCCCCCGAATCTGTAACGGAAGATGCGTCGGTTCTGTCGGAATGTTCGGCAATAATAAGCGCAGACACTGCAACCAGTGTCAACATCAATATCAGTATTTTCTTCATAATGCACCCCTGTGTCCAAACCTTAGAGTATCTGTCTGAATCCAGTATTCAATTTACAAAATAATTACCAAACTCATCGGTTAAATAATTGCTTATAGAGTATTCCGCATAACAGTATTAAGCACAAAAAACAACATACCCAGAAGTATATTTTGTGCATCGGAAATAGGCTTGCGCCACTGTTTCGGATCTAGCTAAATCGGGACGGTCCCCGAATTAAGAAAAGTAAGGCTTCGGACTCAGACCCGTCGATGCGTTTGATGCCGTCGGAACGATCTACGGAGTTGGAAACGGCACCGTCGCAAAGGCTTCGAAACCGGTCAGGCCGGCGTATAACAAGCAAATTAGCATAGTGCCAAAGGCCGAAAAATCGCTCTCGGATATGGGTCCGACCGCCTAACAGAACATGTATCCCGGGATGAACGGAATGACGGTATCAAGTTCCGGATCCCGCGGTGGATGCGACTTTCTCGGTACCTGCATGAAAGACAGGGGCTTATGCCCCTGATAAAAAGTTTCAGAACGCCCTTCTTGTCAGGACCACTGCGGCCGGCAGGATACCGACGACAAGGATCGCAAGAGCAACATATGCCAGGCCGATCTCGGAATTCGAGGAGGATGAGGCCTGCTTTACCCATTTGCCGTCGATCTTCTTGAATGTCGATCCGGCCAGGTTCGCACCCGTCGGTTCGAACTCGGAACTACCGTCGGAATCGTAGAATTTTCCGTTGAATGCGGAAGTCCCGACGGTCACCACGGAACCCGGGATGGTGACGACGGCGAGGGATTCGCAGTCGTAGAATGCGTAGTCCCCAATCAATGTGACAGTGCCGGGGATCGCATACGATTCATCGGATTTTCCTGCGGGATACTGTATCAGGGAGGTCTGATTCTTGTTGAAAAGAACACCGTCGACCGAACTGAATTTTGCATTTTCCGAACTAACGGTGATGGATATGAGTGCGAGACAGCCGCGGAACACACCTTCCTCTATGGAAACGACGGATTTGCCGATGCTCACCTCGAGGATGGCGGCACAGTCCTTGAACGCGTAGATCCCGATCGTGGTGACGCCGTCGGATACGGTGACCGAGGTCAGTGCGGACCTGCTGAGCTGCCAGGGCGTGTTTCCGCAGAAGGACGGCTGGGAGCTGTCCAGGCCGTAGGCGAACCAGGTTCCGGTTCCCGCGGTGAACGTGACCGACTCGATATTGATGCATCCTTCGAAGATGGGGTGTTCGTTGGATCCCACACAGTTGAGACTTGCTGGGACAGTGAGCATCTTCAGACCGACGCAGTCTTTGAACGCGGAATCTCCGATCTCTTCGACCGAATCGGATATGCTCACGGTGCCGAGGGACCCGCAACCGCAGAACGCATAGCTTCCGATCTCCCTGAGAGTGCTCGGGAAAACGAAGACGGAAAGGGCGGTACAGTTCTCGAATGCGGAATCGCCGATCGATCCTAGGGGCCCGCCGATGGTGACGAACACCAGGGACCGACAGTCTTTGAACGCGCAGGCATCGATGGAAACCACCTTATCGGCGATTATCACGGTCGTCAGGACGGACCTGCTGAGCTGCCAGGGCGTGTTTCCGTAGTAAGACCCCTGCTCGGGATCCGTACCGTACTGGAACCATTCCCCGCTTCCGGAGAAGGTTATCTTTGCAATATTGACGCAGCCGGAGAATGCGGGCAATCCGTAGATTCCCACGCAGTCGAGATTCGCGGGAACCGTGAGTTCCTTCAGACCGGTACACTTGCCGAACGCGGACGCTCCGAGCACCGTGACGGAATCCGGAATGGTGACGGATACGAGCGAGGTACAGTTGTAGAAAGCATTGCTTCCGATCTCCCTGACGGAGCCGGGGAGGGATATGGAAGCGAGCGAGGTGCAGTAAGCGAATGCCCAGTCGCCGACAGACGTTACGCTGCCGCCGATGATGACAGAATTGAGGGCGGTACAGCCGAAGAACGCGGCCTTCCCGATGGAGGTGATGGAGTTTCCGATCACCACGGAAGTGATGGAAATGCACTGCTCGAACGCCTCGATTCCGATCGACTTGACGGTACCGGGTACGATCACGGCGGAGAGCTTGGTACAGCCGATGAAGGCGCAGTCTCCGATGGAGGTCACACCGTCGGACAGGTAGACGTAGCTCAGTGCGGTCTTGCTGTACTGCCAGGGGGTGTATTTGTAACAGGAGGGCTGAGAGTCGGCACCGTACTCGTACCAATCCCCGGTCCCTTTGGTGAAGACTATCTGTCCGATGTTGGTACAGCCTTCGAAAGCGGGATTGTCGTTGGATCCGACGCAGTCGAGGCTCACCGGGACGGTGAGCATGATCAGACCGGTACAATTTTTGAATGCGGAATCGCCGATAGACCTGATCGAATCGGATATCGTTACGGAGGTAAGGGAGGTACAGTCGCAGAACGCCTTGTATCCGATCGAGGTGATATCATCGGAGAGGACGATGCTGGTCAGAACGCTCTTGCTGATCTGCCAGGGAGTGTATGCATAGTTGGAATCGTCGTACGAATACCACTCGCCGGACCCGGTGAACACGACCATGCTGATGTTCGTGCAGCCTTCGAAAGCCGGACGGTTGCTGGAGCCGACGCAGTTAAGGCCCGCGGGGACCGCGATCTGGGTCAGACCCGTGCATCCCTTGAACGCATGGCTCCCCAGAGATTCCACGGACCCGGGAATGGACAGCGAAGTGAGCGAGGTGCATCCGCAGAACGCCTCCTCTCCGATCGTGGCAAGGCGACTGCCGAACTGCACCAGGCCGAGTTTGGTGCAGCTTTCGAATGCGCTTACGCCGATGACGGATACGGTGTCGGGGATGACCAGGACTGTCAGGGAACTGCATTTGTAGAACGCGTTATCTCCGATGGAGGCAACGGATCTGCCGATCGCCACGAAGGCAAGAGAGGTACACTCATAGAACACACCGTCCTCGATGGACTCGAGGAGGTCTCCGAGGGTTATGGAAGTGAGAGAGGTACACCTGTAGAACGCCTGGGTCCCGATCGACTTTACGGAGGGAGGAAGGGATATGGCGACCAGGGAAGTGCATCCGGAGAACGCCTCCTCTCCGATATCGGTGATCGTGTTCGGGAGGATCACGTTTTTGATCTTGGTGCAACCTGCGAAGGTACAATCGCCGACGGAGGTCACGCCTTTGTCAACAACAACGGTCAGATCGACCTGGGTGATCTGCCACGGAGCGAATTGAACTTTCGATTCGTATGAGGCCCAGGTTCCGTTTCCGGCGGTGAAAGTGACCACTTCAAGCTTGGTGCAATCGGTGAAAACGGGCGAACCTGTGGACCCGACACAGTCGAGATGGATGGGGACCGTGAGATATCTCAGTCCCGAACAGCCTTTGAATGCCGAATCCCCGAGTTTCGTAACAGAATCGGGGATGACGATGGAAACAAGCGAGGTGCACCCGTTGAACGCATTGCTTCCGATGGTCTTGACAGTGCCCGGAATGACGATCGATTCCAGGGATGTGCAGTTCATGAATACCGAGTCTTCGAGATCTTCGATCGACTTGCCGAGTGTCACGTGACTGAGAGCGGTACAGCCGGAGAAGGTACCCACCAGGGTTTTGATGGAATCGGGGATAACTATGGATTCCAGAGATGTGCAGTTCATGAACGCACGGTCTCCGATCGTTTCGATAGATTTGCCGAAGTTCACGGTGGCGAGGGTCGAACATTGGGCGAATGCATTCTCTCCGAGAGTGGTGACGGAATCCGGAAGATCCAGGACGGAAAGGGACTTGCAGAATGCGAAGGCTCTCTGCTTGATAACCTCGAGACAGCTCTCGGAGCCGAAGCACACTTCGGAGAGGGCGCCGCACATGAAGAATGCGCTGTCTCCTATCGTAACGACGGATTTGCCGAGTTCCAACTTCGTGAGACAGGTACAATTATTGAATGCGCCGTCGGCAACTTCGGTAACGCCGTCGGCTATTTTGACGGTCAGAGCAACCTCGGTGATCATCCACGGAACATCGGACTTATTACTGTACGGGTACCAGGAACCGTTACCGGCCGTGAATGTGATCGTATTGATATTGACGCAGCCTTCGAAGATCGGGCTTCCGGATCCGACACAGTCAAGACTGACGGGGATCGTGAGTTCCGTCAGACCGATACAGTTCTTGAATGCGGATTCTCCGATCTCCGTGACCTCGGAGAGGTCGAGGCTGCCAAGAGACGTACAGCCCTCGAATGCGGAAGATCCGATCTTTGTGACAGACGCCGGGAGGGTGATCTTGGTGATCTTGGTGCAGCCTTTGAACGCAGAGTTTCCGATGGAGTCAATTCCGTCGGATATGACGATCTCCAGATCGGCCTGTGTGGTCATCCAGGGAGTCAGCGCATATGATGCGGAATCGTATACGGCCCATTCCCCGGTTCCGTTTGTGAAAACGATCTTTTCGATATTGGCGCAGTCTGTGAAGACCTGCCTGCCGTCTCCGGATACGCATTTGAGACTGATGGGGATGGTCAGATATTTCAGACCCACACAATCCTTGAAGACGTCGTTCTTGAATGCGACCGCGGAACCGTCGATGGTTATGGATTCAAGGTTCTTGCAGCCCGCGAATGCACATTCTCCGACCGATTCGAGACCGGCCGGAAGGGTCAGAGAAGTAATGGATGTACCGTGAAACGCAGAATCCCCGATCGACTCGAGAGATCCGGGAAGGGAAACCGAGGTGATAGCCTTACAGTTATAGAACACGTTGTTTCCGATTGTGGTCACCCCTTCGGATATGATGATCTCTAGGCTTGCGGTTGAGAGTTCCCAAGGTGTCAATACGACATGCTCAATGGTGTAAGAATGCCAAGTTCCGTCCCCTGCGGTGAAAGTGATTTTGCTGATGGTATTGGTCGAGAATGCGGGATTGTTTACATCTCCGATGGTGTCGAGACTTATCGGAATGGTGAGTTTAATCAGATTAGTACAATCTTTGAAGGCAGATGCGCCGAGCGTTTTGGTGGAGTTCGGAATGACCAGTTCGGTGAGGGAATCACAACCCGCGAACGCCTCCTGTCCGATCGATTCGACCTTCTCGCCGATAGTTACGGAGCCGAGGCGACCGCAGTTGTAGAACGCCCTATCACCGATGCTGGTCAGATCGTCGGATATGGTGACCGAGAAAGTAACCTGGGTAAGTTGCCAAGGCGTGTACTGGTACTCGGATAATTCATCATTGCCCGAGAATTTGTACACGTACCATACTCCGGTTCCTAAAGTGAAGTTGAACTCTTTGATATTGATGCAGCCGGCGAATGCGGGTGCATCGTTGGATCCGACGCAGTCGAGGCTTACGGGAACCGTGAGGGCATACAGTTTCTGGCAGTCTTTGAACGCATAACCGTCGATCTTTGTAACACTGTCGGGAATGGTCACAGACTCAAGATAAACGCAATTTCTGAAGGCAAAGGATCCTATCCTTGTCACACTGTCCGGGATCTCATACTGGGTATCGGCTTTACCGGCCGGATACAGGCATATCATGGATATGCCCTTGTTGAAAAGAACGCCGTCGAACGAGTAGTAATACGTATTGTCATTGTCTACATCGAATGCGACGATTGAACTGCACCCCCCGAATGCATATTCTCCGATGATAGTTTCTTTTTCGGAAATGACGATCGTCAGGTCATCTTTGGTAATCCACCAGGGAGCATATCCGTAATAAGAGTCCTCATTTTCATTGGCCCCGTACCGGAACCAGTCCCCTTCGCCTGTGAAGGTGATCTTCCCGATATGGACACATCCGTCGAAAATAGGTACTTCGTTAGACCCGACAAGGTTGAGGCTTGCCGGAACGGTGATCTCCTTAAGCTCGGTACAGAACCTAAATGCATAAGCTCCGATCGATGTGACGGAATTCGGTATGACGATCGAAGCCAGAGTAACACAATTATAAAATGCCTTGTCGCCGATGGATTGTACCGCGGTTCCGAGGGTCACACCGGTAAGATACGTACAGTCGCTGAATGCAGAGTTTCCGATAGATAGGACCGAATCGGGTATCTTGACAGCCGAAAGGGCGAGACAGCCGTAGAATGCATAAGCTCCGATCTTATTAACTTCGGGGATATTGACGGCCGAAAGGACGGTACAGCGGCAGAATACTCCGTCTTCAAGAGACGAAATATTTGCGAGAAGATTCACTGTTCTAAGGTTTGTACAGTCTTGGAACGCATAAGCCCCCAACGTTGTAACCGATGCGGGGATGGTGATGCTCTCGAAGGCGCAATACCTGAACGCGCCGGCTCCGATGGTTTGGACATTAGCGGTACCGAAATCCAGACTTATAAGAGAAGTACAACAGTCAAATGCCCCTGCACCGATAGCTGTGACAGAGGTCGGAATGCTGAGAGATCCGAGGCACCTGCAGCCGCTGAACGCATTATCGCCGATCGTGGTGATGGTAGTGCCGAAGGTCACCGAATCAAGTCTCGTACAGCCTGCGAACGTGCCGACGCCGGTCGATTCAAGCTTATTGCCTAAGACCACCTTGGCAAGAGAAACACAATCACCGAACGCCGAATCTCCGAGAGTTTCGACGGAGTCGGGAATGGTCAGATCGGTAAGAGCGGTACCGAAGAATGCCTTTGCTCCGATCGTGGTGACGGAATCACCGAAATTCACGGTAGCGAGTACGGAACAACCGCTGAACGCATTGTTTCCGATCGATTTGACAAAGCGGAGATCCACAGATTTGAGGATGACGCAACCATCGAACACGTTGTTTCCGATCGATACGTCATTGCCTCCGAGATCCGCATTGGCAAGAGAGCTGCAACCCGAAAATGCGTAATCTTTGATTGTATTGAGATTCTCGCCGAACTTGACGGAGGGGATGGATGTACATCCGTCGAACGCATGTTCTCCGACGGATACGATGCCGAGGCCGATTTCCACGGAAGTGACCTTCGTAAAGCCATAAAACGCATACGCACCGATCGAGGAAACACCGTTTCCGATGACGATTTTGTAAATTTGGTCTTTAAATGGGGCTGTGGCCCAGGGAGGAAGCGAGGTTGGCGAATAATCGTCCATACTGCCACCACTTATCGTCAGAACACCGGCTTGGACATCCCACTGGGGCTCCCCCACAGAACCTTCGGAGGTGGGGGATGCGCCCGACCCTTCGGACTGCAAAGCGGCAACGAATAACGCGGATACCATTGCAAGTACCAATACCAACATCAAAATCTTCTTCATATTTATCCTGCCTGTGGCCGCCCCTGTCATTAAGATGTGAGAGCAAACCGTCTACAATTTGTCTACTTTTTGTATACTCAAATTGATATATATATATAACTGGACAGGACGACTCAAAAATGTATTCTGCACAACATTGTTCGGGCAGACAATTCGATGGGATCGTGCGGAATTCCCGCCGAAGATACGTTTCGGGACCGAACCAAGTCCGTTATGAAATTTCGGACCCGATAGAAAACAAAGCCGGGCCGATAATATTGGGGAACGGTCTGTTCGGGACGGATAATCCCGAAAGATCATCCCCGGAAATGGGTTTCAAAGCTGGAAATGGGTCCAGCAGCGCGTACAGAGCTGAAGGTTGGGCTCTCCGCATTTGGGGCAGCTCTCGGCATCGAAATTGTAGCTCTTGAAACAGGAACGGCAGATCACGTGCGTTATTCTCAGCGTGCAGTTCGAACATACGGTGGATACGGTCATGATTATCCTCTGAGCTCCGAATGTAGCTTTACGGATAAAAATACCGCTTACACCCGCTGCCCCGAAAGGTCCTTTATCAGCTCGAAAAGATACCTTTTCATATCGCTCAGCGAAGACAGCTCCATGCATTCGTCCGGCGTATGCGCTCCGCGGATATTGGGTCCGACGGAGATAACCTGCATTCCGGGACATTTGTCCTTGATGACGCTCGATTCCAGTCCGGCATGCGTTACCAGAATCTTCGGTTCTTTTCCGAAACACTTTGCATAGATCCTTGCGGCCGATCTGACAAGAGGTTCGTCTTCGGATTCTTCCCATGCCGGGAAAGGTATCGCCTCCGGAACGACGGCGCCGGCCTCGGCGAACATCGTCCTTATCTTTGCGATCAGTTCCAGCAACGCCCGCATATCCGAACCGCGAGGTTTGATAATGACCGTGGAAGAATCCCGGACGACGCCGAGGTTGGAGGACAGACGGATCCCGCGCTCGTTGCGGTCGAGAACCCCGTTCGGACAGCTGTATAAGATACCTATAAAGCGCCTGGAATCGGATGCGGACCAGGTGCTGGCACATTCGACCTCGTTCAGGGATACGGAACACTCGGGTTCGTCGACGAGATTGATGCGGTCGGCACAGTATTCCTCGAAATGCCTGCGTATATCGGCATCCGGCGGAGCCGTGAAAACCACGGATGCACGCATCGGAATGACATTGGAGAACGACCCTCCTTCGATTCTGCCGATCCGGACATTGTCGACTGTTTTCAGAAAACCGATCAGGAACAGGATCGCATTGATCCGGGGTTGGTCGATCGCTCCGGCCGAATGTCCCCCGCGGAGACCGCCTATGGAGATCGAATAACCCCTGCCGCCGTCGGCCCCGAACGGATAGGAGAACGTGGCTGAGATATCCGCGGATCCGGCACTTCCTATGGTGATCACGTCCACGCACTCGCTGTCCAGATTTATCATGGTCCTTCCCGTGACCATCTTTTCATCAAGATTCATCGCGCCGATCAGCCCGATCTCCTCGTTCGCCGTGAACAGACATTCCAAATCCGTCGATGACAGTGACGGGTCTGTGAGCGCACACAGCATAAGTGCCAGACCGCCGCCGTCATCTCCGCCCAAGGTGGTGCCGCGGGCATGCATCCACCCGTCGCGGACGTAGGTGTCGAGAGGTTGATTCTCGAAATCGAAAGTACCGTCGGTACTCGTCCCGACGATGTCCGTGTGTCCCTGAAGGACGATCGTCTTCCCGGAACCGCCGTTACGGCGGATCATTATGTTCCCTGCGGCATCGGCCGTGTGTTCCAACCCGTGTCTGTCGGCGAAATCGATCAGAAACGAACTGATGCGCGAAAGATGGTTCGAAGGTCTAGGTATCTTCGTGAGTTCGAGAAAATATCTGAATTCGTCCGTATCCTGATAGGAATTGTTCAAGACCAAATTATGGACCCCTATGTGGGTATGATATATTCCGCGGGATATATCTGATTATGGAAAACGAGGAGTTCGGAAGGCTTCTGAAGGAACACAGGGACAGGCTCGCCGCCCTGTCGGACGAGATCGTGTCCCTGAACGGTTCGATATGCTCCCTGATGGACGAACACGGCGAAGAGAAAAGCGATATCTACTGGTCCTGCAACACGGTGAACTTCGACCTCAGGGATCTTCGGAACGAGATGAACAGGCGGATCAGAAGATTCGATGCGGGAGACCTGCCCGAACTCCCGACAAGTCTCGTCATGGCCATAGAATGTTGCGAACGTCTTCAGGATACCGTAAGACTGTTCAGGGAGGGCAGGGAGAGCGAAAGACGCGACCTCAAAGGTCAGATAAGTTCGAATCTCGGGTATCTGGCACATCACCTTGATTCCTTCGCCGAAGATTTCGACCTTGCCGAAAAACTTCCCGAGTTCCCGGAATTCGAAGCGCTCGTGGAAAAGATAATGGCCGACAGGGCGGAGACCGACGAGATGAAGGAGTTCATCTGTACGAAGCTGGACCCGATCCACGATCATCTCCTCCGGCTGAAGAACGATATGTTCTGGGAAGACCGGGATGAATGAACGTTCCACTCAAAGGGTGAGCGAAAGAAGGATTCCGGTAAGATCGATGATGACGACACCGATGACGAGTCCGATCAGTTTACCCTTCTGAGTCATAGCCGTTGATTGCCGTATATGATTTAAGTGTAGCCCCGAAACCATGTCGATGGAAACCGATGTATCCGCCGCCACGTACGATTCCCCCGTCGGTCGGATCCTGATCAGAAGCAGAAACGGCCGGATAGTCGGACTTGGATTCTACGACGGAGAACGGTCGGTCCCCGAAGAACAACCTCCCGTGCTTCGGGATGCCGCGGACTGGTTGGACCGCTATTTCTCCGGAAAGGATCCGGGACCCACGCCTCCGCTGGAACTCTCCGGCACCCCCTTCAGGCTGAAGGTCTGGAACATTCTTCGGACCATCCCCTATGGGACCACCGTCACATACGGGGAAATAGCAAAGATGGTCGCCGACGGCACGGGCGTTCCGAAGATGTCCGCGCAAGCGGTCGGCAATGCAGTGGGGCATAATCCCGTTGCGATAATGGTGCCCTGCCACCGCGTTATAGGGTCCGAGGGCGACCTCACCGGTTATGCCTACGGGACCGAGGTCAAATCCGGATTGCTGACGTTGGAAGGCATCGGGAATTACAGGGTCCGATCCCGAGGCTTGCACCCGTCGGGACCGCAAACCATTCCCTCGACATCGGATCCTGCTTCTTCCTCGCTATAGGCTTTCATCAGTATCTTTTTGAAATCTCCGACCTCCACAGCACCCGGAATCCCGTATTTCCCGTTAACAACGAAGAAAGGTACCGCGGATATCCCGTATCTGCGGGACTCGTTCTCGTCGGAACGCACCTCCTCCGAGAACAGGTCCCCTGCCAGAACCCCGGATACCTCGGAATCGTCCAATCCGACCTCGTTTGCCAGTTTCCGAAGCACCCCGTGATCGGAAAGGATCAGGTTCTCTCCGAAGAATGCTTTGTACATACGGTCGATGAATCTGTGCCCCGTCGCATATCCTTTCGACTGTGCCAGCTTGGCCAGTCTGAGTGCATCGAAGGTATTCGTGACATGTGCCGTCCCGTAATTGAAATCGAGACCTTCCGCACGGCCGAGAGAATCGATCCTCGCTATATTCTCCAATGCGGCCGCCTCGGATATCCCGTAATGGCGTTGGAACCCTTCTATGACGTTCCTCTTCGGCACCGTCGACGCATTCGGATTGAGCTCGAAAGCTTTGAAATCCAATCTGGTCTCGTCCGCAATCCCGAGGTCCGTGAGAGCCTTTTTCAAACGGGCCTCGGCGATATAACAGAACGGACAGGTGAAGTCGGACCAATAGGTAATTATCATCTACCTCCGATACTCATTGCATCTATAAAGCAAAAAGGAAGGTGCCCGTCAAGATTGATCGGCAATAGATCGCCCATCCTATCCGACATGTGATCGGCGGCCCTTAAAGCAAACATAAATTTACATTAATGTACACTTTTATACATTAAAGAACTTATATATACATTGACATACATTAACAATTCGATCTCATGCTTGACACGAACATCCTCGTAAAATCCGGAAGAGATTTCGTCAATCTCTTTTACAATATTCCTGAAAACCTCCGTATGAACAAGACGGAGGGCAAAGCCGTCGGCGGGCTCAGAATAGAGATATCCGTAGAGGGGTTGCAGTTTTTCAGCAAAGAGTTCTCGTTCTACGGCGCAAACTCCTCCGAACCCTTCGGAAGATTGACCGTCTCCCAATTGGGAGAAGGAAGATACGACTACAGGATCACCGAAACGATCGTAGAGATCAGGAAGGACCAATACGGCAAGAACCGGTCGGAGGTTAACCGCGTCAACGGTTACTTTGTCATCGAAGAACCCTCGCCGCAGATGAATACGGGAATGAACACGGGTTCGAATGCCGTCCTCGGATACTGACAGCCCCCGCATGAGCACCCAAACGCCTTTGGGGTAGGTGACCACGGAGTTGGTAGTTCAGTTGTCCGATACCAACAATTACAA
>CAVIXW010000038.1:0-7497 GCA_963646785.1 Acutalibacteraceae bacterium
TGCTTCCGATGTGGTTCCAAAAGACGTTTCAGGAATCATCGATGGGATATACCCACCTCCTCTAAACCAGAAAGGGCCATTTTCTTGATAGCTGGTTCGGGTAAGAGGTTTGCCCATTGCGGGGAACGGGATCAGTTCTTCTTTTTCCGAAGATGGCACTCGGACGCTTCCTTGGGGGTCATGCCCTTCAGGCAGATGTCCGATACGGCGCCCATGATGCCGCGGACGTCCCTGTGCTGGAACACGTTCCTGCCGATGGAGACGCCGCGGCCTCCGGCCTGCAGGGAATCGTAGACCATCTGGAGGATATCCATGTCGGAATCCATCTTGGGTCCGCCCGCGATGACCACCGGCACTTCGGCACCGTCGACGACGCGGGAAAACGAATCGATGTCCCCGGTGTAACTGCATTTTACGATATCCGCACCGAGTTCAGCACCGACGCGGGCGGCATGCGCGACCGCTTTCGGATCGAAACTGTCTTTGATGGAAGGCCCGCGTGCGTAGCACATGGCGAGCAGGGGCATTCCCCAGTTCATGCAGGAGGAGGATATCATTCCCGCATCCTGAAGCATCTGGGGTTCGTCCTGGGCTCCGACGTTGATGTGGATGGAGACCGCATCGGCTCCGAGTTTGAGTCCGTCGTCCACGGATGCCACGAGCACCTTGGACTGGGAGTTCACGCCGATATCGGTGGAGGCGGAAAGGTGCAGGATGAGTCCGACGTCGTGGCCGGATTCGCGGTGGCCCACGGGGATCATTCCTTTGTGCATGAGAACGGCGGTGGCACCGCCCGCGGAAACATCGTCGACGGTCTTCTTGAAATCGACCAGTCCGGGAATCGGGCCGACGCTGATACCGTGGTCCATGGGCACCACGACGCAGTTGCCGGAGTTCCGGTCCATGATCCTTTCCATTCTGACAAATTTACCGAACATGAATACTGGATTACCGTGAACCTATTAGAATGTACCAACGGAACGTTCCGTCCGCGGGCATTCCCGTCATGATGTTCGGGGAGAAGGAGGTTCGGATAAAGGGGTTCGGGGGCCGTACGGCCCCTTCGCGATCACTCGATATTGAGAGCGACCATGTCCTCCCTGACATTTCCGTTGGCCTTGATGCCGAAGGTGTCGACGAGGACCTTCAGGATGCCAGGGGTGATGAAACCGGGGAGCCTGGGACCGAGCATGATGTTCTTCACGCCGAGATTCAGCAGGGTCAGGAGAACCAGAACCGCCTTCTGTTCGTACCAGGCGATGTTGAACGACAGGGGAAGGCCGTTTACGTAGGTACCGAATACCTCGGCGAGTGCGTTGGCGATGACGACGAGCGAGTAGCAGTCGTTGCACTGACCCGCATCGATGACGCGCGGAATTCCGCCGATGTCTCCGAGACCGAGCCTGTTGTAACGGTATTTCGCGCATCCGGCGGTCAGGATGACCGTGTCCTTGGGAAGCGCCTCGGCGAACTCGGTGTAGTACGTTCTGCCCTTTTCGCGTCCGTCGCATCCGGCCATGACGACGAAGCGCTTGATGGCCCCGGATTTCACGGCCGCGACGATCTGGTCTGCAAGAGCGAGGACCTGGGAATGTCCGAAACCGACGGTCAGCGTCCTGTCGTCGATCTGCTTCGGGGATGCGCATTTCTTGGCAAGTTCGACGACCTCGGAGAAGTCCTTCTTTCCGTCAACGGCCGCGATGTGCTTCACGCCTTCGATTCCGGCGGTGCCGGTGGTGAAAAGCCTGCCGCGGTAGGACTCTTTGGGTACGAGGACGCAGTTGGTGGTGGCAACGATCGGACCGTTGAACGATCCGAACTCTTCCTTCTGAAGGTACCAGGCACCGCCGTAGTTGCCCGCGAGATTGTCGTATTTCTTGAATGCCGGGTAAGCGTTGGCCGGAAGCATCTCGCCGTGGGTGTAAACGTCCACGCCCGTTCCCCTGGTCTGTTCGAGGAGCTGTTCCAGGTCCCTGAGGTCGTGACCGGTGATCAGGATACCCGGGCGGGACCCGACGCCGGTCTTTACCTGGGTGATCTCGGGGGTTCCGTAGGTTTCGGTGTTTGCTTTATCCAGAAGCGCGAGGCATACGGCACCGACCGCCCCGCATTCCATGTTCAGACCGACCAGTTCCTCGGCAGAGAGGTTCTTCGCAAGGGAGGCAAGACCCTTTCTGATAAAGGCGGTCACGCTTTTGTCCGTGTAACCGAGAACGGCTGCGTGGTGGTAGTATGCGGCAAGGCCTTTCATTCCGAAAAGAAGGAGCTCTTTGAGGGACCTGAGGTCTTCGTTCGCATCAAGCGATGCAATGTTCTTTACGCGGATCACTGTGTCTTTGCCGATCCTGCCTAGGACTTCGTTCCTCAGGGCATCGATGGCCTCCCCGTCGAAGTTGGTGTTCGAAAGGGTCATGAAAAGTCCGTCGACGAGCGCGCAGTCGCAGAAATCGCATACCTTGTCCCCCGAGGCAAGTTCGATGAGGGTTCCGATAAGAAGATCCTGCTTCTCTGCTATCTCGGCGGTTTTTCCGCATACTCCGTTGCGGATGCAGCCGGTTCCGGCGATTGTCTCTTCACACTGTCTGCATAACATTTGCGATTCTCCCGTATCTTTTTGATACTGAGTATCTAAATGATACTTACGTATATATAGTCGAAAGTTTCTGTTTGGTAACGATGAGCTCCGCATGCACGGTATATCTTACGATGGAGTATCTGTCCAAGAAATGGGCAATACTCATTCTTCACCAGCTCGGCAAAGGCGAGGAATGGAAGAGATTCTCCGAGATCAAAAAATCGATGCCGGACCTGACGCCGAAAGTGCTTACGGAGCGTTTGAAAGAGCTGGAGTCCGAAGGATTGTTAGAAAAACGGGTAGATTCAAGTACGATTCCGGTCAAAAGCGAATACCGTCTCACGGAAGCAAGCAGGGAACTCCTTGTCATCATCCGGGACCTCAAGATGTGGTCGCTGAAATGGAAGGTGGACAATCCCTGCTGCGGCCGGACCGACTGCCGTCTTTGCGTATTGTGAAGCTCCGGGTCAGCCTTTGGATTTATTCTATTTGCCTGCGTATCTCGGGATTTTGATCCGTCGGAATGCGGCAAATCAGGCAGGGTGATCGGAAAAGCCCGTCAGCCCCGCCTGTTTATCATTTTTAAATTCAGAAGATCGGCCGTACTTCGCTCAGTCCTTCTTTTTTCCGAACCCAAGCAGATACATGACCGTCAGCACGATGACCGGAAGAGCGGCATCCCAGACGTTTCCGAGCAACCAGTAAGCGAAGATCAGTGCGACGACTCCGATCACACCGTACCTGCGGAGGATCGCACCGCCACCGAGAACGAGCATGAACAGAAGCAGGACCACCAGCATGATGATGGTCACGATGAGCGAAGAAGAGAACCAAAGGAAGGTATTGTTCTGAACGATGCCCTCCATTATGGGCTTGATGTAGATGTTGCAGACGACGGGAACGACGACCACGAGGAGGATGGTGCAGATAAGGCCGCCGAAGAAGGAAACGACGACATTTCTGTCCGGTTTTTCGTTTTTGTTTTTTGCCATGCGCGGTACATAGCATCGTCGATTTAAAATTGAATCCCGCGATTTAGAACAGAAAAAGGGGGGGGCGTGTCCCCCGAAAGGTTTACTTCCGTGTGGTGAGGTCGAACCCGGAATACTGTTCCGGATCTTCGGCCGCGGGAGCGGGCGGAACGGGATCGCCTCTCTTCAGGAATCCGGGGCCGACCCAGTTCCACCTGCCCATCAGATGCATGGCAGCAGGAACGATGTATGTACGGACGACGAGGGCGTCGACCAGAATGGCGAAGCATAACGCAAAGCCCATCTGTCTGAGCATCACGGTGCTCGACAGCATCAGCGTACCGAAGGTACAGCCCATGATGATGCCGCAGATCGTGATCACCGATCCGGAGTGCAGTACGGCCCGGCGGATGGCCTCGTCGTTATCCAGGCCTTTGGAGAAGGTATATTCCTTGATCCTGGTGGTCAGCAGGATATCGTAGTCCATCCCCAGACCCAGACATATTACCAATAAAATGATCGGCAGGATCCAAAGCACGCCGTCGTTCATCAGGGTTCCGAAGAGCAGGTGCGTAATCGCAACCGTCCAGATGACCGACATGAAGATCGTGACCACCGCCCTGATCGGAGTGGGATAGGACTTCATCACGAAGAAAAGCAACAGGATGATCAGGGCTATCGCGGTGATCTCGATCTTGACGAACTCCCTGTTCACCCCCTCCTCGATCTCTACCATGACCGCGGCGGTTCCGGTGACCCAGACGGTCGTAAGAACCTCCGAATCCCCCACGCCGTTATGGACGATTGATTTGAAACTGCTTACGGTTTTGATGGATCTGTCGGACATGGACTGCTCGTGGGTGGCCATCGTCAGACATATATAGTCCACGTCTGCGGACTTTCCTTCGGAATCGAACGTCGTCCCGAGCGTACCGGACTGAATGAAGAGCATCCAGTTCATTATGTCCGTGGCGAGCTCTTCGTCGTACGGGATAACTGCGGAATCGTCTATGTACCCTAGCTGATAAAGACCCTGACGGACCTCCGGAGTGAAAGCCTCCTTAGCTATGGATGCCATGGCGTACGCGGTTGCCGGAAGTTTCGGTATGGAACTAATCTTGTCGAGCGCTTCCCCGATATCCGCACCGTCATCGATATCGGATGCGACCTTGAGTGCGAGAATGATCCAATTCCAGTCGAGATCGAGCACGGACAATTCGAACGAGCTGTAGTGAACGTCGTCCACGTTATCCAGTTTTTCGACCTCGTCTTTGAGGGTCTCGAGTTCGTCCATCACCTTGTCTTTATACTCATCGTCTGCGGTCCATGTGAATTTTGCCAGACCGCCCGTTTTATCGTTCCCGACAAGATACGTTACCGTGCCGAGAGGCTGGGCGGTCTGGATATATGCGTAATTGGGCATGATGGAACCGCCGCCGGCATATTCGGTCATGACATTCATTCCTTCCCGCGAATCGCCGTTCATCATCGAACCGATCATGTCGTAACTGTCTTCGGAGGTCGCATAGACATACACCATCGGGACCGAGAAAAGAATGGTGGCGACGATGATCGCTTTGGCATATCTGATCGAGAAACTGGTGGATCTTTCGAAGTACTTTTGACCTATCTGGCCCATTTTCCTGATATATCCGCTGCGGAGTTTGGGCCCGTCGGCTCCGGTGGGCCAGAACAGCCTGTCCCCGAGAAGAACCAGCAGCGAAGACATCAGGGTGAGTGCCGCAAGCAACGCAAAGACGATTCCGATGGCAAGACCCAGACCCAAAGTGCTGATGAGTCTGAAATTGCATAATATCATTGATCCGAAACCGATCATGACGGCTATCCCGGAGGTGAAAACCGATTCGCCGGCCCAGGTGATGGCGTTCTCGCAGGCGGACCTGTGGTCCAGACCGCTCCTCCTCTCCTCCCTGTACCTTGCCAGGATGAAGATGCAGTAATCGCAGCCCGCACCCAGCATCGATACGACGAGAAGCACCTCCACGATGTAGTATATGTTTATCAGCTGGCAGATGAAGAACAGCGAACACAGCACCAGGGCGAACGCCACCCCGATCGTGATGGGGGGTGCCGCACTGGATACGAACGATCTGAAGAAAAGTCCGACGAGAACGAGGATCAGCAGAATGGAGATCGGGTCGATGCGCGACATGTCGTGGGACATCGCCTTGTTCGCATCGTACGAGATCGCCGGAGATCCGGTGATATACGTTTTGTATGCCACGCTGCTTCCTTCGAATGCGGACGAAACGGCATCGGTGGCCTGGCTTCTGAGGTTTCCCGTGTCTGCCGAGATCCGGCTGGTCGTGTATCCGGTCTTGTAGGTGACGGCATAGTACTGCATATGGCTGTTTCCGTCCTCGGACGTTTTGTTTCCGGCCAGAATGATCGATGAGATGTTGTCGTTGATGCTCAGAATCGTCTGTACTTTTTCGTTCAGCTTATCGCTTATCCATTCCTCGTTGCTGTGATATACGACGAGGATCAGCTGCATGCTCTCGCTGTCGATCTCCGAATCGAAGTGTTCGGAAAGTATGTCCATTCCGGCGATGGATTCGGTACCGGAACTCCCCATGCTGGATGTGCTGTAGCTGAGTTTTTCGCTTGCATGCATCGCAGGATAGATCGACAGCAAAAGGACCAGGATCCAGATGACGACAATCGTCTTTGCGTGTTTTATTATGAATTTTGACAGGTTTTCGAATATCATCCTAGATCTCCTTTAATTTCATCTGGCACTTTTCTTTCTTATCATCATTACGGCCGCCGACAGGGCTGCCAGGGCAACGATCGCAACGATGAGGTAGATCGCCCCGGATCCCGAATCCTCGGTATTCCCGGAGGGGGCCGGGACCTGTTTGATCCATTTTCCGTCCGCGTTCCAGAACACCGATCCCGCCAGGTTTTCGGCGGTCTGCGCAAGTTCGGTTTGGCCGTCGGCATCGTAGACTCTTCCGTCGAACGCGGAATCCCCCACTCCGGTTACGGAATCGGAAACGGAAATGCATTCGAGGGCAGTACAGCCGCTGAAGGCATGCTTCCCGATGTAGGTGACGGGGCCGGTTATCCTGACAGTTTTTATCGATCCCTTGTACGGATTCCAAGGCATGGAGTGCTCGGTGAAATCGTACACGGCCCCGGACCCGCCGATCGTAAGTTCCCCGGTGGCCGGATTGAACTCATAAACGGCATCTTCACCGCATTCGCCGGAATATCCGGAAGGGTCTGCTTCCGAAATCCGTTGCCGAGAGTGCGGCATATGCGGAACGCAGACGAAAAGTGCGATGACGGGGGCCGAGAGCTTCTTCATGATATTATATCCATAAGCGGGATTTATGCCGGGTATGTAAAAGTTTAGACTCTCCGAATAAGAGGCCGACAGCTCCTGTACGGGTAGGTCCCGCCCGGCATTTTGTTCTTTCATTCGACAGGCATCCGTATTGTTCGGGAATAAGCCGGATATCCGTCTTCATTTCAGGTCCTTCTCCTTGACAAAACCGCGAGGCCGAGAAGCATTCCGAAAACGAAGATCGCAAAGACGACGTAAACGACAGCCGTATCGGACTCGGTTACGATCTGCTTCACCCATATCCCGTCGGTCAGTTTGAATGTCGAACCGGCCAGGTTCGCGGCCGTGGGTTCGAGTACCGTCACGCCGTCCGTATCATAGAAGACGATGCCGAATGCCGAAGCCCCTACAGACGTGACGGTATCCGGGAAGGTCAGGGATTCGAGAGCGGCATTATCGTAAAACGCACCGTCTTCGATGGATGTCACGGAATCCGGAACAGCGTAGGAGGTGTCGGTCTTGCCTGCCGGATACAGGAACAGTGTCGTCATGTCTTTGTCGAAAAGAACGTTTTCGACCGAAAGGAACTTCGGATTTCCGTTGTCGACAACGATCGAAGAAAGGGCGGTACAACCCAGGAA
>CAVIXW010000038.1:7560-14213 GCA_963646785.1 Acutalibacteraceae bacterium
GAGTTTCCGAGGGAGGTCACGGAACCGCCGACGGATACGGAGGCAAGTTCGGAGCAACCTTTGAATGAATGATCCCCTATGGCTCCGATCCCCGTCCCGATCGTGACCTTCTTCAGAACGTTTTTGCTGAGCTGCCACGGGGTGCAGGCGTAATACGAGGGCTCGGTATCGGACTCTCCGTACGCATACCAGATGCCCGTTCCTTTCGTAAAGGTGATGCTTTCTATATTGTCGCATCCGGAGAATGCCGGTGCGGTATCGGATACGACGCAGTCGAGGCTTGCAGGAACCGTGAGGTTCTTCAGACCGGAGCAGCCGTCGAACGCTCCCTCGCAGACGGTCTTGACCGTATCCGGCAGGGTCAGGGAGACGAGGGACGTGCAGTCTTTGAAAGCGGACCTTCCGATATATTCCACGGAGTCGGGAATGTTCAGTGAAGTGAAACCTGAATGCGGGAAGGCATAATCCCCGATGGACGTCACGCCGTCGTAAAATCTGATGGCGGTAAGTGTCTGGTTGCTCAATTGCCAGGGCGTAAGCAGGTAATCGGAAGAATGATACGGGTGCCAGTCTCCGGAGCCTTCGGTGAAGATGATCGTTTCGATCGAACGGCAGCCGTCGAATGCGGGAGCGGATTCGGAACCGACGCAGTCCAAACTCGCAGGTACCGAGAGTTCTTTCAGACCAGAGCAGTCTTTGAAAGCGTATCTTCCGACGGAGGTCACGGAGTCCGGGATGGTCAGCGAGGCGAAACCGCAGTTGCGGAACGCTTCGGCACCTATCGACGAGACCGAGTCGGGAATGACGACCGATTCGAGAGATGAGCATCCGTACAATGCCCGTTCGCCGACCTCGGATATACTGTCCGATATCCCGACGGTCAACGGAACTGCCGTGATGTTCCAGGGCGTATTTTCGTACTCGGATTCGGCATAACGGTGCCAGATCCCGGTTCCCTGGGTAAACGTGATCTTATCGATACCCGTACATCCAGAAAATGCGGGGTATTCGTCGGACACTACGCAATCGATGCTTACCGGCACCAGGAGCTCCTTCAGACCGGAGCAGTCTTTGAATGCGAATCTTCCGAGGGCGGTTTCGGAACCGGCGATCGTCACGGAGGCAAGTCCGGTACAGTTTTCGAACGCGGAGGCACCGACCGATCTGACATGGCCGGGAATAGTGACGGATCCGAGAGAAGTGCAACCCCTGAACGCACCGTCGCCGATGGACGTGACGTTCTCCGGGATCTCGTACGCAGTTTCTGTTTTACTGGCAGGATACAAGACTATCGTGGTCATGTCTTTGCTGAAAAGGATGCTGCCGACCGAGCAGAAATATGCGTTGGTCCCGTCAACCTCCACATCCGTGAGAGAAACGCAATCCCCGAACGCGGACATTCCGATCGCCGAAACGGATCTGCCTATGAACACCGATGAAAGATTCCTGCAGCCGCTGAAGGCGGACTCTCCGACGGAGGTCACGCCTTCCGATATGGTGACAGTGGTCAGATTCGTTCTGCTGAACTGCCACGGGGCGTAGACGTACGAAATCCCGTATGCGTACCAGGACCCGTTTCCCGTGAGCGTGATCTTTTCGATATTGATACAGCCTTCGAAGACGGGGTTCTCTGTCGAAACGACGCAGTCGATGTTCGCGGGAACCGTGAGTTCCTTCAAACCGGTACTGCCCCTGAACGCGGATTCCTCGAGAGAGGTCAGGTTTTCGGGCAGGATGACGGTGGTCAGAGCGGATCTGCTGAGCTGCCACGGAGTATGGATCTTCGATGCCCCGTATGTGTGCCAGGTCCCGTTACCCGTGAACGTGATCTTATCTATGTCGGTGCATCCCGCAAACGCGGGATATTCGTCGGATACGACGCAGTCGAGGCTTACCGGCACCCGGAGATCCTTTAGACCGGAGCAGTCTGCGAATGCGGATTTTCCGAGGGTCGTTTCGGAACCCGCGATCACGACGGTGGTCAGTCCGGTACAGTTTTCGAACGCGGAGGTGCCGACCGAACAAACGTGTTCGGGAATGGTTACGGAGGCAAGGTAGGTGCAGTCTTTGAACGCACCGTCGCCGATGGACGTGACGACATCCGGGATCTCGTACGCAGTTTCCGTCTTATTGACCGGATACATGACGATCGTGGTCATGTCTTTGCTGAACAGGATGTTGTCGACCGAGCAGAAATATGCGTTGGTCCCGTCAACCTCCACATCCGTGAGAGAAACGCAATCCCCGAACGCGGACATTCCGATCGCCGAAACGGATCTGCCTATGAACACCGATGAAAGATTCCTGCAGCCGCTGAAGGCGGACTCTCCGACGGAGGTCACGCCTTCCGATATGGTGACAGTGGTCAGATTCGTTCTGCTGAACTGCCACGGGGCGTAGACGTACGAAATCCCGTATGCGTACCAGGACCCGTTTCCCGTGAGCGTGATCTTTTCGATATTGATACAGCCTTCGAAGACGGGGTTCTCTGTCGAAACGACGCAGTCGATGTTCGCGGGAACCGTGAGTTCCTTCAAACCGGTACTGCCCCTGAACGCGGATTCCTCGAGAGAGGTCAGGTTTTCGGGCAGGATGACGGTGGTCAGAGCGGATCTGCTGAGCTGCCACGGAGTATGGATCTTCGATGCCCCGTATGTGTGCCAGGTCCCGTTACCCGTGAACGTGATCTTTTCGATAGCGGTACAGTTTTCGAAGACAGGGTTTTTGTCGGAGACGACGCAGTCGATGTCCGCAGGAACCGTGAGTTCTTTCAGATTTTTGCAATCTTTAAAGGCAGATTCTCCGACTGAGGTCACGCCTTCCGAAATTATGGCCGCGGTCAGGTTCGATCTGCTGAGCTGCCACGGAGTGTATTCGGAATCGCCGGAACCGTATTCGTACCAGTCTCCGGAGGATCCTTTCGTGAATGTTATGCTTTCGATGCTGACGCAGCCTTCGAAAGCGGGAGCATAGATCGATACGACGCAATCAAGGTTCGCGGGGACCGAAAGCTCTTTCAGATTGGTGCATCCGCGGAATGCCGAGGTTCCCAACGACGTGACGGAACCCGGGATGGTGACGGAGACGAGGTACGTGCAGTTTCCGAATGCTTCCGATCCGATCGATTTTACGCCATCGGGAACTACGTAAGACGCGTCGGTGTTGCCGGCGGGGTACAGGATCAGCTCGGTCACTGCCTTGTCGAAAAGAACGCCACCGACCGAACTGTATTTGGTGTTGTTTTCGCCGACTGTGATCTTGGAAAGGGATGTGCATCCGGAGAGTGCGTCATCTCTGATCGACGTGACAGCATCCGGGATGGTTATGGACCCGAGGGCCGTGCAACCGTAGAATGCCGAAGGCCCCACGGTCGTGACCGTGTACGGGATGATATACGAAGTTTCGGCACTGCCGGCAGGGTATTGGATCAGTTCGGTTTTCTCTTTGTCGAAGAGCACCCCCCCGACCGAACAGAACTTTGTATTTCCCTCGTCGACCTCGATCTTCTGGAGAGACGAACAGCCGAGCAGGGCATCCTGTCCGAGTGTCGTGACGGATGCCTGGATGGTTATCGATGCAAGCGAAGAGCAGTTCATGAACGCGTAGTCCTGGATGTCGGATACGTTCTTCGAAATGCTCACGGATCTGAGGGAAGTACATCCGTAGAATGCCGAATTTCCGACGGTCTTGACATTTTCGGAAAAGGTCACTTTTTCAAGAATGGTGTTGCCGTAGAACGCATTATCGTCGATCGTCTCGACCTTGGACGGGAGTATATACGAATTGTCGTTTTTGCATGCCGGGTACTGAATCAAAACGGTCTGGTCCTTGTCGAAGAGAACGCCGTACGACGAACTGTATCTCGGATTGTTTTCGTCGACATCGATCGAAGAAAGCGAAGAGCACCAGGAGAATGCCCTCCATCCGATGTAACCGACCGACCCGGGGATCTCTACGGATTTGAGGGAAGAACAGCCGCTGAATGCGTAACTCTCGATATTTCCGACCGTATCCGGGATGCTGACGGATCTGAGCGATCTGCAGTTTTCGAACACACTATTGCTTAAGGTTTTTAATTGACTGGGGATCGTTATCGATTCGAGGGACGAACAGTCGCAGAATGCGTAATTCCCGATAAACGTGACGCTGTTTTGAAGATTTATCTCTGTGAGGGAAGAACAGCCCTGGAATGCACTGGCGTTTATCGATTTCACCGAATTGTCCATGGAAACCCTTTTGAGGGATGTACAGTTTGCGAAAGCCTCCATTTTGATCTCCGTTACCGAATTGCCCATTTCAATGTTTACCAGGGATGTGCAGTTTTTGAACGCATACTCCTGCAGGGAGGTTACGGATTCCGGAACAAGCACGGACCTGAGTGACGTGCAGTTCATGAAGGCGTAGCTGTTGATCGTTGTGACGGAATCGGGAATGAAATAAATTCCCATGGATTTACCCGCCGGAAATTGTATCAATGCAGTCTTATCGCCATTGAACAGGATCCCGTCGACCGAACTGTATGCCGTATTTCCGTCTTCGACGTTTATCGACAGGAGCGAATCGCAGGGGCTGAATGCGGACGCTCCGAGTTTCGTTAGCGATTTGGGGAGGGTAACGCTGGTAAGGGAGGAACAGCCCTCGAACGCATGACCCGCGATTTCTTCGAGCGAATCGCCGAATTCGACGGTTTCGAGCGAAGTGCAATTCCGGAATGCGAAAAGTTCGATCTTTTTGAGAGAATCGGGAAGAACTATGGAGGTAAGACTCGAACAGCTCTCGAATGAGTACGGCCAGAGATCTTCGACGGAATTGCCCATTTTCACTGAGGTAAGACTCGAACAGCCGTAGAAGACATACGGGTGGATGGATCTGACGGAATCGGGAATGGTGATGGATATGAGGGATGTGAATTTGTAAAACGCATTGTTTCCGAGGGATGTGATCCGGTCGCTGATCTCGACCGATGTGATCCGGTCGCTGTAGGAAAGCCATTTCCAACCACTCCCCATGTTCCACATCTCCCCGTACCCGTCTATCTTAAGTACGCCGGTCTCGGGATTGAATTCGAAAGTGGCATTGTTTCCGCATTGGCCGGAATATTGCGGATCTGCTTCGGAGGAGTCCGCGTGGGATAACGCCGCGTATGCCGCCAGGCAGGCAAGCGTGGCAACGACGATCAGGACAGATCTCCTTATGATATTCACTCCCTCCGATATACCCTGGTTTGTGCGTTGGTATATAACGTTAGTGAAGACAGCTGCCGGACATTAATCAGAAAGTTATGGTTTTTAGAACCATTTCGAATGCATTCTTATACTCTGTGAACACCGGGGGTAAGCCCCCGGGTTCAGGCTTTTCTCTTCCTTACGATCGCAACGCCTGCTATCAGGATGATCGCGACAACGGTTGCGGCGAGGGTGTAAATCATCAGGGATCCGTCGTCATCGGAGGAGGAGGACGAGTCATGCCTTACCCATTTTCCGTCGACGAGCTTGAACGTATGCCCGGACAGGTTTGCGGCGGTCAGCGCAAGTTCGGTTTTGCCGTCGGTGTCGAAGAACTGTCCGTCGAATGCGGATATTCCGATCGATGTCACGGACTTTGCAATCGTGACGGATGTAAGGTGGGCGCAGCCGCCGAACGCATAGTCTCCGATCGATGCGACCGTGCCCGGAACCGTATACGAAGCGTCGGATCTGTTCGAGGGGTACTGCAACAGAGCGGTTTTGTCCTTCTCGAAAAGAACGCCGTCGACGGAGCTGTATTCCGTATTTACGTCATCGACATCTATCGATACGAGGGCCGTACAGTCGCGGAACACGGAATTTCCGATGGAGGCGACCGATTTGCCGACGGCCACGGACGCGAGAGCGGTACAACCCTCGAACGCATGGCCCCCGATAGAGGTCACGCCGTCGGAAACGGTTACCGTGGTCAAAGCGGATCTGCTGAGTTGCCAGGGTGTGTTGCCGTAATACGAGGGGAGGGAGCTGTCCGTACCGTACTCGAACCAGTTTCCGGAACCCGTGAATAGGATCTTGACGATCTTGGTGCAGCCCTGGAAAACGGGCGAGTCGTTGGAACCCACGCTGTCGATATTTGCGGGAATTGTAAGTTCCTTCAGGCCCGTACATCCGCTGAAAGCAGAATTTCCAAGAGTCGTGACCGAATTCGGAATGATCACCGACGTGAGCGAAGTACAGTTCTCGAATGCGGATGATCCGAGTGACGTGACGGAGCTACCGATGGTCAGAGAAGCCAGCTTTGTACAATCTTTGAATACGGATTCTCCGACTGTTACGACCGAATCCGGGATGGTTACGGATGTGATCGAAGTGTTCTCGAACGCATCGTTTCCGAGCGTAACGAGGGAAGTACCGAATTCCACGGAGGTAAGTGCGGTACATCCGCTGAATGCATGATCTCCGATCGTTGCGACGGAACCGCCGAGGGTCAGAGAAGCCAGCTTTGCACAATCTTTGAATGCGGATTCTCCGACGGAGGTCACACCGTCAGAGATGATGACGGTGGTCAGAACGGAACCGCTGAGCTGCCAGGGCGTGAACTTGTAATCGGAGGCACCGTAAGCACACCAGGCTCCGGTTCCCGTGAACGTGATCTTGCCGATATTCGTGCAACCTGCGAAGACCGGA
>CAVIXW010000039.1:0-14074 GCA_963646785.1 Acutalibacteraceae bacterium
ACCGTAGTTTAAAGCATGCCTAAAATTTTCATCAACACGGTGGTTGCTTAGGAGGTACTTTTTTGAAACCGTGGAATTTCATCAGTGTTACTCAATACCATTAAATGTAACATTTGGTATGTTCTCAACACATGAAAGGTATACTATTGGTGGCATACGGTTCCAAGGAACCGGATGCCGAGGAGACTATGAACGCCCAGGCCAAAAAACTCGAAGAGATCCGCGGACAAAAGGTCTATACCGGTTTTTACAGGGTATCCAAACCGTCCATACAGGAAGCTATGGCCCAGATCGCCGCCGACGGGATCGACGAACTCGCTGTCGTTCCGCTTCTGATATCCGACAGTTCGATGACGTCGGACCTCATTCCAGAAGCCATCGGGATCAGCGGGCACAGGGGAGTGGCCGCGGTAGGTTCCAAAAAAATCAATGTCGTAATGTGCGGCGCCGTCGGTACCGATGCGGGTGTAGCCGATCTTCTGGTCAAAGAGATCGAGGCGGCCGGCGGGAAATCGGACACGCCGATACTTCTGATAGGGCACGGTTCCAAAGACGATAAAAATCCGGAAGCCGTCTACGAAGCCTCCAAGGGCGTCAAGGCCCGCGGATACACCAACCTCACCGTCTGTTTCAACGAGTTCTGCCACCCTACCGTGGAGGAAGCTTTCGACGTCGCACTGAGATATGCGGACGATATGGTCCTGGCTCTTCCGATGTTCATCTCCGACGGGGTCCACATCAAGAAGGATATTCCTCCGAAGATCGGGCTGAAAGAGTTCGAAAACGAAGGAACTTTCGAATACAAAGGAAAGAAGATTCGTATATTCCGCGAATCAGGTATCGGATCCGATCCTTATTTCGCCGAAGTTATTTCCAAACGCGTAGACCTTCTGTTTACGGAGTTTTAAACCATTTCCCGCACAACCGCGGGTCATTTCTCATTACATTTCATAACCCAAAACACGAAGCCCAAGCAAGTCTTTCCTTCCGTAGACGATCCGGCATCCGACTTTGCGACAGGAATCACAAAATTCGCAAATCGATTTTCAATATTACTTCCAGTGTCCCGCCGAATTCGACTGCATACACACGTTTCACGCATTGTTCGCCGCCATTGTTCGGATTTATCGACAGCGAATGTCCTTCGTACATTATTTCGAGACCGTAAGCATTCTGCCATGGATACAGGTCGTTCAGTATCTGTTTCAGATATTTTTCGGCCTTGCCGTCATCAAGAAGCAATGATGCGGAAACAAGATTCGATAAAGCCATCACTCTCTTGTCACCCGCGAACCCGAAATCTTCCGAATCCACTTTCGATCCGAAAATGACGTCGCAGGATTCCGAAATATCCTGGATTTCATTTCTATCCTGTGCGGAACCGGATTGTGAAAGAAGTATCACAGCAATTCCGATCAGGACGATGAAAAATCCCGCATCCATTATCGCCGTGAACCCTTTACGATCCAAACGAAATCACCACCTCGACCGATACCGGCAGCACTTCGTTTCCGTACGGTACCGAGAACAGTTTTCTTTCCGAACATTTCGTACCGTCGACGTTCCCGTACAGGTTTTCGGAACCTTCTAGTTCCGAGCCCGACGGCGTATGCGTCCTGAACAAGATTCCCGAAATGTTTTCGGACTCCATGAACACGAGCGGGTCCGAGGCAAATTGAATCACGGCCTGCGAATCCCGGATATCGATGCCCTGAACGTAGCTCCAGTCGAAGTCTTGTCCTTCCTTTTGCGGATTCGCCAGATCGGAGGCCACATACGCTACGAAGACCATCATCACGATACAGACGGTCATCGCACCCGCCATTGCTTCCATAAAACCTATGTCGCCTTTGCGGTCAAATTTCATACATCTTCTTACGGGGACCTTAGGTATAAGAAGGGAAGACTACAGTATGTTAGTCAGTACCCCTAAGGTACGCACCGTAGTTGATCCCGCCGCACATCTCCTGCAGGTCGAACTTTCTGGAAACATCGTTCTCTCCGAATGCTTCGGCCACCGCGGCGGCTATGTTCGCCGGTCTCTTACGGACATCGATACCTACCGATTCGATACCCATTTTGCCGAGTTCGCGCAGATACGGCAGAAGCATCAGATCGGAGGAGTTGAGGATGCGGGCCATTCCTCCGGAATCGCGGTATACAGGGAACCTGTAACCTTTCTCGTCGACGATGAAACCGTTATCCATCGAAGGGTCGCGGGTGCACATAAGCTCCTGTCTGCCGAAGACCATCACTTCCAGACGGCCCGGATAGTATTGTGCCAGATCGCGTATTTCCTCGTTCGACAGTTCGGGAGAGAGCGTACTCTGCCAAAACGGCTGTCTGACGAAGGAATTGAACTGGTTGACAAACTGGCTTGCATAGACCTTTTCGTTTTTGAGCGGAATATGCTGGCCGACGGTGTTGATCATAAGAGGCCTCGTTCCCGCATCGAAATTCTCCAGCGGAGCAAATCTGGGGGCGAGGGTAACGACCTCCACATTGTTTGCATCGCCTACCTCGCGGGCCTCGTCGATGGAGTCCGAGAGTTCGTAATAGATCCTGTCCGCATGGCCGATGACCGCTTCTAGATTGCGGATCGAACTGACGTAGAACGACATCTCCGGCAGGTCGACCGGTTTTCTCTCTACCGGGCGGCGTACGGGACGGATACGGACCCTTTCCGTATCCCCATCGAATCTTGGAACCTCTCCGATAAGATTCTTGATCGTGTCGATGCGGGGATCGTACGTACGGTAAACCTCGTAGGTACCGTCGGGCACGTCGAACGGAGATGCCGTCCGCCCGACGGAAGTAAGTTTGAATCCCCCGATCTTCTCGTCGCCGGAATAAAGGGTCAGCCCGTCCCGGAGATTCACCGGCACGTCCAGCTGCTCGGTGTTGAACTTTCTTTTCGCGAACGTGGCTCTGCCGAGGTACTGCCCCCGGTTGTCGGCATATTTCTTCTGAACCGGAGAGACGACTCCGCCGAGGTATCCGTCCCCGTATCCGCGGTTGAAAACGGTCTTCAGAAGTTCGACGTCGTCGGCACATTCCTCCGGATCGACATTGTTGTTGGCGGAGGAGTAAACTTTCGATGAAAGGTAGGCGTATGCCTGACTCCGCATTCTGCCTTCGATCTTCGCGGAGGTGATGCCGATGGATTCTAGCTTTTTCAGCCATCCGACGCCGTAGATGTCGGCACAGCTCAGCAGAAACGATCTTTCTCCGTCCTTGGTATAGCGTTTCCTGCAGGGCTGGGCGCACATGCCCCTGTTGCCGCTGCGCCCGCCGACAAGGCTGGAGAAAAGACAGCCGCCCGATAGCGAGTAGCACAAAGCGCCCTGAACGAACACTTCCGTCTCTATGGGAGAATCCTTCACCACTTCTTTCAGCTCGTCGAACGTAAGCTCCCGGTTGAGGACGGCACGTGATATCCCGTTTCTGCGACACCACTCCAGACCTTCCGCGGAACAGATGCCCATCTGGGTGGAAGCGTGTTTCTTGATATCGACTGTATGGATCGATTTCAAAAGACCCAGGTCCTGGATCAGAATGGCATCCGCACCGATGTCCGCAAGAAACCTTACGAAGGAAACGGCATCCTCCATCTCGGAATCTTTCACGAGGGTGTTCACGGTCACGTAAGCTTTCACGTTGTGATCGTGGGCATAATTTACGGCACCTTCGAGCTGTTTGTCCGAGAAATTGCCCGCAAACGCTCTCGCCCCGAATGTCTTGCCGCTGAGGTAGACCGCATCGCAACCGCCCAGTATCGATGCCACGAGACCTTCCGGATTGCCGGCCGGCGAGAGGATTTCCATAGATACCGCTGATGCTAGACGATATAAATAGTTTACAGGCCGATCCCGATAGTTTCCGGCCACCTCCGAAAGCTCGGAGCGACTTTCGCAGACGACGATCACCGAAGATTGTACAGAACTGGTGCAGAGGTAGGGATTCGAACCCTAGAATCACTAAGAACAGGATCCTAAGTCCTGCGCCTTTTCCTAGCTTGGCTACCTCTGCCTGTCTTCTGTCAAGAGACGAACATATTAAGCAATTCGGGTGAATCGGTTCATACTTACTTATTATTAGTAGCAGGGCATACGCGATAAGAAGGAATCGCATGTCAGATTTATTGTCAAATTCAAAACACGAACTTCTGCTCGGCAACGAGGCCATAACCAGAGGTCTGTTCGAGGCAGGGGTCAAGTTCGCCTCCACCTATCCCGGCACTCCGTCGTCGGAGGTCGGAAATCTTCTCGAAGAGTATTCCGAACGCGCCGGCATGTACTTCGAATTCTCGTCGAACGAGAAAGTGGCCCTCGAGGTCTCCGCCGCCGCGGCATCCTCCGGCGTCAGATCTTTCGTGTTCATGAAGCACGTCGGACTCAACGTCGCGGCGGATCCCCTGATGACCCTTGCGTATGCGGGGGTCCGCGCAGGAATGCTGATCATGTCGGCCGACGACCCCTCGGCCCACAGCTCCCAGAACGAGCAGGACAACCGTTATTACTCGACCCTCGCGCTGATCCCGATGGTGGAGCCTTCCGACCCCCAGGAGGCCAAGGACTTCATCGCCGAGGGATACAGGATCTCGGAGAAGCTGGGGCTCCCGCTCCTGTTCAGGACCACCACCAGGGTCAATCACGCCCGTTCGGTGGTCGAATTCGGACCGATCGATACCTCCACCCCTCTGAAGGGGCATTTCGACAAGGACGATGCAAGATTCGTGAACATCCCAGCATATGCGATCCACAACCGCGTCAGGCTGCTCGAGAAGAATAGGGCCGCCATGGAGCTTTCCGAAGAATCCAAACTCAACCGTATCGAGGGCGAGGGCGATATCGGGATCATAACCTCCGGCGTCGCCTACAACTACGTCAAGGAATTCGTTTCCGGCGTCTCCATTCTGAAAATCGGATTCACCAACCCCCTGCCGGAGAAGAAGATAGCCGAATTCATGAAGGGAAAGAAGACGATCATCGTCGTAGAGGAACTCGAGCCTTTCCTCGAGGACCAGGTGCTACGCATCTGTGCCCAGAACGGGATCTCGGTCCCCGTCCACGGCAAACGCGACGGAACCCTTCCGAGAGAATGGGAGTACTCCCCCGACGTCATCCACAGACTTTCCGGACTCGTCTCCGTGAAGGAACCCTCGGTCCCTATGGAAAAGTCCGAACTGTCCCTTCCGGGGCGCCCCCCGTCCCTCTGTGCCGGATGCCCCCACCGCGGGATCTATGCCGCGACCAAGAGGGCCGTGGGCAACACTCCCGTGGTCTACTGCTCCGACATCGGGTGCTACACGCTCGGCGTCCAGCCGCCCTTCCGTACCGCCGACTACATCATCTGCATGGGCGGCGGTGCCGGTGCAGCGGGCGGATTCGATCAGGCTACCGATCAGAGAGCCATCTCCTTCATCGGGGATTCGACCTTTTTCCATGCGGGGGTCCAGCCTCTGACCTCGGCCCTGTTCAATCACCACAGCATCGTCATGGTGATCCTGGACAACCGCACCACGGCCATGACAGGTCATCAGCCCAATCCCGGTACCGGAAGGTGCTTCGGCGGCATCAACACCGATCCCCTGGACATCGAAACCCTGGTCAAAGGCATCGGTGTCCCGTTCGTCAGGACCGTCGACCCTTACGATGTTCTCGGATGCGTCAAGACCATGAAGGAGGCCATAGACTTCGACGGCGTCGCGGTCGTCATCTCCAAGTGTCCGTGCCCTCTTCTTCTCAAGAAGGAGAAACGGCTTGTAAAGAAGACGTGCACGGTCGATCAGGACAAATGCCTCCGCTGCTACACCTGCGTCAGGATGATCGCCTGTCCCGCTTTGATCAAGAAAGGCGAAAACGTCATGGTCGATCCCACGCAGTGCATCGGCTGCGGCATGTGCGGAAACGTCTGTCCCACCAAATGCATCGGGGTGAAACAATGAAGTATACTGTTCAGATCGTCGGCGTCGGAGGACAGGGAGTCCTCCTGGCCTCGATGGTTCTGGGAAATGCGGCGATGAACCTTGGATACAAGGTAATGATGAGCGAGGTCCACGGAATGGCCCAGAGGGGCGGCACCGTCCGGTCCACCGTCCGTTTCGGCGACGAGGTCTACAGCCCTCTGGAGGAAACGGGCGGCGCCGACATGATCCTGTCCTTCGAACCCGTCGAGACCGTCAGGGCCCTTCCTCTCGGAAACAAGGATTCGGTCGTCATCATGAACCTGGATCCCGTGCTTCCCGGCAACGTAGCTGCCGGATTCGAGCAGTATCCCGATATGGATGCGCTCGTGAAGGAGGTCAGGGACAGGAACGGCCATACCATCACTCTGGAAGCTACCAAGATCGCTCTCGAAGCGGGCAATGCGGTGGTCGCCAACGCCGTTCTGATCGGTGCCGTCGCGGCCGTCGAGGGATTCCCGCTCGACAGCGAGGTTCTGAAACAGGTTCTTCTCGAGAAGGCGCCCCCGAAGGCCAGGGACCTCAATGCCAAGGCTTTCGACATGGGGTACGAATCCATTAGAAAATCATGAATAAATATGTAGTGTGATGTATAAAAGTATACATTACACTACAATAATATACATTAATGATAAATAGTCCGAGCGACTCACGGGTTCATAAACGTGTGATAAAATGCTGATGCCGTCATTGCATGAAGTCGAGGCCTACGGCAGGGAGGGAAAATACTCCCTGTTCCCCGTCTGTCTCGAGATCCTGTCCGATTTTACCACCCCCATCGAGGTGATGCGGATACTGATGAACGAGGATGAGCACTGCTTCCTGCTCGAAAGTGCCGATTCGTCCAAGAGATGGGGCCGCTATACATTCTTGGGCTTCGAACCGAAAATGCTCATCACCGCTTCCGACGGCATCATGAAAGTGGGGAACCGGGAATTCCGGACCGACGATCCCGCGGCGGAGATAAGGAAGATTCTCGAGGAATACAGAAGTCCCTGCGTTCCCGGCCTCCCATCGTTCACCGGCGGTCTTGTCGGCTATTTCTCCTACGATTATCTCAAGTATTCGGAACCGTCGCTCCGTCTCGATGCCGAAGATACGGAAGGATTCAGGGACATCGACCTAATGCTTTTCGACAAGGTCATCGTGTTCGACAATTTTGCGCAGAAACTGCTGCTGATCGCCAACATTCCCCTGGAAGGGATAGATCTCAACTATTCGATGGTCGAAAAGGAACTCCGCCGCCTGGAGACCCTGATAAAGACCGGTAAGAAAAAAACCGGTCTCAGGGGACATATGACCTCCGAGATCAAACCGCTTTTCGACAAGGAGAGGTTCTGCTCGATGATCGAAAAGGCGAAGCACCACATCTACGAAGGCGATATCTTCCAGATCGTTCTATCCAACAGGCTCGAAGCGGATTTCGAAGGCAGTCTGTTCGGTACCTACCGCGTGCTCCGCACCATCAACCCTTCTCCGTACATGTTCTTCTTCTCGGGAACCGATGTGGAAGTGGCGGGCGCATCGCCCGAGACCTTGGTGAAACTCGAGGACGGGGTCCTCCACACGTTCCCGCTGGCCGGGACCAGGCCCCGCGGCAGAACGGAATCGGAAGATCTCGCACTGGAAAAAGACCTTCTTTCGGACGAGAAGGAACTTGCCGAGCACAATATGCTCGTGGACCTCGGCAGGAACGATATCGGCAAGATCAGCCGTTTCGGCTCCGTCCAAGTCGAGAAGTTCCACTGCATCGAGCGTTTTTCCCACGTCATGCACATCGGTTCCACCGTCAGGGGCGAGATTCGCGACGATAAGGACGCCCTCGATGCCGTCGGGGCCGTACTGCCCGCCGGCACCCTGTCCGGCGCACCCAAGATCAGGGCCTGCCAGCTCATAAACGATCTCGAGAACAACAAAAGAGGGATCTACGGCGGCGGTATCGGATACATCGGATTCTCCGGCAACCTGGACCTCTGCATCGCGATTCGTATCGCATATCTGAAGAACGGAAAGGTGTTCGTCAGAAGCGGAGCGGGGATCGTGGCCGATTCGGTACCCGAAAAGGAATTCCAGGAATGTCTCAACAAGGCCGCCGCCGTCGTGAACGCCCTTAAGAAAGCGGAAGGTGAGTGAACGATAGTCCTCATCGATAACTACGACAGCTTCTCGTACAACCTCTACCAGCTGCTCGGCACCATAGAACCGGATATCAGAGTGGTCCGCAACGACTCCGTCACCGTCGGACAGCTGAGGGAGATGGCCCCTGAAGCGATAATCGTCTCACCCGGTCCCGGGAGGCCCGCCGATGCCGGCATCTGCGAGGACGTCATCAGAGAGCTCGGCCCCAGCATCCCCATCCTCGGGGTCTGTCTCGGACATCAGGCAATATGCGAGGCTTACGGTGCCACCGTGACCTACGCGAAGAAGCTGATGCACGGGAAGCAGAGCACAGTCGAATTGATATCAGATCCGATATTCGACGGAGTGGACCAGGGCACCCCAGTGGCCCGCTACCACTCTCTCGCGGTGAAGTCCGACACTCTCCCGGAATACCTGAAGGCCATCGCCTTCGCCGACGACGGCGAGATCATGGCCGTCAGACACAGGGAATTCCCCACCTACGGACTTCAGTTCCATCCGGAATCAGTCATGACCCCGGAAGGAATGAGGATCCTGAGCAATTTCATTCGGATCGCCAGGAGGTACGAGCAATGATATCGGAAGCCATCATAAAAATCGTCGATAAACAGAACCTCACCTACGTTGAGGCGTACCGGGTCATGGACGAGATCATGGCCGGCAAGACCACCCCCACCCAGAATGCGGCATTCCTGGCGGCTCTTTCCACCAAGAGCACCAAGGCCGAGACGGAAGAGGAGATCGCGGGCTGCTCCGCCGCCATGCGGGACAAGGCAGTGAAATTCGATCACCCCTACCAGACCCTCGATATCGTGGGCACAGGCGGAGACCATTCCAACACGTTCAATATCTCCACCGCCTCCTCGTTCGTCATCGCCGCGGCCGGTATCAAAGTCGCAAAGCACGGAAACCGTGCCGCCTCTTCCAGGTCCGGGGCCGCCGACGTTCTCGAAAGTTTGGGAATCAACATCGACCAACCTCCCCGGAAAGCACTCGAACTTCTGAACGACCCCGGTATATGCTTCCTTTTCGCCCAGAAATACCACGAGTCGATGAAATACGTCGGACCTCTCCGGAAAGAGCTGGGTTTCAGGACCGTCTTCAACATCCTCGGCCCCCTCACCAACCCTTCCAAACCGACCTACCAGGTTCTGGGGGTATACGACGAGTACCTCGTCAATCCCCTTGCCCACGTCCTGCACAATCTGGGCGTGAAAAAGGGAATGGTCGTGTACGGACAGGACCGCATGGACGAGATCTCCTGCAGCGCACCGACCACCGTCTGCGATTTCGAAGGCGACGATTTCGACACGTACACCATGACCCCTCCGGATTTCGGGGTCCCGTTCTGTTCCAAGAAGGACCTCGAAGGCGGATCTCCCGACGATAACGCGAAGATCGTCACCGATATCCTGCATGGCAGGAAATCCCCGAAATACAACGCCGTCCTTCTCAATTCCGGGGCCGGACTGTATGCGGGCAGGGCCGTGAAAGACATCCGGGACGGAGTGGAGCTTGCCGACAAGATCCTCGAAGACGGCACCGCTCTCAGGCTTCTGGAAAAATACAAGGTCGCATCCAATCAATGACGGCAGATATCCTCGAGACCCTTGCGGAGTCCGCCCGCGGGCGCGTGGCATCCGCAAAGAAGACCGTTTCCTCCGACAGGATGAGGGAACTGGCGTTCGATCTCAAGACAGATTCAGACTATCCTTTCGAAAAAGCGCTGGATACCGGCAGATTCGAATTCATATGCGAATGCAAGAAGGCATCGCCCTCGAAAGGCCTCATCGCCCCCGATTTTCCCTATTTGCAAATCGCCGAAGAATACCAGGATGCGGGTGCGGCCTGCATTTCGGTGCTTACCGAGCCCACAAGGTTCCTCGGCGAGGACAGATACCTGCAGGAGATCTCGGAGAAAGTGTGCATTCCCTGTCTCAGAAAAGATTTCGTCGTCGACGAGTACATGATCTATCAGGCGAAGCTGCTCGGAGCGTCCGCGGTTCTGCTTATCTGCACGATCCTGGACGAGAAACGTCTGAACGCATATTCCGACCTCGCCCGGGAACTGGGCCTGTCGGTACTTTGCGAGGCGCACGATAAAAACGAAGTAGAGCTCGCAGTTTCATCGGGCGCCAGGGTCATCGGGGTCAACAACCGCGATCTGCGTACGTTCGACGTAGATCTGCGTAACTGCATCAGGCTGCGGGACCTCGTCCCCGACGACCGGATCTACGTTGCCGAGAGCGGGATAAAGACCGCCGTGGATATCGCGTTGCTGCACGAAGCCGGCGTCGACGCGGCCCTCGTCGGCGAGTCTCTCATGCGTTCGCCGGATAAGAGAAAGGCCCTTGCGGAACTGAGGGGAGACCTATGACCAAGATCAAATTCTGCGGGATGACACGTCAGGAGGACATCGCGGCGGCCAACGACGTCGGCCCCGACTATATCGGATACGTATTCGCACGGGAAAGTCCTAGATTCGTTACCCCTGATGCAGCAAAGTCTCTTACCGACGGGCTTTCCCCCGACATTCCCGTTTTCGGGGTTTTCCGCGGAGTTTCTTTCGAAGACATCGTCGACATCGCCAAGATGGATTTCATCGACGCCATCCAGCTTCACGGAGACGAATCGAACCGCTTCGTAAGGCTGCTCCGTACGTTCACCGGACTCCCGATCGTCAAGGCATTCGCCGTACGCCCGTCGTTCGACAGGGAAGAGGCCTATGCCTCCGAAGCGGACATGATCCTTCTCGATTCCGGCGCCGGAACTGGAAAGACGTTCGACTGGGAACTTCTGAAAGATTTCGACCGCGAATACATTCTGGCCGGAGGACTGGACCCCTGCAATGTCGGGGATGCTATCGTGAAACTGCATCCCGCAGTCGTGGACACCAGCTCGGGCATCGAGTCGGACCGCAGGAAGGATCCGGAGAAAATGAAACAATTCAAAACGGCCGTCGTCAGGGCCGATTCACTATCAAATGAGGGACAGAGATGACAAATCCAAACGGAAGATTCGGCGAATACGGCGGACAGTACATGCCGGAGACATTGATGAACGCGGTTATCGAACTCGAGGAGGCCTACAATAAGTACAAGGAGGATCCGCAGTTCCAATCCGAACTCTCGGCCCTGCTCAACGATTACGCCAACAGGCCGAGCAGACTGTATTTTGCAGAAAAAATGACCAAGGATCTCGGCGGCGCGAAGATATATCTCAAGAGAGAGGACCTCAACCACACCGGGGCCCACAAGATCAACAACGTTCTCGGACAGGCCCTGCTGGCCAAGAAGATGGGGAAGACCAGACTTATCGCCGAGACCGGTGCCGGACAGCACGGCGTGGCCACCGCTACGGCAGCGGCCCTGCTCGGAATGGAATGCGTCGTATACATGGGTACGGAGGATATGGAACGCCAGGCGCTCAACGTCTACCGCATGCGCCTGCTGGGTGCCGAAGTGAGGGGCGTTCCGACCGGCACCGGCACGCTGAAAGACGCCGTATCCGAATGCATGCGCGAATGGACGAACCGCATCGACGATACGCACTATTGCCTGGGATCCGTCATGGGCCCCCATCCCTTCCCCACCATCGTCCGCGATTTCCAGTCCGTCATCGGCAAGGAGATCCGCCGGCAGATCCTCGAGAAGGAAGGCAGGCTCCCGGACATGCTCATCGCCTGCGTCGGCGGGGGCTCCAATGCCATAGGGACGTTCTACGACTTCATCAACGACCCGGACGTCGCCCTGGTGGGCGCCGAGGCCGCGGGCAAAGGCATAGACACGCCTCTGACCGCCGCCACCATCAATACGGGTTCCGTGGGCATTTTCCACGGGATGAAATCATACTTCTGCCAGGACAAATACGGGCAGATCGCCCCGGTCTACTCCATTTCCGCCGGTCTCGACTATCCGGGTATCGGGCCCGAGCACGCATGGCTGTCGGATATCGGACGTGCGAAGTACGTCGGGATCAGCGACGACGAAGCCGTCGAGGCCTTCGAATACCTCTCCCGCACCGAAGGGATCATCCCGGCCATCGAATCCGCCCATGCCGTCGCCTATGCGATGAAGGCCGCCCCCGGGATGGATAAGGACAAGATCATCGTCGTAACGGTATCCGGCAGGGGAGACAAGGACGTGGCTGCCATCGCCAGATACAGGGGGCACGATCTCCATGAGTGATCTTGCCAAAGCCTTCGATCACGGCAAAGCCTTCATAGGCTTCGTCACCTGCGGGGATCCGGACCTCGAGACCACGGGAAAGATCATCGGGGAGATGGTCCGGAACGGGTGCGACCTCGTCGAATTGGGAATTCCCTTCTCCGACCCTACCGCCGAAGGCCCGGTCATCATGAATGCCGACGAAAGAGCACTTACCAACGGGGTCACGACCGACGATATCTTCGAATTCACCGAAAGAATCATGGCCGAGATTGGCGTCCCGATGCTCTACATGACCTATGCCAACGTGGTCTACCATTACGGCGTGCGGGAATTCTGCGCCAGGGCCCGGAAGGCCGGCGTTTCGGGACTCATCCTGCCCGACGTACCGTTCGAAGAAAAGGCCGATTTCGAACCGATATGCTCGGAATACGGGATCGATCTGGTGTCCATGATCGCCCCCACCTCTTCCAACCGTATCGCGATGATCGCAAAGGAGGCCAAAGGATTCGTTTACGTCGTATCCTCTTTGGGAGTGACAGGTACCCGCAGCAGCATCACCACCGATCTTTCGCCGATGATCGGGCTTATCCGCGAGAACACGGACATCCCCTGCGCAATAGGGTTCGGTATCTCCAACCCGGAACAATGCCGTAAAATGGCCGCTCTGAGCGACGGTTCCATCGTCGGCAGCGGTATCGTCAAGATAATCGCCCAGTACGGGAAGGATGCACCCGAACACGTCGGAGAGTTCGTCAGGTCCATGAAGGATGCCATACGGGACCTCTGAGCACCGTTTACGAACATTCTCCATGAACAGGATATAATATCAGCAACTGGTTGGTACGGTCATGAGTTGGTATCTTACCTACGGACAGACGATCAGGTACGACCGCGTGTTCGAGTCCAAGGAAGAAGCGGTCGAGTTCATCCGTCTGAATCCGGGTTACAGGGCCGACGGACTGTACAATCTTCAATACGGGGTTTCCGTCAAAGAGGGCGATCTCGACGATATATCGCCGGACGGCGAGCCCAACATCGACACCTCCGACGACGATGCCGACGACGTCGCCGACTGATCCTTTTCAACACCGGGGGTCTCATCCCGGGCATGGCGATCAGGCACTTCGATGTCTGGGCGGACGGGAAGAAGTTGATCGTGAAGGAGAAACAGAACTCCGTAACCTTATCCGAGAACCGCGCGGAAGTGTACGTGATGCTGTCGTCGGCGGACCTCGATCGGTCCACGGTGATGACATCTTACGATGCAAGACGGCTTACCGAACAGGTATTCGATTTCAGTAAGTCCCATGACCGCAGGCATCGGACTCCCGTTAGGTACACGTTGATCGGCAGATCCATGATCAGATTCGTTGCACTGATCATGAGATGCGAACTCTGTGCGGAGATACGGGAATCAGACGAGCGCGAGGTCTCCGTGGGACAGGCGATCGGTTATCTCAATACGATAAACTGCATAACCACGGTTCCTCGTCCGCCTGTCGGAGATCTCCAAGAACTGCAGGAATCTGTTCGGATTGTTCGGGGTCGATGTCCCCGGTGAGCCTGTTTCAGGCATGGAGATATGCGATCTCAGACGTCTTACTATCCCCAAGGAGTGAATTACTTACACGCGCTGAATTTCGGTTTGGATCAATTTCAGGATCGTATTCTGAAAATTCATGGGTCTCCGAAATGTCACCTTACATAGACCGAGTATACTGATTGTTTTGACCGTGTCCGATACATTAGCCTTAGATGAACATCGATTTAGCATTAGACGGGTAAAAACAGGGATTTCCTG
>CAVIXW010000040.1:0-14030 GCA_963646785.1 Acutalibacteraceae bacterium
GAGCACTTGTCAATCCGTCATAATCGGGGCACCAACTCCGTGGTCACCTACCCCAAGCGGTTGTTTCGACGCACATATCTGATGAAAGAACAATCTATTCGTATTTAAGAAGAAGAGGGATGCCCTGGGGACAGAATCATTTACTGCCTCGTCTATAAGCCTCTGATGGCAATCACCACCTTCTCCGACCTCGAATCCTTCCGTAGGTGCCCCTACGCCTACAGGCTCGACAGGACGGACGCTTTCCAGGACAAGATCACTTTGGATGATTGTCTGAGGAGGTCCGTCGACGACACCATCAGCGAGTACGCCAGGTTCAGGATAATGGGCTACCGCCTGAAGGACGAGAAGGTTCTGGAATCTTTCTGGAAGAACTGGGATGCCAACTACCCCAAGGTCTATAATCCAGTAAAGGACGATGCGATGCAGTACATCCGTGTCGGCGAGAAGTGCATGAAGAACTTCGTATACCAGTCCACCAGATTCGGTGCCGCCGACATAGTGGCATCGAACATGGAAGGCACGTTATCGCTTCCCGGGAAGAACGAGATAGCCATCTCGATACAGGAAGTGGGAAGAAGAGGCTCTACCGCATACATCACCCGTTACGTCACCGATGCTCAGGTGTCATCGAAGCAGGAACTGATGAACGATCTGGAGATGAGGGCATCCGCGTTATGGGCGATGGACAACCTCGGTGCCAGGGAGACGGTCATGAGATGGGTTTTCCTGGTCCAGAGCGTAACCACCGAACTCACCGCCAACAAACCCGACTGCCAGGAGGCGACCAGGCAGGTGTCCTTCATGATGGACGACATGAAGTCGTTGAAAGAACACCTTCCGAGGGAATCCGATTACTGTCCCCTGTGCCCCTACCAGTCCAGATGTCCCCGTTTCCTGCACGAGATGTCCACGAAGGAATCCGGCCCCGACAAGGGAACGGAACTGGCCGACAGATACTTGGAATACGAAAAGAAGAAACAGGCCCTGAAAAACAGGATCGAGGCACTGAATGCAGAACAGGATGCCCTGAAAGCGGAGATAGTCGCCTACGCCGATTCCAGGGGATACATGTCGCTGAAAGGGGAAGAGGGGAAGATACTCATCCGCCACGAGAGGAAGGCGGAGCTTCCTTCGGACAAGACGCGGCTGATAGCAAGACTGAAGGAGACGGGACAATACGATTCCCTCTCGATGCCCAATTACTCCAGGATAAGGTCCGACATTGTAAAAGGAACGGCGGATCCGGAGATAGCCAAGATGGCCAACATCGAGAACGTGGACAAGATCTACGTTAAGAAGAAGGACGAGTGACCGTATCGTCTGTGGCCGCCGAACAGACCCTTCCTCTTCGGTTTCGGCATCCCCCGGGACAGATCGTCGTCCAGAGCATACAGCATATCGGTCGATATGCTCAGCAGACGCGGGACGTCCTCCGAGATTATCTCCCAGATGATGTTGTAGTCCGTCGCCGGATAATTGTGGTATGCAATCCCTGAAACGGATCACATCTTTTTTTCAAAGGAACCAAACTCTTCAATAAATCTGGATAATGCCGAAGAAAATCGACATCCGAACCGTCTGTGAATGTCCTTGAAATGTTCTCGAAAGAACAGTCCTATCCAAGCGGAAAATACCCACAATCCGCAAATGCCATACAAACCTTTATCGGAAATCGAAGAAATCGATGCCGTGCACAAGCGATGTTGGAAAGAAATAAAAAGTGCTCCCGACGGGATTTGGACCCGTGTCGAAGCCTCGAGAGGGCTTCATGATTGGCCGCTACACTACAGGAGCTTATCCATCCTCAACGAAAAGTCATTTATAATAATTTCGGACAATCGGAAAATATCCAAGGCCAGATACATATCCGATGCAGAGAAAGGTACCCGTATTCCTACAACCAAGCAAAGACCGCAGGATCGTGGTGTTCGGCGGCGGCAACGTGGCTCTCCGCAAGTGCGGTCAGTTCTCCGGATTCCATATAACCGTCGTGGCCGACAAGACCGTCCCCGGGATCGAAAATGTATGCGACAGGGTGATCCTCGAGCATTTCTCCTCGGAAGATATCGGCCCCTATCTCGACGATTGCTTCATCGTGATCGCCGCCACCGACAGCAAAGAACTCAACTCGGCGATAACCCTGTCCGCCCGCAAACACGGCATCCTGGTCAATTCGGCCCACGGCGGGGGAGATGTCCTGCTCCCGTCCGTGATCAGAAAACGGCACTACTCGGTGGCCGTCTCTTCCGAAGGTTCCGTACCCGCCTTTCCGCCGTATGTCGCCGAACGGTTGGACGGATACCTCGGTCCCGAATTCGACCTTATGATGGAGCTCCTGATGGAGATAAGGAAAGATCTCGACACCCGCATCTCGAAACAGCCCGCAAGGGCCGAACTGCTCTCGGAGATACTCCATGACGAGAACATCTGGGGCCTGCTGAGAAACAACGAGCCAGACAGGGCTTTGAAGATCGCCGAAGATCTCAGAGACCGTCATTCGGATCTCTGAACCGCATCGACGAATCCTTTCGCCCAGTCGTCCGACGAAAGCGCATGCTGGTGCATGTACGCCCCCACCGAAGCCCGGGCGACGATACCGTCCATTTTATCGGAGATACCAAGGCCTCTTCTGATATCGAAACCGAACTTCGGGTCCGGGCCGCACCTGACCTCCGAATAATGGTATTCATGCCCTCTCACGGGTCCTTCGAACAGCGGATTGTTCCCGTTGGCCTCCGCCAGCACGTAGGTCGGACCGTGACGCACGCCCACCATCTCCGCCGTCGCATCGAATATGCCCGCCATGGGATACAAGTCTCCGCATTTGTCCTTCAGGGAGGAGCACATGGTCATCAGCCCGCCGCACTCGCCGTACACCGGCCTGCCCTCCAGGGACATGTTCCTCACACCTTCCAGGAAATCATGATTCCGGGAGATCCGGTCGGCATACAGTTCCGGATACCCTCCGCCCAGATACGCCATGTCCGCATCGGGCAGATGCTCCCCGTCGGTCGGACGGAAGGTCTTCACCTTCACCCCCGATGCTTCCAGACACTCCAGGTTGTCCGCGTAGTAGAACGAATACGCGTCGTCCATGGGCACCGCGACGCTCATGTCCGCGTTTCTCCGGACATACGGCGATCCCGTCGGCAGATCGGCCTCCGTCTCCTCTGCGATACCCAGCAGGACATCCAGGTCCAGCGGGTCCACCAGACGTTCCAACGGCTCGATCTCGCCCTTCTCGAAACTATGTAAAGTATGGAGACCCAGATACCTCTCGCCCAGCACGTTCTCCGGATCCTTCCTGACCTTTCCGACGACCTTCACATCGCTGCAATAGGTGCTCAGCGCGACATCAAGTTTGTCCGAATGCTGCGGACCCGACACCTTGTTCAGGATCACCCCGGCGATCCTCACTTCCGGATCGAACGCTTTGAACCCGTTTATGATGGCGGCCACGCTGCGGGTAAGCGATCCCGCATCCAGGACCAGGACGACCGGAAGACCCAGGAGCTTCGCGATGTACGCGGTAGATCCAACATCCCCGTCGCCCTGGAAACCTTCGTACAATCCGCGGACCCCTTCCACCACGCACAGGTCCGCATCCCTGCAGGCATAGCCCGCGACGTTGCGGATGATCCCGTCCGACATCATGAACGAATCGAGGTTCCGCGACCTCCTGCCCGTGGCGGCGGTGTGGTACATGGGGTCGATGAAGTCCGGCCCGGCCTTGAACGCCTGCACCTTGTATTTCTTGGACAAAAGGGAAAGGATCCCCGTGGTGACCGAGGTCTTCCCCACGCCGCTGCCCGCTCCGGAGATCACGAATCCCTTCAAACTCACATCTCCCTGATGATCTCTCTGAGGGTGTCCGCAGTCTCCAGGTGGACTATTCCGGTGGCCCCCATCACCATGTTGTGCGAGGACACCTCGCCCACCGCGCACAGGAAGTTCTGGTCCAGGTAGTTCGCCAGCTGGCGCGGCTGGTCCGTGATCAGGATATCGTCCTTCCTCAGGTCCGGGTATGCGTGGCATATGCCTATGATCAGCCTGATATCCGGTTCGAAGGCGTCCACGGCCTCCTTTGCCTTCTCTCCGAGGACGGCATATTCGTCGAGACCGCCTATGATACTGTCGATCTTCACCCCGTCCGCGTCCAGTTCCGCATTGATGTAGCGGCAGTACCTGCGGATCCGGGGAAGACCCAGATTCTCGTCCAGGTTTGCGACGAACAGGGTCTTTCCGCCCAATCTCCTCCGGGCTTCGTCGACCGCCACGAAGAGATCCGCGAAACGGTATGCAAGCTCCTTCTTCGCAAGCATCACCACGGCCACCTTCCTGCCGTTCTTCAGCGCATCGGCGATGACCCTGCATACGTGCATCTTGGTGGGGCTTACCGCAGGCGAGAGATAGGTCTTGGCCGCCATCCCCCTCTGCTTCTCCAGTTCCGTGGCCGCTTTGAGCAGGGAGATCTGGCGTTCCGATTCCTCCAGAGGGATGATGCCGGCTTTGAGCCCGGCACGGACGGCCCTTACGGCGCCTTCGGTGTTGTCTGCCATACATCCGCTGCAGTCGACCGCGAAGCATATGCAGTCGGGGCCCAGTTCGGCCCTCTTGATCGCTGCGGATATATCGTCTCCTATGATGGTGCTGGCACATGTGCCGACCACCGCCATGGTGCGGGGACTGAATTTCCTTTTCGCCTCCCTGAGGGTGCGGACGAGGGAATCCCCTCCGCCGAAGATGAGGTCGTTGTCCTTCAATGCGGAGGTCACCACCCTCACGCCCGCGTTCTCCAGCGGGCGGGAGGCCATGAAGCAGCATCCTGCCGGACCGTGGGTGACGATGACGTCGACCTCCATGTCGCGAAGGGTGTACATCGCGGCGACTATCGGATTCGGGCGGGGGTGGATGATGCGTGCCGAGGTCACTGGTAACCCTCTTTCGTCATCATTATGACCACGGACCTGCCGGAGGGAACCTCCGGCGGTTTTCCGGATCCGTCGGTGATGATCATCTCCACGCCGTACCTGTCGGCCACCTCCTTGATGAGGTCCTTGTCCATCTTGTCGCAGACCTTCCTGCTGACGGGGTCGACGATCATGACCGCGTTCTCCAGAGCATCCATCTGCTTCAGACAGGACAGGGTGCGTTCCACGGACATGTGGGAGACGCCGGGGTTGCGGTCGCGGAGATACTTCACTCCCCCTTCGGCGGAAACCTCTCCCCTGCCCGGAACGCCGTTGAAAGTGGACAAACCCCTGAGCACGCATTCTGCCGGGATCTCCATGACCTCGCAGAACTCCAGAGCCATCGAAACGGCATCGAGATACTGAAGTGCCAGATAGCTTCCTTTGAATTCGATCTCGTGGGTTCCTTCATACTCCACGGAACAGCGGAGGGGTTCTCCGAACGCTGGCTTTCCGACGACCTTCACCCTGGGGCCGTAGGTCCGCAGGGGCTTTCCGTACTTCGACCAGATCTCCGCTTCGGACTCCGGAACAATGTTGATTTTGTCAGTCAGGACGTCCTTCTTGCCGTCCTCCGCGGTACGGGTGTTCCTTGCGATCCCGTAGTTTTCCAGAAGGTTCGTGATACCCGCGATGTCCGCCTTTCCGGAACCTCCGAGGGAGATCTCGGCGATCATGATATCGTACTCCCCTTTCGGGAACGCCAGCAGCGTCGGCGGTGCGATGCTCTGGATATCCGTGATCAGGTGCTTTCCCCCGATATACGGCCCGAGACCGCGCGAGGTGTGCAGGAACACCTTCTTCCCGGCAGCATCCAGTAAATGTGCCAGCACGTAACAGGTACTGGTCTTTCCCTTCACTCCGGTGATCTCGATCCTGAACCTCCTGTCGTCGATCAGCTCGTTGACCGCCCGGGAGAAATCGATCCTTCTGTCATAGGTGCAGTCACCAAGGAAGACGTCGGGGCAGTGGCAGGGGGCCACCACCAGATCGAAATGCATCGCCGGTGCGGAATCGGCGATCTTCACTCCCTTGTGACGGAGTCCTGAAAGGACCTCCTTCGGCGTGACCTTGTAAACGTCGACAGCGGTCACCTCGTTCCCTTTTTTCAGATATCTCTCAGCCAGGATCTTACCGCCGTGGACGGTGTCCAATATAAGTATTCTCATCAGGTCATCTCCGAAGATGTTCGCATGCAGCAACTGTCGGCATTGTCTTCGCTGCCGAGGCGCATGCCGCCCGAAACGTCCTCCGAACGTTCGTACAATAAATGTGCCAGGCGGCGGTATTCGTCCGCCTGTTCGGAATCCGGGGCGCCGCTGATAACGGTGGTGCGGCGTTCTTCGCATTCCTGCACCGCGGGACTGCGGGGGACCCTGTATACCACCTCGGACCCCATCTCCGCCGCGGCACGGTCGACAAGTTCGTTCTCGTCTTTCACTTTGCGGGAGTTCTGGATCAGCCCTCCGAACCTCGCGTATCCGTCGCGTCTGAACCCTTTCACCGCCTCGCATATGTTATTGGCGGCATAGAGGGACATCATCTCCCCGGAGGTGACGACGAACACGTCCCTGGCATATCCGCTGCGGATCGGCATGGCGAATCCTCCGCAGACCACGTCTCCCAGAACATCGTACACTATGACGTCCGGGTTGTACACGGATACGGCATCCAGCTTCTCCAGCTCCTCGAAGGCCGCGATGATGCCGCGGCCGGCACAGCCCATGCCGGGGCGGGGCCCTCCGCACTCCACGCACAGGGTTCCGTGGAGTCCGGGGCGGACGATATCCTCCAAAGCTGGATCGTCGCCGTTGCGCATGATGTCCAATACCGTCGCGGGTCTGTCCTCGCCGGTCAGAAGACGGGTGGAATCCGCCTTCGGGTCGCACCCGATCTGCATCACCTTCAGTCCGCTCTCCGCCAAAGCGTCGGAGACATTGGAAGACGTGGTGGACTTGCCTATCCCGCCCTTGCCGTATATCGCGATCCTGCGCATCACGCTCGTATCGGAGAATCAGTAATAAAATTTACCCGTCCGGTAATACTAAGTGCCTCTTCGATCGGCACTCGGTCATACCGGGGACAATCTCCCCAACGGGTACATTGGAAAAATCCGGATTCAGGAAAGAAAAGTACGGCCCTTGCGGGCCGCATAAACGGTGATGATTATCAGGAGCTGCGGCAGACGAGCACGGGGCAGTTGGACAGCCTGACGACCTTCTCGGCGACGCTTCCCATCACCATACGGCTGAACCCGGTACGGCCCAGGGTTCCGGTGACCAGAAGATCGTAGTCGGACGAGAGTTCGACGATCTTGAGGGCCGGATCTCCGGCAACGGTCTTGGTCTCGAATTCGATACCCGCTTCGGTGGCCTTCTTGGTCACGTATTCGAGGATCTTCTCGCACACCTTCTTCATATAATCGACCTCGTCGGAGACCTCTTTGATGGCGGCAAGGTTGCCGTATCCTCCGGGATCGAAAACGGACAGAGCGGTCAGCTTGGCCCCCTGTTCCTTGGCCAGCGTCACGGCGGTATCGACGGCGACGGTGTTGCTGGTGCTGCCGTCGACTGCTACAAGAATAGACTTGAACATGATTTAAAATCGAATTTCTAAGTATTAATGCATTGTCATTTACGGCCGCATTCCGGCCGATCTCCGGACATCGGCCCCGGCCGGCACCCAGACCGCGTGATGCGATATGCGTGCCGGAGAGCTTCCGGATACCACGTATTATATACCTGCGCACAGCCGTCTTTTTTATATTATTAATAAATGCCACATTCAATCAAAGGTGATCGTATTCTACTGAACGCAGAATTATATGTCAAGGACCTGCCGGGGCAGCTGGTGGGTTCTCTGGAGCCCATATCCATGGTGGACGCCAACATCATAAGCGTTGTTCACGACCGCGAGAAACTGGTCAACAACAGGATCACGGTGAGTGTTACCTTCGAGATCGGCAACACGAAGAAGCTCGACGAGCTCAAGTCCATCTGGAGGTCCATGGACATCATCATCTCGAAAATGGGCTCCGTCTACGAGACCGTCACCCGCGAGTTCATGCTCGTGGGCCGGTTCAACGCCACCTACATCGAGAACCTCATCGACGAGGCCTCGACTATCGTCCAGCTGGTGTCCGCCGACATCGGATACACCTCGAAGAACGGCTCCTCGGACAAGCACACCGCCATGATCACCGCGGAAGTGCGCAGCAAGAAGGACATCGAGGTCCTCGACGGGTTCTTCATGGATGCCTGCAAGAAGGACGACATGCTCTACATCAGGGGGATCTGAATGGTAAGGCTGTTCATCTCCGGGTTCGGTACCGTCGGACAGGGTCTCGTGGAGGTCCTGGAAAGACGTAAAGATTTCTTTGACGACAAATACGGGGAGCAACCCGTCGTCGTGGGGGTCATCGATTCGAAGACCGCCGCGGTGAATCAGAAAGGCCTCGACATGAAGGCGGTCACGGAAAGGAAGCTCAAGGAACATACGGTGGGCCCAACCGTCTACAAGGATTCCACGGAGATCATGGATTCCGTGGAATACGATATCCTCATCGAGGTCTCGCCCACCGACGTGAAGACCGGCGGTACGGGTCTGAAGAACATCACCCACGCCCTCGAGAACGGAAAAGACGTCATCACCGTCAACAAAGGTCCCCTCGCCCTGAAATTCCAGGAGCTTATCTCCCTCGCCAAGAAGAACGGATGCAAGTTCCGTTTCGAAGGCTCCGTCGGAGGCGCCATGCCCATCATCAACCTCTGCCACGGGAACCTCAACGGGGAGAAGATCTCGTCCATCCGCGGTATCTTCAACGGTACCTGCAACTACATCCTCAGCAAGATGGACAACGGCCAGCCCTTCGAGCAGGCCCTGAAGGAGGCCCAGCAGCTCGGATATGCCGAGACGGACCCCACGAACGACGTGGAAGGATACGATGCTGCCACCAAGGTGGTCATCCTCGCCAACTCCGTGTTCCACCGGAACGTGACGTTCAAAGACGTCAACATCACGGGAATCACGGGAATCACACCCGATGCCATCGCCCAGGCCGCGTCCCACAACATGGTCATCAGGCTCATCGGGGAGATCTCGGACACCCGTCTCGAGGTCTCGCCGCGTCTGATCCCCGTCGGACACCCCCTTAGCATCGCGGGCACCCTGAACATCGCCCAGATCGATGCGGACCTTGCCGGCCCCATCACCATAACCGGCCGCGGAGCGGGAAGGATAGAGACCGCCTCGGCCATCCTCAGCGATCTTATCTCGATCATGAACGTAAGGTTGTGAACAATTTAACGGAGAGATCCAATGACATCCAAAATCGTCGTTACACTCATAGGAAAAGACCACGCCGGCATCATCGCTGCGGTCTGCAATTATTTCGCACAGAACGATATCAACATCCTCGACCTCAGCATGACCACCATCAGGGACTACATCAACATGATAATCATCATCGATGTGGACAAGTACAAGAAGACCTTCCCCGGGCTGGTCAACGACCTGGACCACATCGGCCAGGAGGTCGGTTGCAAGGTGACCGCCCAGAAGGAAGAGATCTTCAACATGATGCACAGGATCTGATCCCCATGCTCGATTTCCAAGAGATCATCGAGACCCAGGAGATGGTGGCCTCGGAGAACCTCGATGTCAGGACCATCACGATGGGGATATCGCTCCTCGACTGCATGACGCCCGACCTCGACAAGCTTTGCGACAACATCTACCGCAAGATCACCGAATGCGCGAAGGACCTGGTGAAGGTGGGGGACGAGATCGCGGTGGAGATCGGCATCCCCGTGATCAACAAGAGGATCTCCGTCACGCCCATCGCCATCGTGGGTTCCAGCGCCTGCAAGACGCCCCAGGATTTCGTCAGGATCTGCGAAACTCTGGAAAAGGCGGCGCAGAAGGTCGGCGTGAACTTCCTCGGCGGATATTCCGCACTCGTGCAGAAGGGGATCTCGGCCGCGGACCGTCTTCTCATCGAATCCATTCCCGAAGCGCTCGCCAGAACGGAGCACATCTGCAGTTCCGTCGCCCTCGGTTCCACCAAGACCGGTATCGATATGGATGCCGTGAAACTGATGGGAGAGACCGTCGTCAAAGCAGCCCAGGCCACCAGGGACCGGGATTCCATCGGCTGTGCGAAACTGGTGGTGTTCTGCAACCCCACGGACGACAATCCGTTCATGGCCGGTGCATTCCACGGCGTCACCGAGGGGGATCTCGTCATCAACGTCGGCGTCAGCGGACCCGGAGTGGTCAGGCACGCGCTGACCAAGATACGCGGAGAGAACTTCGAGGTACTCTGCGAGACCATCAAGAAGACCGCGTTCAAGATCACCAGGGTCGGACAGCTGGTGGCCAAAGAGGCGTCCAAAAGACTCAACGTACCGTTCGGCATCGTCGATCTTTCCCTTGCGCCCACCCCTGCCGTCGGAGATTCGATCGCCGACATCATCCAGGAGATGGGTATGGAATACTGCGGTGCGCCCGGCACCACCGCCGCCCTCGCCATCCTCAACGACCAGGTGAAGAAGGGGGGAATCATGGCCTCCTCGTACGTCGGAGGCCTGAGCGGTGCGTTCATACCGGTCACCGAGGACAATTCCATGGCGAAAGCGGCCGAGATCGGCGCCCTGACCCTGGAGAAGCTCGAAGCCATGACCTGCGTGTGCTCCGTGGGACTCGATATGATCGCCGTTCCCGGAGACACCAGTGCTTCCACCATATCGGGGATAATCGCCGACGAAATGGCCATCGGTATGATCAACCAGAAGACCACCGCAGTCAGGATCATCCCCGTCATCGGAAAGAAGGCCGGGGACCACATCGAACTCGGCGGACTTCTCGGCGACGCCACCATCATGCCCGTGAATCCCTTTGGCTGTGCGGACTTCATCAACCGCGGCGGAAGGATCCCCGCACCGGTCCACAGTTTCAAGAACTGAAGGAGACGGACCGTTCTTTTCATCCGGGTCCGGCAAAGACCCGGATAACATTATCAACCCCTTTCGGAAAGGGGAAAAGGGTTTCAGTCGGCAACCGTCGAGTGTTCGCCGCCGTAGATCGTAAGGAATCCGGAATAACAGTTCTCCGTGACGGGGTTTCCGTCGTAACCGCTATAGTAGTTCCCGGTCACGTCTGTCGTGCCGTTGAATACCTGGTATCCCACTTTTATGACATATACTCCGACGTCTGTCGGCTTTGCGACCTCGGTTCCGGCACTGTTGCAGAAGGTCGATGTCCATACCACCCTGTCCCCATCGGCAAGAGCACCTATGAAGATGAATTCGGTATTATAGTCCCCGGCAGGTATATTGTCTATGGAAACGAGCAGATTCTCCGTGATCACGGTAGGCGATTGGGAAGACGATCCCTCTTCCCATACGGCGTAAAGTCTGAGATCGCTCAGCATCGTGACCGGCGTTTTGAGAGAGAAATTCACATTTCCATTCTCGGAGTAACTCCATCCGACCAATCTGTATCCGGGGCGGGTGTAGCTCGATGCAAGAGTGGTTTGCTCACCGTAAACATATTCCGAAGATTCTTTTCCTTCCGCCCTATCATATAAATTACAGTATGTAACGGTTGATTTCCCCAAATTATCATCGTTCCATACGATATTCAAACGTTGTTCCCAAGATTGCGGAGAAAATACCTCTCCCGGATAATACTCCGTACCGTTCATCTTCCAGCATTTGAAAGAAGTGTTGTCCTTACTGATAACAATATTGGGGTTGACCGAAACACTGCTGTATGGCCCCGTATACCACCGAATGTCCCCTCCAGCCTCATAGTAAAAATCGCCAGCGTTCATCTTTAATGTCATATACGTGCTTTCATAAAAAGTGCAAAAACCGCCGCCGGTGTTCATTGTATTTCCATCGGGCGAACTCCAGAGAATGGAGCTATACCAAAAGTAATTGGCCTCAAGGTAGCTGATTGCCTCGGCGTTATCACTTAGTACATCGCCGCTACTTGTTTTCGCATTTTTAAAGTCCGCATAGCTTGCCAAGTTGATATTGCCGGAAGTTGCCGAAGACGAATAGATATACGTTTTCAGAGCGGGTGTGCCGGTTGTATCAATGTAATCCCATTTGTAGGTTAGGGTGATGCTTTTGGAGGATATATCATCCAAATATAGATACAGATCGAGATCGCAAAAAACAGTCAGAGATTGCCCGAGCCGATACGTTGTTGTATTTTTATTCGGAACGAGGTTTGTAGCGTCTGTCCAGACAGGATTTGTCTTTTCCTCGTCATCCACGATTTCTTTTATTTTGGCCTGAACCGTGGCATTGGGATAATTATTCTCGTCGTACAGAAGCGTGTTGTACATGCACACGACGGTCTGTATCTGCTCATCGGTCTTCGTAGTACCGTCGGTATCTTTGTATGTGACATGGTAGGTAACGGTACAGCTTCCGTACAGGGCATAGTAATAATATGAATATTCGTGTTCGTTGGTGCTCCAGGGCGAGAATGAGGTGTATTCGCCTCCGCTGTTGTATCTTGCGATACCGTCTTTGTGACTCCATTCGGGGATGTCGACTCCGCCCAACGTACCTTCGGGCATGGTGATATTTGTGATGGCAGTACCCTCGGCATCGGTCGTGATCGACGACCACTTGGTGAATTCGCCTCCGGGATTGTTGAAGAGCAGCACGTTGTGCGAACCGCTTTCCAGAATGGAGCCTGCTATATCGCTCTCGGAGATCGTCGTGCCTGTGTTGTAAATGACCCTGATCCCCGTACATCCGGAGAAAACGGTGGAAACCTTGTTGACATTCCTGCCGAGTTCGAGATATTTCAATCCGTTGCCGTCCGTATCGATACAGTTCGCAAACACGTTGCTTGTCTCGGTCTGGGTGATGCGCAGCTTTGTGTTGAATAAGAAGGGAGTCTCCATGTCGGAGCCGAGGCCGGTACATCCTTCGAATGCATTGTCCGCCCTGTGCAGCGCATTTGGAAGGACCAAAGTCGTCAGTCCCGTACAGCCTTTGAACGCGGCCTGAAGATCGATGAGCCCGTCTCCGGCAGGATCATCGTTATCCACGATGAATTTCAACGTGCTCAGATTCGTGTTGCCCGGCATGAACTTTTCTCCGAGCTTGTAATCGTCATACGAAACAAGCACCGTGAGACTGCTTATGGATGCGGATTGAAAAATCGTACAGCTGTTCTGAACTCCGGCCACCTTGTATTCCTTATCGTCATAGTATATTTTATCCGGGAATACCACGGATGAACCGGCACCGGAATAACCTCCGATCGTCACATACGTTTTCGAAAGATCTATTTTGTATTCGAGTCCGAAATCATCGGTATACTTCTTGGTAGTTCCATCGTATGTTACCGTATTTCCGACCACGTCGTACGTATCGGTACCGTCGATCACCTGGGTCGGAAATGTCGTAAAAGAAGAACTTCTCGGGTCGCGGACCATGTCGGTGATCCTTACGGTCTTTACCGTGTCCGTATCGGAAACCACGGTATAGATTAGTTTCGCCTCCCCCGCGGCATCGATGAACGTATTGTCTCCGTAGGGTACGACCTCTCTCGCACCCTCGTTACTGCCGTCCCCCCCCCCGGTCGCCCTGGAGTAGTCGTAGGCAAGGACGGCGGAGGCCGCCAGCAGCAGAACAACCGCTGCCAATACATACCTGGCCTCCGCATGTCCTTTGATAGATTCGATAGATATCATCAATATCACTCCGACGGACCATAACGGTCCGCTGCAAAATCCGCCATAATGAAATTCGAACGGAATTTTACATTCGGGGTTAATATGGGATACCATAATTAAAGTTTGTTACAAATACGAAAGTTTTGTTTTAGAAAACAATTAATCTTACAGCAAAGACGCGCGAGAGAATATGAGTGAGCTTCGCGGATGCGAGCGAACGAATATTCTCTCGCGCGTGCAAAATCGGCTGTAGATTGATAAAAGAGGATACCTTACAGGATTTGAGTATGAACCAAAAGGTATCCATTTCCAAGAAAGAAGAACGGAGATATAAACGTGAGGCGAAGGTCGAAAGC
>CAVIXW010000041.1:0-13322 GCA_963646785.1 Acutalibacteraceae bacterium
TATAGGGTCAAATCGTTCCTTCACGCGCGTATAATGGATGTGTCTAGGTCGGGTTAAACAGTTTCTGGATAGAGATCGTTTTAGGCACTGAGGTGTACAGATAGTTTATTTTGGCGAGGGAATATCGCTGATGCATTCAGTCGATTGTAAAAGAGGCACTATCGACCCCGATGAATTTGCATGACCTGGGTCGAATATACGTAAAAACGTAGGAACTCAGTAGGTGAGCTCATTGGAGATCTTGTTGTGCATATCGACAAGGAGAACCTTGGCCTTGATCGGCTCGTCGGCAAGCTCATACCCCATGATGATGATCTTGTCTCCGACGGAAGCAAGTCTGGCGGCAGCTCCGTTGAGTGCGATAATGCCCGAACCCCTCTCTCCGGGAAGGGTGTACGTCTCGAAGCGGGCACCGGTTTCCACCACGGCAATCGTGACCCTCTCCCCGACCCACATCCCGCAACGGTCGAGAAGATCTGCATCGATGGTAATGCTTCCTTCATAATCCAAACGAGCCTCGGTCACGGTCGCCCTGTGGATTTTACTTCTAAGCATCCAACGCATAGTTCTCCCATCCGCAAACTATGTATAAATTTTATCATCGGCGGTCCGACAGTTCCTCGATACGTTCTTCGGTCTCCATATAGAGGTCTCTCAACTTCTGACGGTACTCGTCCGAAGCGTTCCACAGTCCGCGTTCGATGGATTCTTCCAAACGCTTGAGAATGTTCATCGCGGCATACGGATTTTCATCCATCATCCATTCACGGGTATTTTCGTCGAGAAGGAACTTGTCCGTGATCCCTTCGTACATCCAGTCCTCCGCAATATCCGATGTGGCACCCCACGCCATCGTGTACTCGGTGATATTTGCCAGTTCTGCTGCACCGCGGTAACCGTGTTCTTTAAGACCGTTTATAAACTTCGGATTGAGGACCTTGCTGCGGAAGGTATATCTCAATTCCTCCTGCGTGTTTCTGACCTTGGTCTTTTGCGGATCGGATCCGTCGCCCATGATGCTCATGGCGTCTTTTTTGCCATATGTACGGACGAATGCGTTCATTCCGCCGAGATATTCATAGACGTCGTCGCAGTCCAGAAGGTCAATCTCCCTGTCGGGCATGTTCTTGACCGTTACCGAAACCTTTCCGAATCTTCTGATGAACTCGTCCTTCATCTTCGTTCCGTAATTTCCTTTGGCATATCCGTTGGAACACCAGTCGAGGTATACCTTTGCAAGATCCTCCGCGGTTTCCCAGGATCCCGTTTCTATGGCCTTGTTCACGCCGGTGCCGTAACCTCCCGGGGGCGCACCGAATATCCTAACCGAATTCCTTTGCCGGGCCTCGTCGGGAGAAAGTCCGCCGACGATCCCCTCCACGATATCCTTTCTCAGATTGGCTGCGAGTGCGTTGTCTTCGTCGGATTCGTCTAGCCCTATGACCAGATTGACGGCATCATCCAGAAGATCGATCAGGTTGGGAAATGTATCTCTGAACAGGCCCGTGATATTGATGGTAACATCTATCCTGGGTCTTTTAAGTTCCGATATCGGTATCACTTCCAGGTCGATCACCTGCCCGCCGGTCTTCGACCACACGGGTTTCACTCCCATGAGCCACAGCAGATAGGAAACGTCGTCACCGCCGGTCTTCATCGTGTCCGTGGCCCAGATGACAAATCCTACCTCGCGGGGATATTCTCCCTTCTCGGATACATACCTCTCGATCATCTGATCGGCCATTCTCTTACCGATCTCCCATGACGATCTGTTGGGAACAGTGTCGGGATCGAGGCTGAAATAGTTGCGCCCCATCGGAAGGATGTCCGCATTTCCGCGGGTAGGTGCACCGGAAGGGCCGGGAAGAACATATCTTCCGTCAAGACCGAGCAGGGCATTATCCAGTTCCTCGGTCATCTTCCTGATGTTCGGAACGATTTTTTCACAGATGAATTTTACACCTTTGTCAAGGTCGGAGGATACTGCGCCATAAAGCGAATTCACATGTTCCAGACATTTTTGGACATCGTAGTCTGCGCTTCTCATCCATGCCAACAGCTCCTGGAATCCGCGGTCGATGCGTGCCGTCGCATCGCTTTTCAGCTCTCCGGAGGGAAGCATTCCGGTCGGATCTTCCAGGCAGTTCTGAAGATCGATCCCGATATTGGCCGCAAAAGAATCTCTTACCGAGGGGATGTCCGCATTGTCGAGTCTTACGAGAGAATAGACCATCTCGTCGAAATGGACTCCCTGCGGCACCTTTCCGAGAACGTGCAGATCAGACCTTATCAAAGCGTCTTTCACCTCCTCGAGATATTCGTGAAGTCTTACCACATACCGGCCGAAGTCTTTCGGCCCGGGGTCTGCGGTTATACCGAGGTCGTTGAAGATGTTGTGTTCTTTTGCGCTCAGGTATATCTGGTTGATCAGTTCGTCGAGACGTTCCGGGGATGCAGATCCCTTTAAGCGGAAATAATCCTGAAGCGGCGCCTCCATCTCGGAAAGTTCCTCGTATTCCCCGGCCCTTGCCATGGTGGGGGGCATATGTCCGAGCAGGACGGAGTTTGCCCTACGTTTGCATTGGATCCCCTCTCCCGGGTCATCGATGATATAAAAGTAAAGATTCGGAAGTCCGCCGAGCACGATATCCGGATTGCATTTCGACGACATTCCCACATTCTTGCCGGGAAGCCATTCGACGGTGCCGTGGGTCCCCACATGGATCACCATGTCCGCCACGAACACATCGCGGATCCATCTGTAATATGCAAGATACTGATGCTGGGAGAACAGCTCTGGATCGTGAATGTTCTGTTCCATCTTGTCGGCAGATCCTCTCAGCGGCTGATATCCCAGGAAGACATTTCCGTTCACGATGCCCGGGATGATAATATTCCTGCCGTCGACGCATATGGTCCCCGGACATCTTCCCCAGTGCCGTTCTATCTGTTCCCGGTCCCATTCCGGTATCGATCCGAACTGCTCTTCATATCTGCCGGAGGGGACGAGATCGGCCGCTTTCTCACGGATCGTTTCCGACGAAAGATTGTCGAGGTCGTTGGTTATGTTTTCGAGAATGGTCTTTATCAATGCATTGCCGTTTTCGGGCACGTCATCGACGGAATAACCTTCGTCATCAAGTCTGCGGATAAGTTCCGATACGCTTTCCGGGGTATTGAGGCCGGCCGCACTGCCGATGCATCCGGAGTCGGGGCGCGATTGCCATATGAGGATGGCCACCTTTCTGTCCTTTGCCGGAACGGAACGGAGTCTTGCCCAGCTGAGGGTGAGGTCGGCCAATCTCCCGATCCTGTCGTCGATGGGGACCGCGCGTTTCTTTCCGCTTCCCGAAGGGGTGTAGCAGATCGGGTATCCGATGATGTTGCCGTCGATCTCCGGAAAGATGACATTTGCGCTTATGTCGTGTTTGTTAAGACCCAGCTTGTCGGTCTCGTAATCCGCGTAATCTCCCGTGACCGTTATCGCATGCAGCACCGGAACGTCGGTGACGGTATGGTAAAAATTCTCGTCATCGGGGGTCCCGAGACCTCTGGTGTCCTTGGAGCTTCCGAGCACCGAAAAGGAGGTTACCGCAACGACCGCATCGACTATCGGTTTCCCGTCATCGGTGAAATATTTGTTGAAGACATCGCGGGTGATCTTGTTCCCGTCGGCAGAGAACGATGACGCGATGTAGAAGACGGGGATCACGTTCATCCCCTTGGATTCATAGATCTCGACCATTCTGTCGATCTGTGCCAGATTGTTGTATATCCAGAGACTGTTGGCAAAAAGAATGCCTACCGTGGGACGGCCCTTCATCAACGAATTCCGGTATTCTTCCTTCGTTATGTCCTTCGGAAATCCCGGATGGTATATTCCGTCGGGACGGGGCTCGACGGGATCCGGTGCGGGAACGTCGGTCAGACCGCATAAACGGGCTGCGGTGAGATAAAGGCCGTATTCGTTATCCGCACCCCTTGCCGCACAGTATCTGCACATATTGCGGTATTCATCATCGGTCCCGCGGAAGAGGGACCTGTTCATGACGGTTATGTCGGGGCTGCCGGAATAAACGAGCACAAAGCCTTTGCATTCGGAAAGTATTTTCTTATATTTTTCGAATCTTTTGAAACGGTCCGTATCGGACATGCATCTCATGAATACGAAGTCGGCCGTGCGGGTGTGTTCGACAAGTTCCTGATACCGGACGGGATCATCGTCGAGATCGGTGCCGTTCTTCGCATAGATATCGGGTTCGAGACCGATCTCCCGAAGTCTTTTTGCAGGTTCCGCCATCAGAACCGCATCGGCGGATTGGACCGAGATAACCACAATTCTGATTTTCACGGGCCGTCCCTCAGATCTTACGATACCTTATCAGGTAATAGTCAAGCAGGAAGAATGCGATCATGAAGATGCAAAGTACGCCGAGTGCCCAGAACGGGAATGCATAGATGTCCAAAGTGGCCGACCTTATGCAGACGCTCGCCTCGGTCAGCGGAAGAACGTACAACGCCCCCTGGGCCCAGACCGGGAGATTCTCCACGGCGAAGAAAGTACCGCACAGGAAGGTCATCGGAGTGATCACCAGCGAGCTGAAGGTTGCCATCGATGCGTGGGATTTTGCAAGAAGCGCCGCGGACACGCCCAGGAAAGAGAATGTGAAACATGCGATCAGGAGGCTGATGACGAACAGCGGGGTCAGATGGAGGAAGGACGGTTCCAGCACATATCCTATTACGAACATCAATCCCGCGCTCAGTATGCCGCGTATGACCCCGATGACGGCCTTCCCGATTACAATGGCCGAACAGCTCAGGGGACACATCATCATCTCGTCGAAACAGCGGTAGTAAAGCCTCTGGACGTTCAGTCTTGCGGAGGTGGCGCTGAAGGACGCCGAAAGGGTCGTCAGCGCAATGATGCCGGGGATCACAAAGTCCAGATACGGTACGGTGACCCCGTCTACGACGATATCTCCGCCGTTGATCCCGTATCCGAATGCAAGAAGGTAGAGGATGGGGGTGACAAGACTGGAGATCAGGATATTTTTGATCGTATGGCGCATATAGCGCAGGTCGCCCCACGCGACATAGTAGATCTCGTTCAGGATCGACATCATATCGCCCCCTTGCCGTTGGCGGTGCCGTTATCGTTGAGATGGCTGCCGGTGAGCTCCACGAAAACGTCCGAAAGGTTCGTCCGGCGGAGGAGAACGGTGTTCGAATCGTCAAGGGTCTTGGTGAAGGAATCGGCCTCATCCTTGGAATCGAAATAGCGATACTGGGTCCTGCGTTCGGAATTGTAGTATTCCACGGTGAACGATCCCAGTCTCTTGGACAGTTCGGAGGGCGTGTCTTCGGCGATGATCCTTCCGTGATCGATGATGGAGACCCTGCTGCACAGGGACTCGGCCTCTTCGATGTAGTGAGTGGTAAGAAAGATCGTCATCCCGTCGTCATTGAGCTTGCGGAGAAGGTCCCACATGCTTCTGCGGGACTGGATGTCGAGACCTACGGTCGGTTCGTCGAGAAAGAGGAGTTTGGGGCGGTCGACGAGAGCGCAGACGATGGCGACCTTCTTCTTCCAGCCGCCGGAGAGCGTATCGACCTTGCGATCGTAGTATTCCCTGAGCCCGATGTAGTCGGCCAGTTCGTCGATGCGTCCCTTTCTTTCGGAACGGGGGATCTTGTGGTACATCGCATGGACCATCATGTTCTCCCAGACCGTGAGGTCCTTATCGAGACTGATCTGCTGCTGGATGACCCCTATCGTGGCCTTGGCCTGTATCGGTTCCTTCCTGACATCGTGGCCGCTGATGTACACTTCTCCCGAATCGAAATCGGCAAGTGTGCTGAGTATCCTCACCGCGGTCGTCTTTCCGGCACCGTTCGGTCCGAGAAAAGCGTACATCTCTCCGCTTTTGACGTGGATATCTATTCCGTCAAGGGCACGTTTTCCGCTATATTCCTTGACCAGACCTTTCACCGAAATGATCTCTTCCATCTCACACACCTATATCATGGGATGATTGTACCCAGAGTATTTAGGTGTACTACCGTGTTAGTCTTGCCTAATAAGGCGGCCGATCACTTGCTGTGACGGTCCATTTCCTCGTTCAAAAGAGCGTCGGCACGGGGGATGAATTCCTGGGACCTTCTGACATTGATGAACCGGGCTTTCGGAATAAGCGATGCAAGCGCGACCGCATCGGCATGGAGTTCCGACATATCCTTGGATCTGACCTTGTATTCGCCGGTCATCTGTCTGATGACGAGCTGCGAATCCATAACGAATTCTGCTTCTTTGGCCCCGAGCTGGACAGCTTTTGTAAGTGCCGCGATGAGTCCCCGATACTCGGCATAGTTGTTGGTGTGGACACCGAGGAATTCAGCATGCTCGTGGATAATCTTGCCGTTCTCGGTCACCACGATCGCATACGCTGAGATGCCGGGATTCCCTCTGGATCCGCCGTCGGAATAAATACAGTACATTTTCGGCCTCCGAATGATGATGAACCTTCGATAAAATCTGAAGCGACAAAATTGGCGTCCCGGACGGAATTCGAATCCGTGTCGAGGCCTCGACAGGGCCTCATGATAGGCCACTACACTACCGGGACGGCTAAAACTCCTTAATGTCGGGCAATATATAATAGTTTCTAACTGATTTCGGAGTCGGAACCTTTCATTCGGACGTTGTCGGATCAACTGTGCCAGATATCGGAGTTTCTGTCGTATGCGCACCTTTTGCGGTATGCGGGACGCTGATGCTGTGATCGCCCCCCTCCGGTATCTCCTCGGAGTTGTCGACCATGATCATATGGGGGCGGGAATGGTCGTCTATGATGGTCGCATCGACCCCGTATACGGTCTTCAGCATCTGTTCCGTGATGACATCTGCCGGATTTCCCGCATCGTATATGCCGCCGTCCAACAGGACCATTACGTTGTCCGAATACTTTGCCGCGATATTGATGTCGTGGCTGATCATCACCACGAGCATATCCTTTTCACGCGACAGTCTCTTCAGCAGACGGGTTATCTCCAGCTGATACTTGATATCCAGGTTGGAAGTGGGTTCGTCCAGGAAAAGTATCCTGGGTTGCTGTGCCAGACCTCTTGCCAGCATGACCTTCTGATGCTGGCCCGCAGACAATTCGTTGAAGAAGCGGTCGGCAAGATCCTCGATCCCGATGAGTTTCAGGGTCTCCTCGACTATCTTCAAATCGTCGTCGAGGGAGCCCATCTTGCTGTGCGGATGCCTTCCCATAAGGATGGTGTCCGTTACGGTCAGTGGAAAACTGTCGTTTGCGGAATACGGAACGTATCCCGTCAGTCTCGCCATCTCTTTCAGGGGGATGTCGGAAACGGGAAAATCGTTGATGAGTACGGACCCGGCAGTCGGTTCCAGGATCTTGTTGAGGCAATGGATGAAAGTGGATTTCCCGACACCGTTGGGCCCCAGAATGGAAAGAAGCTGTGCCCCCCGGATGTCGATGGAGATGTCCCTGAGCGTCGGTCTGGGATTTTTCTTGGCATTATATGCGAACGTGAGATCGTTCACATCAAGTATGATCCTGGGGTCTTTGTAGATCTTTTCGAACGTGTCGGGATCCGTGGTTTCTTTTTTGAGCGTTAATATGCGGTTCAATGCCATACCTTCCGATTGTATTTGATGAGGATATACAGGAACAGAGGTCCTCCGATTATCGAGCTGATCACGCCTACCGGCACACCGGCAGCACCGGTAACCTTGGCCACCGTGTCCGCCAAGGTCAGGAACAGGGCTCCGAAGAATGCGCTGCACGGCAGAAGATAACGGTTGTTGGAACCGACGAACACTCTCGCGATGTGCGGGCCGACGAGGCCGATGAATCCGATCGTTCCGGTGAAACTCACAACCGCGGCAGTGCTGAGCGATACGATGGACATGACGACGATCCTGAACCTTTTGGCGTTGAGTCCCATCGTTTTTGCATTGCGGTCCCCGGCATACATGATATCCAACTTTTTGGAGCACAGTAATATGATGATGTTCAGCGGGATCACGAATGCCGCCAGAAGTGCCAGGTTATCAAAGTTCTGCTCCATCCGGATAAGGGACCCGATCCTCCAGTGGTAGATGTCGGAAAGGGTTTCGGTGGAACAGGTTACCATGATATACTGGGCAACCGAACCGAAGAGGTACATCATCGCGATACCGATGAGGATGATGCCCACCGACGTCAGTTTTCTGAAGCTCGATACGATCAGGATCACGATCACGGGCAGCAGAGCGAAAAGGAATGCGTTCGCGATCGTACCGTATTCGGCCGGAACATTCGGCAGTACGGAGGCCCCGAAGGCCATACTGATGCATGCGCCGGTCAATGCCGCCGACGAAACACCCATGGTGTAAGGTTCCGCGAGGGGGTTGTTGGTGACATTCTGCATGACCGCCCCCCCTATCGCCAGGGTCGACCCAATCAGAATGGCTCCCAGAGCACGGGGAAGGCGGATATCCCAGACATAGGCATCTCCTTTGGCGTTGGTGATATTTCCCATTATGTGGTCGAAGAAAACGCGTATGGAATCGATGAACGAAATTCTGTACATTCCGACGCCGATGGCTACGAACAGGGCGAGCAGGGTCAACAGGACGAACAGAGCGGTGACCAGGGCCTTCTTTCTGTTCTTAAGATGATACCTCGTGACAAAATCGGTTTCGGCCATCGGTACCATCCTTTACCTTTCTTTCTGCAGACTATGAGCATGAAGAAGATCGGACTGCCGATCATGGAAATGACAACGCCCACTGGTATGTCCAGCATCACTTCCGCGATATATTCCGACACCAGCATGAGGGTCGCACCGACCAGCATCGATATCGGAAGGACGAATCTGTTGTCCGAACCGACCACCAGTCTGACTATGTGCGGTGCGACAAGTCCCACGAATCCGAGGATCCCGGTGAAGGAGACGATGCCGGCGGTCATAAAGGCCATCAGGATAAGGCACAGCATCCTGAAGTTCTCGACATCGAGACCGAGGGATTTCGCGCTCCTGTCGCCGAGGCTCATGACGTTAAGCTGTTTGGATAACGTGAAGACGATTATGGATCCGACCACCGTGATCGCAAGCATGATCGGCAATGTGTCCCAGTTGACGTAATCGAAATTTCCGACCTGCCAGAGATAGGCCCTTTTCAGATCTTCCTCGTCGGCGGCACTCATCAGATAGGTGATCATCGCATTGAAGAAATATGATAATGCGGAACCTGCCAGGATGAGGGTTGCCGGGGTCATGCGTATCTTATGTGCCAGGATTATGATAACCGTGGCCGGGACCATCGCTCCGATGAATGCATTCACGACGATACCGTAACCTCCGGCGGAGGCGAACGATACTCCGACGATGATCGATGCGACCGCCCCCAGGCACGCTCCGGAGGAAATTCCGGTGCTGTAGGGATCCGCCAGCGGATTGTTCATCGTCGACTGCATAAGCGAACCTGCGGCGGCAAGTCCGCAGCCGGAGACGATCGCACCCGCGATCATCGGCATCGCCCGGTTCCAGATGTAGTAATCCGCCCAGTCCTCGACCGAGCGGGGAGGATATGTTTTTCCGAGGATGTGCCCGATGATGATATCCAATGCTTTCGCGGGTGAAATACTCGGATAGAACACCAGACTGAAATATGCGGTCAGAGCAACGAGGATTATCAGACACGCGGCCGTCAGAAGGATCTTTTTGACAAGTTGCGCATGATATCTGTTGACGAATTCGTTATCGCTTTGCCGATGTTGAAAATATTTCAGAACGATGCCCCTGTGTGAAAAGAACGGGGGTCGGCCCCCCGTAAGTGTTTAGTCCTCAGGCAGAAGCGGTTTTGAGGTTCTTGTAATCCTCGTAAGTGAACAGGGTGAGCGTGTTCTCGACGGTACAGTCACCGAGATAATCGGGGCATGCCGTGATGAACTTGGCGAACACCTCGTCGCCGAATCCGGCGGAAACCTTCTCGGGATACATCTGCTCGAGCATGTATGCGACCTTGACGACACCGGGCAACAGGGAGTTGATGTACACCAAGTTTTCGTAACAATCGAGTATGTTGAAGTATTTCTCGTACTTCTCCCACTGGGTTACAATCTCCGTCTCAGCAGCAGCCTTGTCTGCCGAACGGTCGATGGATCTGACGCTGATGATGAAATCTATCTGATCGTCATAGTTGCTCAGCTGGTTCTCGGCAGTATTGATCTGGATGGACGTACCCTTGTTGATGATGTTCTTGAACGATTCGTCAAGCTTGTACAACGGTACTGCACCCGCTTCTTCGATGTTCACATAGTTCTCGGAATCTTTGTCCATGAGCTTGGATCCCATGATGACCCCGACGACGGTCTGTTTATCCTTGTCCGAGAGACCGCTGATCGCATTAGTCATAGTCTTCATAACGGATTGGCTGATGTCCCAGACATTCTTTGCGCTTGCATAGTGGTCGGAACCGAAGAGATAACCGAGAGTGAGAACGGTAGACAGTTGCTCTTCCATGGAAACGGTCTTAACGACGAGCACAGGGACATCGCGCGAACTCAAAGTATCGTATTGGTCGTCGGTGATGTTGGCTTTTCTGGAAGCGTCGACGATAAGGGCTCCGAAGTGGTCTTTGCTATCGGCCGTGATAAATTCGTCAAAAGCAAATTTCATGGCTGATCCGCCCAGGTTGATGATGCCCGGTACGGAGATCAGCTTCGATTCAAGGTTATCGTAACTGACGGAGTTGTACGCAGACACGTGGTCCTGTCCTCCGCACATAAGGATATCGGCATTGATGTTCGAGGTGAATGTGGCAACCTTGTTAAGGGGGTAGTCGACCTCTACGGCGACGGTGTTTCCGGACTTCTCGAGGCAAATGACATTTGCTTTGGTTGCCTTTCCGTCGATAAGGTTCTGGACACAGGTGACATCGGCTTCGTCGATCACGCCGTCTCTGTTTGCGTCGCAGTTCGGGTAATCGGCAGCGGTTCCCTTCTTGCTTATGACATCTTTTATGATGGCGATGTCGGCGCTGTCCAATTTCTCATCACCGTCGGCATTTCCGACGATGGAAAGGATGGGGGATTCTCCGTTGTAGGTTCCCGGTTGTTCTTTATTGTCCTTCTTGTCGTTGTTCATCAGAACTACCGCACAGGCAGAGACGACAACGACTGCAATCACAGCAATAACTATCATTTGCTTGGTCTGCATTTGTTCACCTTAGGTATGCTTAAATAGGAATCATAAATTTAAATATTCCTAATAAATTGTATATGTTACATAAATTCGGATGTTGGACCTAATGACCAAATCGGACCTGTTGTTTCGGCATACTGTCCGAATTCCGGTCCGTACCGAAACGAATCTATGGAAAAAACAGAGCGAGTGCTATATCCGAGGACGGAATCTGCAAAAATAGATACTTGCGAAAACCACTGCAAAAAACAAGGGATGTAATAAATTGCGTGACGCGAACGATGGAGACAGATCCGAACCGAACGACACCGAAACCGAAAATTTTGCCATTGTCGCAAACGGTCTCGTAAAAAGATTCGGAGACCTTACCGCCGTCGACCGTCTTGATCTGAAGGTCCGCAAAGGAGAGATCTACGGGTTCCTCGGACCCAACGGTGCCGGGAAGACGACGACCGTACGTATGCTCACAACGATGGAACTTCCCGACGAAGGCACCATCTTTATCGAGGAGCTTCCCACAAAAACCGAATACATTTCCGCACGCAGGCATATCGGCGTCATACAGCAGCAGCACAGTCTCGAGAAGGACATTTCCGTGAGGGAAAACATCGTCCACCACGGCCTGATGCAGAATCTTTCCCGCAAACAGATATCCGAACGGATGAACGAGTTGTGCACCGTCATGGAATTGAACGACCGTCTCGACACGCTGATCGCCAATCTCTCCGGCGGTTGGAAAAAGAGAGTGGCGATCGTATGCTCTCTGATCCACGAACCCGATATTCTGTTCATGGACGAACCCACCACCGGTCTGGATACGCAATCACGCAATATCCTTTGGAAGATGATCCGTGCAATCAATTCCAAAGGCACAACGATCTTTCTTACCACCCACTATATCTTCGAGGCCGAGAACCTATGCGATCGGGTCGGGATCATCGCCAAGGGAAAGCTGATCGCCGAAGGCACGCCGCAGGAACTGAAGGCCACCATGGGCCCGGTCGCCCTGGTGTCCTCGGATTCCGACGGAAACGAACACGTTCAGTATTTCCGGACCCGTGCCGAAGCGAGGGAGGCTTCGGGACAGATCCACGAATCCCACGATACCATGATCCGCAGCACGAATCTCGAAGATGTTTTCCTCAGACTGACGGGGGGTTCGTTCCGACATATAATCTGATCTCGGAGACCGCAAGAGTTGCCTACGGGGACCTCTGCTTCTTCCGGAGACACCTTATCCAGGTCATAATCTCCTCGATGATCGGGCCTCTGCTGTACCTTGTGGCATTCGGATACGGAATGAGGACGGGATCCACCGGGTCCGCCGACGTACCCTATCTGGCATATGTGATCCCGGGTATCGTTTCGATAACGACCCTTACTGCCGGGTTCGCATCGTCTTCGCAGAAGATTCTGATCCAGAGGCTGTTCTATTCGAGTTTTGACGAACTGATCCTCTGTCCGATGCACACCTCGTCCATCATTTTCGGCAAATCCGTCATCGGGATGCTCAAAGGATTGATCGGTGCATTCATCATGTTGATCCTCGGCGTCCTTTTGGAACCCCATGTCCATATTACGCTGGGTCTTTTATTCTGCATATTTTTCTGCAGTATGACATTCTCTATGCTCGGGGTTATGGCGGGTCTTCTCGCCGGGTCAAGTCCCACTCTCAACATGATATCAAGCATCGTCATTCTGCCGATGACCTTCATGTGCGGCACACTGTTTTCCGTCGATTCGCTCCCGGAAGCCATCGGGGCGGTGGTATGGGCGTTGCCGCTGACCCATTCGTCGGAGGTTGTTCGCGCCACCTCGCTCGGTTGGGACTTTCCGTGGTTGTCCTTGCTTATATTGATAGTGTACTTCGTGGCATTCTTTGTCATAGACTGCGTGATCATCAAAAAGAAACTTTATTGACCCTTTCAGGTAGGATCGGGGATTCCGTCCGTCATTGTCACGGCCCGTCTTTTGCACTGTTTATCCCGTCTATCTGCCGTTTCAAGTCCTTTCGTTCCCGTATTCTGACCGTGAGATCATCTTATAAAACGTAATGAATGCAATGCTATTTATTGTATCAATCCCATTATTTAGCATAAAATTAC
>CAVIXW010000042.1:0-13248 GCA_963646785.1 Acutalibacteraceae bacterium
AGTCTCCGATCTCTTTGGCCAGCATACAAATTAGCCCTCATTCGGGGGGTTCAAAAATTACCACAGAAGAAGAATTTCGGTTGCATAATGGTTCTGGGAAGTGTAAATCGGAGAATCGATCTGTTTTAGAGAATAATTAAGACAGTACGGACACACATCCCTAACGGAGAATGGGATTGTCCTCCCGCACGACTGACATTTGTAGATATGTTTGGTGCGTACGACAGTCAACTGTTCGATATCAAGGGATTTGCCATGCTCTTCGTCGTGGAAGCATTTCATACGGCCCAGATCGCGTTGCACCCTCATGTATTCGCTTTCGCCTACGATTTCACGATATACTTGTAAACCGAATTCACGCCCTTGTCCGAGGGTTCGAGGATGAATGCGGGTTCACCTGGTTCACCGTATCTTTTGACCCATCCGATAGAGTTGATTCTTGCATAAACATGATCGGTATCGGAAGTTTTGTATTCGTTATTGTAAATTGCGCCTTTGTCTCTGAAGAGTCTCACTATCGTGGAAACAAAGGAATCGCACTCATCGTCGTTTAACCCTGGTATGGAAATTCCGTGATTACGGAACACGATTTTGAACAGACCCAGATTCTCCAGGGATTTGTTGCTGCGACCGGTCACGACTTCCATTAGCATGGATTTGCAGGCAAGGTCGACCGCGTCGTCTTTAGTCGTCTGATCTTGAATGATGCATTGGCTGAATGCGAGATTGCCGAGCAGTTTTGTCGTACGCCCGACACCGACACCGTCATCGAAATCTTCTTGATATTTGTTGGCGACAATCTCGAAGAGATTTCTGTGCATTAGGAGATTAGTGTGTGTTTCACCAAGATTCACCGCCGCATAAGATGCTGACTTACGGCTATCGGAAAACATCAGGAACTGTTTGACCGGTTTCGGTCCCGTTTTATCCTTCCATGTGGGGCGGGGCATTAGTTCGAACAATGCGGAGGATAATACTGCTGTTGCGGCCTCTACACCGAGGTAAAAGTCCCTTACTATTCCGAATCTGGTGTTGCGTGCGCCGCACTTTGGGCATTCGCAGTATTTATCGCCTTTAGCGGATGGTTCTATTTTCCTCAGAAAGTTGGTGCAGTCATCCGCACAACTGCAGGTTTTCTGACCCCAGGGAGTCAGAATACGGCATTCGGAACACACCTGGAAAAACTGTTCAGGGTGTTCGGAATCGTATTCGTGCTTTTCACAGAGGTAATAAAGATTGTACATGGAATTTCCATTGGAATCCTCATCGATTTCGTCCGCAGAATATAGCTGATTTTCGTTCAATCTGCCTGGGATAAACAAAGCATTACAATTGTAACACACTGCCATATCGAAAGAAGCGAAATCCCGGTTCTGGTCGTTATCAAAAATGGTTTTGCTCTTGTGCAGACTGACCTTAAGAGATGGTTTGAGTGAGAAATGGATCCCGTCCAGCGCTCTGATGAAGGTGTGGTATTTGGAATCCAGCAACTTATATCCATCGGAATCAACAAGACAGTTAGATACTTCGACAAACAGGGTAAGATCCTCAATGGAAAGACCTGTCTCGGATATGAGGGAATCCACCGAGGGAAAATCGTTTCCGCAGGTAATCGACTCGTACACTTTCCAGAATAAACTGTCGGAAAGAACCGTATTGACTTCAGACTCGGTTATAGTCTCCTCATTTCCGATTTTGTCCCACAGTTCGCTGTACAACTGGAAAGGGTGATCTGTTACTGTCGTTGGTTTTTGACGGGGTACGGTATCAGCACGGATAATGTCTGTTTCATCGAAGGGGGAGTTAGTGAGTTTCGATGCGAAATCTGCTACTTCCTTATTCTTCTCCTTGTCCCCCAGGGTTGCACTGGTTAGTATAAACCGAACGGATTTGTTTCCGATTGTGGTCAGAACACGTTTCAGAAGCATGGAAACTTCGATTCCTGTAGCACCTCCATACGTGTGGACCTCGTCCAAAACGATGTATTTCCAACGTGCTGAATTGTTCTTGTTGAATATCTCTACTGCATTCTCGTAACGGATCAGAATATGTTCTAACATCGAATAATTGGTAATCAAGATGTGCGGAGGGGAAGTCCTCAAATCGCTCTCGGTAAAAATCTCGTTGGATTTGGGATAGCGTCCGAAACGGGCGTTGTATAAATCCTTGGTCTTGAGTTCCTTTGTTTCCCCGGTGAAGAATCCAAATCTGATGTCAGGGTAATCGGAGAGTATCTCTGATAGGCGGCGCATCTGATCGTTGACGAGCGCATTCATGGGGTAGATTATCATCGCTCTAATCCCTGGGAGGGACACCCCCTCCCCCTCATTCATGATGTAGTTTAGAATCGGAATAAGAAAACTTTCGGTCTTACCTGAACCCGTTCCGGTCGATACAACCGTATTATGGTCTTTATACAGATATTATCAATGGAACGGACCTGGTGGCTGTAAAGCGGACGATCTGCAGGAAGTTTTTCCGAACCCAATTCAAGGAATTTCTCCGACAGTACTCCCGACGAAATCAATTCTCTGATCGTCTTTCCTTTTTTGTAGATGTTTGCCTGTTCGATGAAGGGGCCTTTCACAAATTGGTAGTTGTTTCTGATTTCCGACTCGATTTCTTTGTTAAGAATATCATTGTCGGTATGAAAAGTTGAAACAAGGTAGTTTTTGTAAGCAGTTTCAATCTTTTTTGTCAGTTCAATTGGCCCGTTGTTGTCCGTCATCGAATCATAGGTAGTACGCAATTAGAGAAATAAAAAATAATTGCCAGTAACATTATTATGTTATATTGGACACAACAGCCAAAGTCGATCGATCCCCCTTAATCCAGTGTTAACCAATTTACCAGGATGTTTGAGGGATTGATGCGCATATATGTAGTATTGTGCTTTTAGGCCCCCTTTCCCCATAGCTTCCAAAAACCCACACATCATCTGCAGAGGACCGCAGAAAGAGGGAATATGCGCCACATCCAGGCAGGAATCGGTGAGAAACGGGGGCGGGATTGGTGCCTGAGGGCCGGGATGCCCTCGGGCATCGGAAAACGGCGGACTCGATAGTCCACACTTTTGGGAAAGTGTTGGTATTGACATCAGCCTGAATCGGGAACCGAATGACGGATAAAGTGTCACTGCGGGCTGGGCGGCGATTAGCGCCATTCGCACCCCGACACCACCCTCGACCTCGATCTCTATGTGGCCAGGAAGATTAGGGGCACTACATCCGCGGTCGACGGTGCTCCGGCCTGTGAAACCTAAAAATACTTCCCGAAACGTTTTACCCGATCGAGGATTCGAGTATCAGGAACCGTCCGGTCGGGATTTTTCTTCGGATCGATCAGCATCGATCGTGCGTTCGAATACTCGTCAGGCCTCGACACACGGGAAAGATACAGTGGCGAAATACGAAGAACTCGGCAGGGCGATAGAAGCGGCTGTCCGCAGTTCCTGCGAAGGGAAGGATGTTGCGGTGGCATTTTCCGGAGGCATGGATTCCGGACTGGTGGCCGCATTGGCGAAGAAATATGCCCGTTCCGTCACCTGCTACACCTGCGGAGCCGACGGATCCTTCGATGTTGCGGCGGGAACGGAACTTGCGGAAATATTGGGTCTGCCGTGGATTCAGTGCAAAATATCTGAAGATACGATAGAAGGGACCGTACGGCAGATGATCTCCGCAACGAAAGTGAGCGATCCGTTCACCATCAGTTACGATCTTCAGCTGTTCACGGTCTGCAGGGCATCGAAAGAGAGGATAGTCCTCACCGGGCAGGGTTCCGATGAATATTTCATGGGCTGCTCGCGTGCGGTCGAACCCGATGATGCCGAATACGAACGGGTGAAAGCGTGGGGCGTAGAGAGACTGTACAAAGTATCTGTTCCCTGCGAGGTCGCCATCGCATCGCATTTCAGGCAGAAATTATTCTATCCGTATCTTGACGACGAGGTCCTCCGCCTGGTGTCGGAGCTGGATCCTTCCGTACTCAGGCCGGATAATATGTCGGACCGTAAATTGGTCCTGAAAGAAGTGGCCGAGGGGCTGGGGTTCCCTGTTTTGGCACACCGTACGAAAAAAGCATCGCAGTATGGATCGGGCACCACGGATCTGATCCGTGCAGCGGCGAGAAAGAAAGGGGTCCGTTACAACAGGTTCATTTCCGATATCTACGAATCTCTCGGTCTGAGAAACGCGAACCTGCTTCGGGATGCGGTCGTCGATGTGAGGATGGATCCCATCCTGCTTTATGATGCGAGGGCCGTTCTGAATACCTGTGGACTTACCGATTCGGAGGCCGTTTCCTTGTTTTACAAGAGACTTGCAGCTGAAGGAAATATAGATTTCCTAGTAGAAAAAAGATAAAAGACCACTTACTTCGTAATTGAATATTTTATTTCATAATTTGAAAAATCTTCTTAATCTTGATAAAAACACTAAACTTAATTTGGATTATCATCTATTCTACTAAAAACATATAGAAAATAATAAAAATAAATTATTTCCAAAAAACATAACCTGATTTGTTTTTAAAATATTCCTAACGGAATTTCATAGACAAAAGCCATTAAATAGGTATGAATAATAATCAATTTCCAAGAAGCAGCAAAGTGCTGCTTACGAAGGAGCATGAAAATATGGCAAACGACAAAGAATTCACAGTGGAAGACAAATACAATGTTCCCAAGGGACCTCTCAACCCCAAGGGACTCAGGTTCGACACCCTTCAGATCCACAAGGGTCAGGAGCAGCCCGACCCCGTCACCGACTCCAGGGCCGTCCCCATCTACCTCACCTCCTCCTACGTGTTCAAGGATTCGAAACAGGCCGCAAACAGGTTCGCACTCGCCGAGGGCGGAAACATCTACGGCAGGCTCACCAACACCACCCAGTCCATCTTCGAGGACAGGATCGCCGCTCTCGAGGGCGGATCCGCAGCTCTCGCGGTCGCATCCGGTGCCGCCGCGGTCACCTACGCCGTCAACGCACTCGCACTTTCCGGCGACGATATCGTCTCCGCCAACAACGTCTACGGAGGAACCTACAACCTCTTCCAGCACACTTTCAAGAAGAACTACGGCATCAACACCGTCTGGGTCGACCCCAGCGACCCCAAGAACTTCGAGAAGGCCATCACCCCCAAGACCAAGCTGTTCTTCGTGGAGACCTTCGGCAACCCCAACTCCGACGTTCAGGACATCGATGCCATCGCGGAGATCGCGCACAAGCACAAGATCGCCCTTGTCGTCGACAACACCTTCGCATCCCCCTACATCTTCAGGCCTCTGGAGCACGGTGCCGACGTCGTCGTCGAATCCGCGACCAAGTTCATCTCCGGTCACGGAACCGTCATCGCGGGGGTCATCATCGAATCCGGAAAAACCCCGTGGATCGAGTACGGCAGGTACACCAACCTCTCCGAACCCGACCCCTCCTATCACGGCGTCGTCTTCGCAAGAGATGTTCCCGGAGCTTCGTTGGTGACCTGGATCAGGGCCATCACCCTCCGCGACACCGGTGCCACCATCTCACCCGTCACCGCATTCGCACTCCTCGTCTCTCTCGAGTCCCTTTCGCTGCGTATCGACAAACAGGTCGACAATGCCCTCAAGATCGTCGACTACCTGAAGAAGAACCCCAAGGTCAAGTCTGTGAGCCACCCCTCTCTGAAGGACAGTCCCACCCACGCACTCTACAAGAAGTACTTCCCCAACGGTGCCGGCGCGATATTCACCTTCGAGGTCAACGGAACCAAAGAACAGGCCCAGAAACTCACCGAATCCCTTCATCTGTTCAGTCTCCTTGCCAACGTGGCCGACGAGAAATCTCTCATCATCCACCCCGCAAGCACGACCCACTCCCAGCTGACAGAGGCGGAACTTGTCGCGGGACACATCACGCCTCAGACCGTGAGGATCTCCATCGGTGCCGAGAACGTCCGCGATCTCATCGACGACCTCGAACAGGGATTCTCGAAGATCTGAGTTCCGAAACCTTTGCAGGAGGTTTTCCTCCTGCATGTCATTTTTATTCCTTGCGCCAGGCAGTCGGTGCCTGGCACAACGATCGGATCCGGATCTGATCCGGTGTCGGATCCGATTTCGTTTCCGTTCCGTTCCGGATTCCGGAAACGGGGCCCCGTTTGATTTTTTACCGGTGTTATTTATAAACCTTTATATACTGTATAATAATGGGTATGCTCATGACTACGATAGACATCCAGAACATCGTCGCATCGAGTTCCCTTGGGACCGAGCTCGACCTTTTCAAAATCCTCGATTCGTTCGAGACGGCTCAGTATGATCCCAAGCAATTCCCCGGCCTTATCTACAGGATCTCGGAACCCAAGACCGCGACGCTCCTGTTCAAGAGCGGCAAACTCGTCTGCACCGGCGGAAAGTCCCGCGAGGACGTCGAAAAGGCGGTTTCCAAGGTCGTCGAAGATCTGAAGCGCATCGGGATCGATATCCCCATCAAGCCCAAGATCGACATCCAGAACATGGTTGCTTCTTCCGACCTGGGATATGATCTCAACCTCAACAAGGTCGCCATCACCCTGGGGCTCGAGAGGGTCGAGTACGAACCCGAGCAGTTCCCCGGACTTGTGTTCAGGCTCGACGACCCCAAGGTCGTTATCCTTCTCTTCGGATCCGGTAAACTCGTTTGCGCCGGAGCCAAGGTCAAAGAGGATGCCATCCGCGCGGTCGACAACGTCGCCGCCGAGCTCCGCGAACAGGGCTTCATGCCGTAAACCTTTCAGAGGGGATATCCCCTCTTCCCATCGGCTTCTGCCGATGATCTCATTTTTTGGATCACCCATTTGGGATGAATCGTCTCCCGGCCCCAGGATCGTTTCACGGCCCTTCGACTGATAGGATCCTTCGGTCGCGCGCATTATAATATACCGAATCGCATTGTTGGGCCCATTGATACTATGAGCGAGTTCATTTGCCCGTTGGACTACAGATACGGCCGTAAGGAGATGAAGAGCATCTTCTCCGAGGAAAACCGTATCAGAAAACAGATGTTGGTGGAAGCGTCTCTTGCCCGTGCCCATGCGGAGCTCGGCGAGATCGGTAAGGACGATGCTGCCGAGATCACCCGCGTTGCGGAGTCGGACCTCGTCACCGTCGAGAGGATCAAGGAGATCGAGAAACTCACCAACCACGACCTCATGGCCATGGTCAAGGCCATGACGGAGCAGTGCAAAGGTACCGCAGGCAAATACGTTCACCTTGGTGCGACCTCCAACGATATCGTCGACACCGCCACCGCTCTTCAGATCAAAGAAGCCCTCGAACTTGTGTCCGAGGATGTCGATAAATTCCTTCTCACCCTGGCAAAACTCGCCAAGAAAGAACGCGACACCCTCGAGATCGGCAGGACCCACGCCCAGTTCGCGATCCCCATCACCTACGGATTCAAGATTGCCGGCTACATCGCCGAGATGCTCAGGTACAAAGAGAGGCTTGTGGAGATCATGCCCCGCGCATGTGCCGGAAAGATGGCCGGTGCGGTAGGTACCGGCGCCGCCCTCGGAAAGACATTTTTCAGGATCCAGCAGCTCGTGATGGCCGATCTGGGACTTACATACGAACCCGCCGCCACCCAGGTCGTCGGCAGGGACAGGTACACCGAACTCGTATGCCTTATGGCCACTCTCGGAACGTCCCTCGAGAGGTACGCAACGGAGGTCAGGAACCTCCAAAGGTCCGAGATCGGAGAGGTTTCCGAATATTTTGACCAAGAGCACCAGGTCGGCAGCTCCACCATGGCTCAGAAACGGAACCCCATCAATTCCGAGAATGTCTGCGGTCTCGCCAGGGTCCTTCGCGGCATGGTCATGCCCACATTCGAGAGCCAGGTTCTCTGGCACGAGAGGGATCTCTCCAACTCTTCGGCGGAAAGGTTCACCCTCCCCCACGTGTTCTCCCTCATCGACTACATGCTCTACAAGATGAACAGCGTCTTCGAAGGTCTCGAGGTGCACCGCGACAGGATGCTCAGGAACATCGAGATGGCACATGGACTGATCATGGCCGAGCCCGTTATGATGGCTTTCGTGGGCAAAGGTGTCGGAAGGCAGGACGCACACGAGATCGTCCGCGAGGCATCCATGGTCGCCGAGAACGAGGAAAGACAGCTTCTCGATACCCTGTGGGAGAGAGAGGACGTCCACAAGGTGTTCACCCGCAGTGAATTGGAGTCCGTGATGGATCCGGCATCATACACAGGCGGTTCGAAAGAGATCGTCGACAAGATGGTTTCGGCGGTCGAATCCGTTTTGGAAACGAAGGTCTGATATGCGCAGGAAATCCCCGCAGCGTACAAGGCGGATCAGGAATGCCGCCATCGTCGGTGCCGTGGTAGGTCTCGCCATCGGTTGGGTCGCCTATCTGATGTCGCACAAGCCCTTCTTCCTGATACTGTTCATCGTTATCGGCTCCGTGATGGCTACCGCTACCACGGCATTGTCGGTTTCCGAATACGACTACGACTGAGGTATAAATATGGCAAAAGGTGTTCTGGGTATCATCATCTGTCCGATGATGAACGATCAGCTGATCCAGTATCTCTGCCGCGATCCGGAGGTTTCCCGTACGGTCGTCCTGGAGAACGGTTTCTCTGCCGATCTCAAGGCCAAGATGGATTCGAGAGGATTTCATTACGAACTGGTTCCGGAATCCGATCTCTACGGGGGCAGGATCGAATTTGATAGAAATGTTCTGAACGTGGTCATAAAATCAAACGATCTTGCGCTCCATGCGGAACCCGCAAATCTCAAAACCTTCGTCGAAGACGAGATCAGGCATATCCAACCGTACATCGATGCGCTGGGTCTTTACTACGGGCTCTGCGGGAACTACGGTTGGGATATCACCGAATGGGCCGCACAGCAGGGTTACAAACCCACTGCGGTGTTCCGCGGCCTCGACGGGAAGGTCGTCGACGACTGTGTAGCCGTGGCGATAGGGGGGTCCGAAAGATACCTTCAGCTGGAAAAGAAATATACCGGCATGCTCTATTTGACCCCGGCCATCGCCGATAACTGGAAGGAGTTCATCAATGCGGGGGATCTCGGAAAACAGTTGTCGAACATACCCAAGGAGTCACTCGAGGCATTGGGAATATTTTCCGACGCTGATTATATGAGGTGGATGTTCGAGATCTGTCATTACGAATACATTCTGAAGATGGATACCAAGCTCGACGATTCCGAGAAGTTCGACCGGAAGGCGGAAGAAATCGGTAAGGCCCTTAATCTGAAACCCATCGATATCGAGGACGGATGGATCACCCTTCAATCCGCGGAAGGGATTTATACCCAATGCAAGAAGAATCTTCCTTCTTGATCATTTTATGATCGGATTATCGAAACCGATGCTGTCGGGGTCACCCCCGACATCAAAAAGTTTCAGATACTTTTCCCTGCGTCCGGGCCGGGAGTTGTATCGAATGCGCAGGATACCCTGATCTTGACAAGACCTTTTGCGGGGAATCCCGGGTTTGCCTTATGGGCCATCTGTTTGGCAGTTTCGTAGTCCTCGCCGGAGGTCTTATAGGTGCATTTTCCTTTGAGCTGTACTGCTTCGTGCTTGCTTTCTCCGCCGATGGCGTAAACGGCGGCAACGGGATTTTCGGTGATGTTGGCAAGGGTCTTGTTCAGGTAGTTGTCGATGACCCAGATCTCATCGTCATTGGCGACCCACAGGAATCCGATGGGCACCACGTTGGGGACACCGTTTTTGGAAGCGGTCGCAAGTGCGAAGTATTTATGGTCCGCCTTATGGTCTGCGAACAGCTGTTTTGCTTCTGCTGAAATAGGCATGATTCTGAATCGAATGCAAGATATATAACGATAGGTGACGAGTACGAATCGATCGAACACCCTCCGTATGTTCTCATATTTTTATTTGTAACAGGCGGTATTCGGTCCACATTGTGCTTCACGGTATCCGAATTTAACAACGATTTATTGTTTAGATTACGATATTTTCATAACGATTGTACACTTTGGGGCTCGATTTATCCTAATTGTAAAATAATTTTCCAAAGGTACATATACATTTTACGCATTTTGCCCATTTATGTCATTGAATCCGACACAGATGAAGATAACATCTACCGCTGTGATCGTAGCCGTCATCATTGCATCGATGGCCTGCGTGATAGTGTATGATGAATCTCATAATTCCAGTGCCGGATCCGAGTCGGTATACAATTTACTCGGAAGGGTGAACACTGACGGATCCGGAATATACATCAACAACAATATCTACAAAGATACGCCGTCCGGCGAGATCCCGACCAGGAACGGTGCACTGTTCTACAAGATCGAAAAAGACAGCGCTGGAACTGTCGTAAAATATTATGTCGATGCAGATTGTAAGGATGCCTGGGGCGGACTCATCTGCGGAACTCCCGGAAATACTTCGATCCAACATGTTCAGATGAAACAGCTTGTCGAATCCATGGGACTCAAATTTGTTCTTTACGAGTCCGGAACATCTCCCGCCTCCGATACGGTGTACTATATCAGCACCATTACGAACTATACTCTTGCAATGGAGAGTGAAAGCAACAATGGCAGATCGCTCGATATCGGAATTATCTGGGAACCTCAGTTTTCCCGTATCATCGACGAGCCCGGCAAAGAGACGTTCAAGGAACTCGGACTGACCAACGATTTCTTCCCCAACCATACCTGCTGTGTCCTTGCAGGATACACATCCTATATTTCGACCCATCAGGATGCGACCTCAAGATTCCTTGCCGGATACATCGAAGCGACCAAATGGGTTCAGGCCGCCAAAGAAAAATCTTCGGCCAACCACAGTCTCCTGGTCGATATCTGTGTCGAAGCTACCAAACTTGACAGAAACGTCATCGAGGATGCGCTCGCAAATATCGATTACGTTTTCGGAGACAGTGACGGGGTCGGTTCCTACGATCTCCACAACCTGAAGAAGGATGTTGCGAACATCGTTACCGCAAATGCCAGCAGTTTGAAATATTCCATGAACGACCTCGGTTTCCAGAACAGCATACAGTTCGCAAACAGATTCGTGGACGATTCGTATCTTATCAATGCACAGAACGTTGACAAGTCCAAGATCTCCTCCACAACCTCGATCACCGTGTCTGCAATTTCCGGCGACATCCACCAGATCGCATTGAACGTGGGGATCACCCAGGGTATCTTCAAAGAGTTCGGGGTCGACGTGACCATTTCTCCCCAGTCCAACGGTGCCGGTGTCGCTGTCGCCATGCAGAACGGTTCCGCCCAGTTCGGATTCCTCGGTGCGCCTCCTGCTACGATCACCGCCGTGAACAGCAAACTGATCACGGTCTGAAGAATATGATACCATGATGTATTGGTACGATAACCACAACAAATATCACAGGCTCCTGAAAGAGGCACTGATCATAATCTCCGCCCTCGTGATATTTGTAGAGGCCTGGTGGGTACTTTCCATCATCGCCAACTCCCCCACCGTTCCCACGCCCGGGGAGACATGGAGTGCTCTCGTAGATCTCATACAGAACGGAGACTCCATGACCCAGGGCAAATCGGTATGGACCTATATCGGCTCGAGTATGGGTACTTTCATCCAGGGATTCGTTCTTGCACTTCTGGTCGCGGCCCCCCTGGGACTCGTGCTTGGTAAGTGCGAGGTCCTAAGGTCGTTCTCCACTCCCCTCATAGAGATCCTGAGGCCGATCGCACCCATCGCCTGGGCACCGATCTTCATGGTCTCTGTCGGATACGCTCTCGGTCCCACCCTTGTCGTATTCGTGGGTATCTTCTTCCCGTTGCTGACAAACGTGATCTTCGGGGTATCCAAGATAGATCCCAAACTCATCGATGCCTCCAAGACCCTGGGTGCATCAGATGCGCAGATATTTGTCAAAGTGATGGTTCCGTCCACCGTGCCGTATCTCATGAACGGTATCAAGATCGGTCTCGGTATCGGCTGGATGTGTATCGTTGCCGCAGAGCTGTATGCGTCCCCGTTGGGCGGTATCGGATTTTATCTGTCCGAGCAGGCGACCGCCGGATTCTGGCCTTCCGCATACGCCGCCATCGTCATAATCGCGGTCCTGGGTCTTCTCACCACGGGTGTTGCCGAGTATATCCATAAAGTCGTTTCAAAGAGAATGGGGATGGACGTATGAGTTCCGGGGAACAGTCTAGAATCATCACAAACGGTCCGAAATTGAAATCCAAGGACCGTGTCAGAGCAGACCGTACCGATCTTCTTTACCAGGACATCCGCGAGGGAGAGACCCTCATGTCCGTGGACAAACTTCACGTGGTGTACAGAACCGATTATTCCGAGACCGTTGCCGTCGAAGATATAACCATGGACATCAAGAAAGGCGAGCTCATATCCATCGTAGGGCCTTCCGGTTGCGGCAAGACCACTATCCTTCGCTGTATCGCGGGTCTTTTGCAACCGACCTCGGGAAAAATAACGATCGGGAACAAGGAATGTACCGCTCCCGGTTCCGATCGCGGCATGGTGTTCCAGGATTTCGCGCTCTTTCCCTGGAGAACGGTTCTTCAGAACGTGGAATTCGGAATGGAGGTAGCCGGCGTGCCCAAAGCCGAACGTCAGGAAAGGGCAATGAAATACATCCGGGCCGTCGGTCTGGAGAAATTCGCCAACTCCCGTATCCACGAGCTTTCGGGCGGTATGAAGCAGCGTGTCGGGATTGCCCGTACTCTGGTCATGCACCCCGCGGTCATTTTGATGGACGAACCTTTCGGTGCCCTCGATGCACAGACAAGGAACATCATGCAGGAGCAGCTGACCAAGATCATCGCCCACAGCGAGAGAACGATCATCTTCATCACGCACTCTGTCGATGAAGCACTCTATCTTTCCGACAGGGTGGTCATCCTTACCAAGAGGCCTTCGACCATCTACAAGATCGTCGATGTTCCGTGGGAAAGACCCAGAGACCGTTCCGCACCCGAGTTCACCCAGTTGCGTAAGAATATTCTTTCTTACCTGGAAGAGCAGAACGTCATGGATAACTGACGGTTTTTCAAACATTTGCCTCCGGGATTCCCGGGGGCTGACCTTTTATTCCTTCTGATTTTTGGCGGTAAACGTTTGAATCTTATTGCCGGAGTCAGACCCGGCTCAAACACCAACTTTCACGATAATAAGTTATGCATAGTTTAACCATAAGTTTCCTGATTTCGGTACCATACACGGCATCATGATGCAGTATCGGAATC
>CAVIXW010000043.1:0-13100 GCA_963646785.1 Acutalibacteraceae bacterium
AGAAGGCATCGAGCATGGAGAGATTGAGGGATTTTCCGAAACGTCTGGGTCTTGTGAAAAGGAAGACCTTGCTTCCATCCCGAAGAATGTCCGAAATAAGTTCGGATTTGTCGACGAAATAATATCCGTTCTCGCGAACTTCTTGGAAATAGTCAAATCCGATCGGAAGTTTCAGTTTCTTTTCGCCCATGACCATATCAGTATATCGTGTTTATAGTTATAAAGAGACGCCATGCTTACCTGCAGCGCACACATCATTTCGAGTCCTTCGAAGTCGGCGTTATATTGACGCATTGGTTGCGATATGGTGTCGGGGCCTTCCCGGTCAGGACATTCGATCGAACTTCAATTTCTGTAATTCTGGTAATTTTGACGACAATATCAGAGGTTTACAGTATTTCATGGACATATTCGCCCTAAAACACCTCATAATTCTCGGAGATTCATACGTTATTTTCAATTTTATAGAAAATCTCCAAAAAACCACTTTCAATTTTGAATATTTAAGGAGTTTTGCTGAAACTATTAATACCCTATTGGCTGATAGTGTCTTGTAGGACAGAGTAGCCTGTTACAAGTGCATCCCATCCCTTCTGGTACGGCTGGTCTGTCCTCCAATTTTGTTGCGTTCGTGTTTTTACTGTTCTCCCTCGGTTTTTCGTCTAGTCACCTTCCTTATATTATATACAATAAAAACAATAGCCGTTCGATTAAATGGTCCTAGACGGATTGGGAAAATCCATCAGGGGAGTACTCGATAGAATCAACAGTTCAAGCACTATCGATGAGGCCCTCATCAAAGACGTATCCAAAGAGCTTCAGCGTGCTCTTCTTCAGGCTGATGTGAATGTTCAGCTTGTTCTCAAGCTGACGAACAATGTCAAGACCCGGGCTTTGGAGGAGAAACCGCCTGCGGGCAAGTCCGCAAAACAGCATGTCACCCGCATCATCTACGAGGAACTGGTGAACCTTCTCAAGAACGGCGAACCCATCGCACTTAAACCCCAGACCATAATGCTTGTGGGTTTGTATGGTCAGGGTAAGACCACTACGGCAGGAAAATTGGCCAATTATTTCATCAAAAAGGGATTTTCCGTCGGACTTATCGGTGCCGACGTTTACCGTCCCGCCGCACTGGATCAGCTTACCCAGCTCGGCGAGAAGGTCGGTGCCGAGGTCTACGGCGAACGCGGTCAGTCCGATGCCGTGAAGATCGTCCGCGACGGTCTGGCAAAGTTTTCCGACAAGAAGATCAAGATCATCGATACTTCCGGTAGGCATGCCTTGGAAGACGATCTGATCAAGGAGATCGAAGATATCGCCGCTGTAGCGCATCCGGACGAAAGGGTTCTCGTCCTCGATTCCCAGGTCGGTCAGCAGGCCGGTCCGCAGGCCGACGCCTTCAACAAGGCCGTCGACGTCACGGGCGTCATTCTGACAAAGATGGACGGTACTGCTAAAGGAGGAGGCGCGTTATCCGCCGTTGCGACCACCGACGCAAGGATCGTCTTCCTCGGAGTGGGGGAGCATATCCGCGACCTCGAATCGTTCGACGCGGATCGCTTCATTTCCCGTCTGCTCGGAATGGGCGACCTTGCGGGACTAGTCGAGATCGCCAAGGAGGAGATGGCCAACGAGGAGGCGGATCTCGAGGAACTCAGCAGGAACCTGATGTCCGGCCGCTTCACCCTCAACGACATGTACGCCCAGATGACCGCGGTGAAGAAGATGGGGGCCCTGAAAAAGCTCGTCGGTCTGCTGCCGGGATTCAGCAAAATGGAGGACAAGATCGATTTCGATGCCTCCCAGTCGAGGCTGGACCAGTACAGGGTCATCATGCAGTCCATGACCAACGAGGAGAAAGATAATCCGAACCTCATCAAAGGCAAGCGCATCGAGAGAATCGCCAGGGGCGCGGGTGTCAGGAACAGCGACATCAAAGATCTGCTCAGACAGTACAACAACAGCAAGAGGATGGTGTCTTCCGTATCCAAGGACCGTAAGATGCGCAAGAAGATGCAGAAGCAGTTCGGCGACATCGACGAAGAAACCCTCAAGCAGATCGAGAACGGTGGCGAAGAATGAGATACTTCGTCATCACCGGGCACAACGCATCTACCGACGGTGCGTTCAAACTCGACGATCTGGCCGGCGGCGCCGGAAGACTCGACATTCTGGTGCGCTGCGTCAATTCGGCTTTCGTGATGAGCCACAATCTCCGCAAGGATACGGAGATATATCTCGTCCTGGAAGGCGGGGAGGATGCTCCCAAGACCGTCAGGATCTCCGGCCAGACCGTGAAATACCTTAATCCCGACGAGCGCAGCACCGCATCGCTCATCCGTAACGCACTGCTAAAAAAACTGCCTCCGGGAATGGAACTGAGCTCCTCTCCGGGAGTATTCATTTCCAGAATGTCTTTCGAGGACGTCATCGAAAAACTGTCGGCAACGGGGAATTTCGTCTACCTGAAGGAGGACGGTGTCGATTGCAGGGATTTCGAATTTCCGGAGAACCCGATCTTCGTTCTCGGAGACAATTACGACCTTACTCCCGAGGAGGAAGAGATCCTGCTTTCTCATACCCCCTCGAAGATCAGCGTCGGCCCGGTCAGCCTTCATGCCGACCACTGCATGATTCTGGTACAGAACGAATTGGACAGGAGATCCGCTTCCGGAGGAAACTGAATGCCGTACGACACCCGCGAAGAGGCACAGAAGGAATACACCCTGAAAATACCCCAGCACCACCACTGCCGCAAATGTGGCAACGCTTTCGTCGGAGAGGGCCTCTATTGTTCGGACGAATGCAAAAAAACCGACGGGGAACAGGCCAAAAAGAGTCTGAAAAAGTATCTTGTGGTCGTGGCCGTTCTGTGGGCGGTGACGATTGGGGTCATCGTGGGGTTCGGCCTATGAAGACCGCGGTCGCAGGCACTTTCGACGTGATCCACGACGGACACAGGGCACTTTTCGACCGCGCGTTCGAACTGGGGTCCGAAGTGTGTGTTGGTCTGACATCCGACAGGATGGCCTCCGAGGCACGCGCCGACTTTCTGCCCTATAACCTCAGAAAGAACGCCCTCGAACAGGAGCTGGTCCGCTATGGGAAACCGTTCAGCATATTCGAGCTCGACGATATCTACGGAGATCCCGAGATCATGGACAACGTCGACGTGCTCGTGGTTTCGAAGGAGACGGAATCCAACGGTTACAAGGTGAACGACGAAAGGCAGTCGAGAGGCGTACGTCCGCTCATCGTTTCCGTGGTGCCTCTGGTAATGGCTTCGGACGGGAACAAGGTGAGCGCGCATCTCATCCTCGAGGGAAAATATGGGCGCGACGGTTCCGCGGATGTCATAGACATCGTCGTAGGGTCTGCGAACCACGTGAAGATCGAAGCCGTCCGTACGGTGATGGAACGCATCTACGGCAGAGTGAAGGTCACCGGCACCGAGGTTCCCAGCGGGGTTCCCGAACAGCCCCTGGGGGATCAGACCCGCGAAGGTGCGGTCAATCGTGCCAAAGCGGCCATCGGAGACCACGATCTTTCGGTGGGCATCGAAGCGGGCGTTTTCGAGTGTCCCGACGGTCTTTATGATTTCCAGTACTGTGCAATCCTCGACCGGGACGGACGCCTGACGGTCGGGTGCGGGCCCGGATTCATGTATCCTCCCCGGGTGGCCGAGATCGTCCGCGGGGGAAACACCGTCGGCGATGCGATGGGGATCGCTTTTTCCCAGAAAGATATCGGAAAGGGACAGGGCGCGATCGGCTACCTCAGCAAGGGGCTGATAGACCGGAAGACACTCACGGAACAGTCCGTGATCGCCGCCATGATCCCCAGACTCAGCGACTCCTATGCAGATAATCTATGATCTTCCCGAAGATTCGCCGTATACCATCGACGAATGCAAGGTCCGCGGTCATGCGGACAAGGCGGTCATTCCTGAGAACGAGGAAGAGGTCCGCCTTCTCGTAAAGACCGAATCGGATATCACGATCTCCGGCATGCGCACGGGGATGTGCGGAGGTTCCGTGCCGTACGGTGGCACCGTGCTCTCCATGGAACGTTTCGACAGGATCCTCGGAGTGGGAAAGGACGACCGCGGTTTTTACGTGAGGGTGCAGCCCTTCGTCACGGTCCGCAGACTGAACGAGTTTTTGAGACGCAGGGAGTACCTTTCGGTTCCTTCGCTTTCGGACGGTGCGGTATCGGAGATGTCGGGAGATCCGGACGGTTATTTCTATCCGGTGGACCCGACGGAATCGAACGGATCGCTGGGAGGCAATATCGCTTCCAACGCCTCCGGTCCCAGGACATTCAGGTACGGGCCCACCCGGAACTGGGTCAGAAGGCTGAGGATAGTTCTGTCGGACGGCAGCGTTCTCGATATCAGGCGCGGAGATATCGTCGCCGACGGACGTGTTCTGAAGATACCGTTCTCGGACGGCGTCCGTTCCGTGGTTTTGCCTAGTTACGATTTCAATACCTCGGTCAAGAATGCGGCCGGTCTTTTCAGCAAGGAGAATATGGACGCCGTCGACCTCTTCGTAGGGAGCGAGGGCATTCTAGGAATTATTGTCGAAGCGGACCTCTATCTGGCAAAGGCCCATCCCCTTATCAGCAACATCCTCTTTCTGCCGAAAGACGGGGATGCTTACGCATTGTCCAGAGACCTCCCCTCCGCGGGGGTGGTTCCCGAATTCCTCGAGTTCTTCGATTCCGGTTCGCTCGACCTGATACGCAGGTCCCGTATCGACGATCCGAGATTCACCGGTATGCCGGACATCCCGAAGAACGCAGGTTCCGCCTTGTTTTTCGATCTCCCCATCGACGAGGGTCTGGCTCATTCGTATTCTCTGCTCGAACCGGTGATCCGGAACCACGGCGGATCGCTGGAAGACAGCTGGTGCGGGTACGAACTGAAAGACCGGGAAAGATTCTTCGCGTTCAGACATTCGGTCCCCCAGACCATTTTCGAATACGTGGCAAGGCTGAAAGGCACTTCGGCACCGAAGATCAATAAAATGGGCACCGACATGTCGGTTCCTCTGGACCGTTTGGACGAGATGATGGAGAATTACGACAGGGTGATCACGAGATATGGGCTCGAATATGTCATATTCGGGCATATCGGCAACGGTCACCCCCATGTGGAGATAATCCTGAAGGACATGGACGATTTCGACAAAGCCAAAAAGGCGTATCTCGAACTTGCCCGGATGGCGATCGACCTGGGAGGATCCCCGAGTGCCGAACACGGCATCGGAAAAATAAAGACCCAGTATGTAGAAATGATGTACGGAAAGAAAGGTGTGGGGGAGATGAAAGCGGTAAAGAAAGTCCTCGATCCGGAAGGAAAATTCAACTCCGGAAACATCTTTCCGGCACGAAGATCTCTGAGACCGAAACGCGGAACAAAGAATGTGTGAGGATCAAAAATGCAATATGTCGTATTCGTAAAACAGGTTCCGGACACCGACCTTATCCGTATCGACGAGAAGGGAAATCTTCTCCGCGAAGGCGTACCTTCGGTACTCGATCCGTATTCCGAGCACGCTCTCGAACTTGCCCTGAGATAAAAACTGAAAGCGACACCATCAGCGTCGTCACCATGGGTCCGGCACAGGCGGAATCCGCACTCCGCAGATGTCTCGAGATCGGTGCCGATAAAGCCTACCTTCTCACGGATCGGGCCTTTGCCGGCGCCGACGTTTATGCAACTTCCCGCACCCTCTCCGCATTCGTGAAAAAATTCGTGCCGGACTTCGACCTTTTGCTGTTCGGTAAGGAAAGCATGGACGGAAGCACGGGTCAGACCTCCGTCGAGGTCGCCGAGATGATGTGCTGCGAGCAGTTCTGTTACGTAACCTCCGTCACGCCCGAGGAAAAGGGATTCGTCGTCGTTCAGGATTACGGTGACGAGGTTCGGACCTGCAGGGCCCCGAAAGGATCCGCGATATCCGTCTCCGAGGGGGACATCAACCGCAGACTGCCATCCATCAGGAAGTATCTCGAGGCGTCGCAGACGGAGATAACAAGGCTCGACAGGGTCGCATCGGGTCTCGGCAATTACTCCGTCGGGACCAAAGGATCGCCCACGGCCATAGTTCGCACCGAGACAGTATCGGTTTCAAGGGCCGGTACAAGGATCGACGGTTCCGATCCGGCGAAAGCTGCGGAACACATCAGGGGGTTGTTCGATGGGCTGTGAGTCCTGTACGACCGGTTCCTGTTCGTCCGGAGATAAGGACGGTCTGCCTCCGGGAATGCTGGAAAAATACAAACTGAACACGGACCGTTCGGACGGGTTCTTGGTTTGGATCGAAACCGTGAAAGATGACGGCGGCATACAGATCGGCAGCGGCTGCAGAGAGATCCTCGGAAAGATACGTTCCATGGATGCCGGGAAATCAAGGATCTGGGGGGTCGTTTTCGGGCATTCGGAACTCAAACCGCTGTACTCCGAGATCTTTTCCATGGGGGTCGAAACACTATACGAGGTTCACGACAGGCGGTTGAGCGAGTTTCACCCCGAGGCATATGCCGACAGCATCGCCCGGATCGTCATCCGCACGGAACCGGCCGTCGTTCTCATGGGCGCTACCGCCAGGGGGAAAGAGCTCGCACCCCGCGTCGCCGCAAAGCTGCAGACCGGTCTGACGGCAGACTGTATCGATCTTTCGCTCGAGGACCGTACCCTGCTGATGACCCGTCCCGCATTCGGGGGCAATCTTCTGGCAACGATCAGATGTTCCGCCTTCCCCCAGATGGCGACCGTCCGCCCCGGGGCGTTTCCCATGCCCGAACCCATTCCCGACGCCCGCGGGACCGTGATCTACTGGCAGAACACATGTACCGTACTGAAGGAGATCCTTTCTTCCGAACCGGTTTCAGGCCCCGCGGACGACATTTCCAAGGCCCGCGTCATAATCTCCCTGGGCGCAGGAGTATCGAGGTCGTCCATTCCGTTGGCGGAGATCGTCGCAACCAAACTCGGGGCTTCCGTGGCATGTTCGAGAAAACTTGTGGAAAAGGGCTGGATGGCACCGTCGCACCAGGTGGGGCAAACCGGCAGGACCGTGTCGCCGGATATTTATCTCGCATTCGGGATATCCGGAACCCTGCAGCACGTCGCAGGCATGTCGTCCTCGAAGAAGATCATTGCGATAAACAAAGACCCAGACGCACCGATCAACCGTGTTGCGGACGAGGTCATTGTTGGTGACGCGGATTCGGTCCTTGCGGAACTGCTCCGGAGCCTCGGTTGATTTTTCGGGGAACTTATATCTATTTCCGACCGATTCAACCATTATGAAATCCGAGGCTCAAAAACGTGTTCTTGCGATACACGATATCTCCTGTGTTGGAAAATGCTCTCTCACTGTGGCCCTTCCCATCATATCGGCCACGGGACTCGAAGTTCCGAGTCTTCCCACGGCCGTCCTTTCCACACATACCGGCGGTTTCACCGGATTCACCTACCGCGATCTCACGGAGGATATGATCCCGATTCTCAACCACTGGAAGAGTCTCGGCCTGCAGTTCGAAGGAATATACACCGGATTTTTGGGTTCGTTCGAGCAGATCGATATCGTTTCCCGGATCATGGACGAAGTCGGAAAGAATGCCAAGATCTTCGTGGACCCCGTCATGGCCGATAACGGAAAACTGTATTCGATATTCCCGGAAAACTTCCCCCAAGGAATGAAGAAACTGTGTATGAAGGCCGATCTTATCCTTCCCAACATCACCGAGGCCACGCTGATGCTCGGCAGGGAGTATGTCGACGGGCCTTATACAGAGGAGTATATCGAGGGGCTTCTCCGGGAGCTTTCCGCACTGGGTCCGAAGAACGTCGTTCTCACGGGCGTGTTCTTCGACAAGGACAATCTCGGTGCCGCCTCGTTCGATTCGGATATGGGGAAGGTATCCTATGCATTCGCGAAGAAGATCCCCGGATACTACCACGGAACCGGCGATGTTTTCAGTTCCGTCGTCACGGCCTGCGTGATGAACGGCCTACCGATCGACCGGGCCGTCGAGATCGCCGTGGATTTCACCCAGAGGAGTATCGAAAGGACCTATAACGCGAAGACCGACGTCAGATACGGGGTCAATTTCGAGGCCGGCATCCCGAGGCTGCTTAACCAGCTCGATCTCAAAGAATAAACATTTTTTGCCTGTCTGGGTCTCTGCTCGGACAGGCATGATTTTCATCGATTTTGATTCGAACCGCCCGACGGAGATATCGCGGATATGTTCCGCACCAGACCGGGAAGGCTGATGTCACGGGGTTACGAGAACAACGGCTTCAGGTTACGTACGCGGAGCGAGGTAAGAAGTCCGCAGAGCATGAAGTAGATGCCCGTGTAGTCGTTTACGAACAGAAGAAGAACCGTAACGAACGTAGAACACAGACATGAATAGAACGCGATGCTCCAGTTCTTTCTCTTGTAGATGAAAAACAGGGATACGGCGGCGAACGCGGCACTCGCCAGAAGGACGCAGCCTTCGAAGGTGAGCTGTCTGCCGAGACCGGTGTAGCCCCCCAACTGGGAGACGATGTCCGCAGGCAGGCAGAACAGCGTGACGGACAAAGAAAGCGCGATCACGATCCAGATCCCGAGCATGGCCAGGGTTACGGTGCGTCCGCTCTCGAGGAACTGTTGCTGTATCGTCTTGACATAATTCAGGTATGCATCCTGGGCGGCCTGGTCCATCGAAGCATTCTGGGAAGGCCCTGCGCCGCCGTTGTCGGCGGAAGTCGGGAAAGGAGAACCGGAAGAACGGTATTGGGCGCCGCACTTCGGACAGAATCCGAAATTCTCCGTTGCCAGATACCCGCATTCGGTACAGATGAAACCTGGTGAATCTTCCATCGAATGCACATATCCCGCATGGTTTAAAGTTTTATTTCACGAACCGGAGACGGCCCGACCGGTCCCCGCACTTTAAAATATGTTCTGATCCGCACGTTTTCTGCCGGAATGCACCATTTCTATAACCTTGTCGTAGAATTCTCTGCCGAAGGCCGGCCACCATTGGGGCGGTGCACCGGAATATCTCTGAACGATCTGTCCGGGTTTGTATGCCAGCGTGACAGAGTATTCCGAACCGAGTTCGGGATCGGCCGCAGAGGGCGATTCCGAGAATTTCCGAAAGATGTCGTGCCTGAGAAGGATGCCCGTAAGTTCGTCCCAGTCGCCTTCATTCATGAAAAACGTACCTTCTTCGTTCGGATCCTCGAGCAGATTGTATAACGTGAACGTGTTCTCCGCACGGTCCGCCATAACGATCGGGCATTCATCGCCGGAATGGGATGCAACCGTAATGAAACGAAGGCCGTCGTCGGAGATATCCGGCTGTTTCCGTTTCATTCTGACAAAAGACAGCATGTCCCGGAAGAACCGATCGTAGGTTTTCGGATATCTGTCAGAGCCTTCGGTCAGGGTGTGTTTTCCGAGCCTGTGGATCTCCAACGACCAGCTGCGGTCTTCGTCGGCGGATTGTCCCAGATAGGTAGGGTTCCAATCCGTCGCACCGGCTTCCCCGATGATGATCATGAGCTTCTCCCAGTCCCCTTCGTCCATGATGAAATCCCATCTGTAATCGGGGTACTCGACCTCCTGCCCGAAAAATCCGGAACACCTTATCAGCAGTTTTCCGGAATTCTTTTCGGCGGCAACCTGAAAGCTGCGCATGCCGTCAACAAAAACGAAGTTGAAACGTAATATATCGTCGGACCGGGTCATATCTGCATTTTCCTAAGTGTCCATTACAGCATGGTATAAAAACCGCCTTTTGGCACCTTTTTAAAGAACTCCGAAACACCGACGATTATGCTTAAAATAACGTTCCGTCATGGCGTTTCAGATGTCAGAGAAGATATCATCCGACCTGAAGGCGCTGCTCCTCGCAACCTGCGTGGCTTCCTTCACGACCCCCCTGATGAGTACGATGATGAATCTGTCGCTGATAGACATCGGACTCGATTTCGGCGTCGGTTCCCACGCCCAGGCATACGTCAACACAATGTTCCTTCTGGGATCCGTCGTTTCGATGGTCCCCGCGGCCAAATATGCCAGCGTGCACGGGATGAAGAAGATCTTCAAGTTCGGTTCTTTTCTTCTGATGATCTTCAGTCTGATCTCCTTCCTGAGCCCGTCGTTCGAATTCCTGATCCTGATGAGGTTCGTCATCGGTTTCTCGACATCGATGACGGCCGTTTCCTCCGTGGCCATGCTTACCTATTCCTTCCCCCTGTCCGTGCGCGGAAAGGTACTGGGATTCAACACCACCTTCGTATATCTGGGTCTGTCCCTGGGGCCCACCATAGGCGGGGTCATCAACGATTATTTCGGGTGGAGGTACATCTTCATATCCATCTTCTGTCTGGCCGTGATCTCCATGCTCGCGATACTCATGTACCGCAAGGAGATCGTGCCGACCCCGGATAAGAAGATGGACTGGTTCGGCGCGGTTCTCTGGGGCTCGATGGTGATCTGCACCATGTTCGGATTCGTCAACATCACCGAATTGTGGGGTTCGCCCTTATTCGCCGTCGGCCTGTTCCTGCTGGTCTGCAGCTGGAAATACCTCCGCGATGCCGGGGATCCCGTGCTGAACACCAGGATGTTCCGCAATCCTGTGTTTTCCAGGTCCTGCATCGCCGCATTCATGAACTACGGGGCATCGTACTGCATCACTTTCTTCCTTTCGCTGTATCTTCAGAGCATCGGACAGCTCAGTTCCACGGAAACGGGGATCCTGCTTCTGGTGCAGCCTTTCATGCAGGTCCTTCTCACCACGAAGATGGGGGCCGTCTCGGACCATGTGCAGGACAAGCGCATAATGCCCCTGCTCGGTATGAGCGTGACCCTGATAGGCGTCTCCATGTATCTTTTCCTGAGCACGGAGTATTCGGTGCTGTACGTCGTATCGATAATGGTCGTGACGGGACTCGGACTCGGGATATTCTGCGCCCCGAACAATTCCCTGATCATGTCTTCCGCACCTCCGGACATGAAAGGAGAGGCCTCCGGGGTCCTGGCCGTCGTCAGACAGTCTGGTATGATGATCTCCATGGGGATCGCTATGGCCTCCCTGAACGTGATAATGGGTTCCACGGACAATCTCGGGCCCGACACCTACGGTCTGTTCATGGACGCTCTGCATCTGACCTTCGGCATCTGTGCGGGAATGTGCACCGTCGGCGCCCTGTGCTGCGCCGTCAGGGTCAGGTCCGACTTAAACTGAGGGGTTCCGGCCTTCGGAACGGCGTTTCGCGATATTGTTCCGCACCAGGGAAAAGAAGACGATGTTGTGAACTGGAAGCATCGCCGTGAGGATCGGAACTTTGTGGTACATGAAATAGCCCCATCTCGAGAAACGGTCCACGGGAACCACGAGGTCTTCGCAGATCTTCCAGCCGTTTCCCTGTTCGGTCAGGTCCCCGGGATGTGTCTGGGCATATCCGAAATCCGAGAAGACCCCCCCGTCCCGGCTAACCGTCTTCTCCACGGAAAGGATCTCCTCGGATACGGCCAGCATGCGGTCGTGACCGACGGCAAGGTCCAGCTGGGAGACCAGATAGTCCCTGCCGGGTTTGAAACGGTGTTCGTACACGAGACCGAAGAAAGGTTCTGCCGATCCGAGGATCTCCGGGGGTTCCGACGAGATCCGCATCGGGTCGGTCAGTTCCGCAGCCGAAAAGTACTTCCGGAACGCTTCGGCATCCTCGGTTCTGCCGGTAGTGCCGTTGAAAGTGGGGGTTTTCCCTTTTTCGTCCAGTTCGGAAAGGATCTGTCCGATCAGACCTATGGAGCGGGCGAGCGAGGCGATGAAGTATTCCGTAATATCTTTCGGAAATCCGAAGGAACGGACCAGCTGCGAAGAATCGTCGGTCAGCAGGCGGACGTATTCGGAATAAAACTTCGGTGAGACCGTTCCGAGGTCGGAAACATCGCGGCAGGCGGAGGATATCAGCGAAGCGACCCTTCTGAATCCGATCGAACGGTAGTGCGTTTCGGAGTTCTTCAGGATGTTTTTCACCGTCTCCGGAATCCAGGACAGACCTTCCATGGTTGTTTCCATGTGTAATCCAATATATAATAGCGCGACGATGGAGAATCATGCCTCAGCCGGAACTGACGGTAACCGTCGACAGCAGGACCAAGACCGAACTGGCAAAGAACTGCAAGCGGTACCTCTCCATGACCCAGAACGACGAATCCGTCCGTCCCGTGAGCTATCTGACGCCGTGTACTTCCGGAGGATACGACGAGATCGGGTGGGTACTGGTCCCTCCGCATATCGGCGGAAGCAGGGAGGTTGCGGACAGGGTGTACACGAAAGACGCATCCTGGGAGGAGAACAGGCTCGGCGCCGAGAGGGATAACGAGCAGCTCTACCGCACCAGGAACGGCGTTCAGGAAAGAAGGTTCAACGGCAACTGGATCAAAAGCCTGGGGTTGACCGAGGGCAAGTCCTCCGTTCCCGCCCACGTACATATTTTCGGGCATCTGAACGGGATTGTTGCCGACAGTCTGGGCTACATCGTTTCTTACTCGAACCCCAACGAATACGTCGTTGCCGTCCAGACGGAGTATGGGCCCGTTCCCAGAGTTATCCGTGTCGTCACGTCCGATAACCGTTCCTGAATTCTGTTTCGTTGCGCGCGTATCGTCCGTTTGATCGGTCGGAACCCGAAACAGGAATACAGAAATTCTTCTTCATATCGAAACATTCGTTCGGAGTTCGTCCGTCACCTGAATATGGAATAATTATCCCCAATCAGCTACCGGGATTCCGGGTTCAAATTCTATTCTAAATAATAACCAGATTCGGTTATTTTCCGCGGTCCGTACGCTCTCCGGCGGATATTCCGTACCGGTTGGGATCCTCTGCCATTACCCATCCGTGACCATTTTAAGAATGCCGGGGTCGGTTCTGGAAGTTTGAATTTGGAATTGTCTGTTTTTTGTCTGCATAGCAACTAAATAATCACGATTTCAGAGTTATGTATTTTCAGAAGTGTGAAAATTACCTCCTAAGCAATCACCGTGTTGATATGATATAACATTCTAGAGGTTAAA